>JAODMY010000142.1 GCA_025465535.1 Glaciihabitans sp.
AGGTCACGTCCGATTTTCACCGCGCGCGCCGACGCCGCGAGCAGAAGGTCGAGCGCGGCCAGAAGCACGACGAACCCGACCCAGCCGGCGACGGCCGCGAAGTTGCCGAGCAACACGACGGGGAAGACGCCCAGCGCGAGCAGCCCGACGAACCATCCAGACAGTGCCATCAGAAATTCCGTGCCATCAGAAGACCCGCGCCATCAGAAATCCAGAATCCGGTCCATGGCTAGATCGGCACCTGGACCTGCTGCAGGACCGACCGCAGGATGGTGTCGGCCGACACGCCCTCGAGTTCGGCCTCCGGGCGGAGCTGGATGCGGTGACGCAACACCGGAAGCACCATCGCCTGGACGTGGTCCGGCGTGATCGCGGTCGAACCGTTGAGCCACGCCCAGGACTTCGCCGCCGACAGGAGCGCCGTCGTCCCGCGGGGGCTGACGCCGAGTTTCACGGATGGACTCTGCCGTGTGCCGCGGGCGAGATCGACCGCATAGCCGATGACGTCCGCGCTGGCGCCCACCCCGGCGGCTGCCGCCTGCGCCTCGGCGAGCTGGTCCGCGTTCAGTACCGGCGTGACACCGGCGGCGGTGAGGTCGCGCGGGTTGAACCCCGCGGCGTGCCGCCGAAGCACCTCGACCTCATCCGTGCGCTCGGGCAGGTCGAGGATGAGCTTCATCAGGAACCGGTCGAGCTGCGCCTCCGGCAGCGTGTACGTACCCTCGTACTCGATCGGGTTCATGGTGGCGGCGACCATGAACGGCACGGGAAGCTTTCTCGTCTCGCCATCCACGGAGACCTGGCGCTCCTCCATCGCTTCCAGCAGCGCCGACTGCGTCTTCGGAGGCGTGCGGTTGATCTCGTCGGCGAGCAGGATGTTGGTGAACACCGGCCCCGCGCGGAACTCGAACTCACCTCTCTTGGCGTCGTAGACGAGCGATCCCGTAACGTCCCCGGGCATCAGGTCCGGGGTGAACTGCACACGCTTGGACTCGAGCGAGAGGGTCTGGCTGAGCGTGCGGATGAGCAGCGTCTTCGCGACGCCCGGCACACCCTCGAGCAGCACGTGGCCACCCGAGAGCAGGGCGATCATCAGGCCCGTCACCGCGGCATCCTGGCCGACGACGGCCTTTCCCACCTCGGATCGAACACGCGAGAAGGCCCCGCGAAGGTCACTGTCAGTCATTGAGCCATTCTCTCTGTTCACCTGGATTGGGATTCACGGATCGGGTCACGCGGGTCGGGTCGCGGCCGCGACTTCGCGTTCGAGCCTGAGGAGGTCGTCTGAGGCACGAACGAGGTCGGCGTCGGTTCTGGGGATGTCATCCACCAGAAGCGCGCGCAGCTCGGGTGCCGGTCGACCGGTTTCGCGTGCGACGGCCCCGATGACATCGTCGAGGGATGCCCGCTTGGGCAGCCCGCAGAGGACGGCGAGCCGGGTCAGGGTTCCGATCCGCAGCCCGTCGAGCGCGTGCGTTCGGGATGACGCCTTCTGGTACAGCCGCGCCCGGCCCTCGACCGTCTCGCTCGACCTGACGACAACCGGCAAACGCTCGATGACCACGGGCCCGAGGCGCCGCCCGCGCCAGAATGCCGCCGCGAGGACGACGAGTCCGGCGAGCGTGATCGCGAGCGTCACCCACGGCGGAACCGGGATGATGCCATCCTGCGCCACCGTGTAGTCGGAGAGCGACGGCAGGTACCAGACGAGATTCTTCGTCTCCCCGAACAGCCCGAGCGCCAGCGCGGCGTTACCCGCGCGGGTGATTGATCCGTTCTCGAGGACGCTCGTGCTGCCGAGGACTGTGACCGTCGAGGTTCCGGTGTTCGTGCGGATGAGCGAGTAGCTTGCGCTGCTGCTGCTGCTGCCCGCGAAACAGTGGATCGGCTCTGCCCCTGTGACATCCGGTCCACTCGCGATCCGATAGCCCTTGTCGAGGCCGGCGACCGTACCCGCCCTTTCCGCGGGCCCGAAGTCACAGCCCGCCTTCGCCCCCGATGAGACGAAACCGGCCGAGCTGATGGTCGGCGCCAGTTCGCTGAGTTCGGCGAATGACGGCTCGATCAGCACAAGATTGGTGACGTTGGGGAGCTCGCGCAGCTGGGTGCGGCTCAGGATCGAGTTCGGGTCGTACAGCACGAGGGTCGTTGCGGTCGGGTTCGCGCCGTAACCCGAACTGCCGGACCCCAGATCGGCAACGGCGCGATCGAGCGTGCGAGGGCTGTCGACGTGCACGCCATCGGTTCGCAACACCTCGATGAGCGCCTTCGCGCCGACGGGTTTCGGGTTGGTCGCAGACAGTCGCGCCGTGCTCGGGGTCGGAGCCGTGAGCAGGAGGATCGCGAGGACGATGATCGCGACGATGACGATCGCCCCCAACCAGAACGCGAGCCGTCGAGCCGTCGTCCGGATCCTTGGGGTCACGACCTCGCTCTGTTCGGAGCCAACGTACTTTCGTTGCCCCTGCTGTGGCGCCTGGTTCGGAGTCGGAGTCGGAGTCGGAATGTGGGCCGGAGTCTGTGTCGCGGTCACGCCGAGACTCCCTCGAGCGTGCCGAGAAGGATCGGCTTCGCCGACCGAAGTTCGCGCTCGAGTGCGGCGATCGCGAGCCACTGCTGCTCCGAGCCGGGCGCGCCGAGGTAGCGAACGCCGTCGAACGAGTCCGCTGCCACTCGCAGTGCGTCGGCCGATGCCGGGAAGGATGCCGCCGCCTGCCGCGCAAAACCGTCCGCCGTCGTGCCGGGGAAGGTGCTGACCACCGTGCGCTCCGACAGTCCCCGAGCGATCGACCGGAATGCCTCGGCGATCGCGGTGGCGAAATCGCCGGATGCCGCCGCGCGCTCGGCCGCCCGGCGCAGGGTCACCGAGTCGCGCTCGTCGTCATCGCCGAACAGCGCACCAACGGCCCTGCTCCTTCGATTGAGCCGAGGCACTCCGAACACGAGGAAAGCCACAACGAGCGCGGCGAGCACGAGCAGGATGATCAACGCCGGTCCGAGGTTGAATCCGGTGATCCCGAGGTTGCTTTGCGGCCGCAGCCCGTTCAGCAGGTTCTCGAGCCACTTGAGGAAGTCGTCCCAGAGGGTTGGCTTTGCCTGCGCATACTCGGGCTTCGACAGCTCGTTCAGCAGTTGTTGGCGCGCCTGCTGCGCGGTGGGATCGAGCGGCGGCGCCGTCGCGGACATCGGAAGCGAGAGCCCGTGACTCATGTGTTCGTCGCGTCTGGCAGCGGCGGCGCCACGAGGTACGGGTCGGCAACATCGGTGCGGCCGGCCTGGCGGGCATCCACGAATCGCATGAGCTGCAGGTCGAGTCCCTCTTTGCGGATGCGCAGGTCGAGATAGATGAGCGCAGTCGATGCGGTCGACACGATCGCGGTGATGGTCGCGACAATCGCCTTGAGGACTGTCGTGATCACAACACTGAGTGTGTCGGTCGCGGCCAGCGCGTCGAGGCCCGACCCGGTCGGATGCGTCAGGCCGTTGACGACGAGGAGGATCCCGGCCACGGGCGTCTCGATTACCCCGCTTGCGACGGACAGGATCAGCCAGACGAGCAACTCGATGCCGAGGGTCCGCCAGAAGTAGCCCCTCGTGAGCGCCCAGGAGCGCCGCATCGCCCCGCCGAGGGTCAGTCGCTCAATAACGAGGACTGTCGGCACGAGGCTCAGCTTGACGCCGAGCCAGAGCAGGACGATCACGCCGCCGAAGAGCAGGAGAAGGCCGAGCACGATCGCGACGAGTGCGCCGCCGACATTGTTCCCAGAGCTCCCGGCCGCCCCGGCGACCGCCAGAACCACGAGCCCGATCAGGATGCCGAACAGCAGGACGATCGCCGCAACCATCGCGAGTGCCCAGCCGACCAATACGAGCAGCCGGCCACGGGCGCGACGCCAGAGGGCCGCGAGCGGAAGCCTCTCGCCGAGTGTCGCGCGAGCGACCTCGAGGGAGACGATCCCGAGCAGGATGTTGGTGCCGATCAGCCCGAGCGCCGCGGTCCCAAAGTCGTTGAGGTAGGCAATGAACACGGTGCCGATTTCGGCGCTTGAGGGGAGCGCGCCGGCGAGTTCCCTGGTGAGGATGCCTCCCAGCGACGTCAGCGCGTAGCTGGTCACGACGATCGTCACGATCGCGATGATCCCCTGGACGATGAGGGATACCCCCACCACGGGCCGCGGATTACGCCGCAGTACCCGGAACGACGCCCCGAGGATGGTGCCGAGCGTCATCGGCGCGAGCGGGATGAGTCCGGGCTTCGGTGGCGGTGCCCAGGCGCCGGCGGGCTGCGGCAGCGGCGCACCGAACTGTGGCGCACCAGGCTGTGGGGCACCAGGCTGTGGCGGCGTCGCGGGTTTCGAGCCATCCGGGGACGCCCACAGATTCTCGTCGGTCACGCCAAGCCCTCCATGGTCGCCAGGTCGTTCACGCTAGCGCGAACAACTCCGGATTATGCTTTCACACACTCGACTACTGTTGTGCGAAAACGTTAGAGGACCATGAACCCGCGAATTCTCGTTGTCGACGATGACACCGCCCTGGCGGAGATGATTGGCATCGTGTTGCGCACGGAGGGTTTCGAGCCCGTCTTCTGCTCGGATGGCGCGCAGGCCGTCGAAGCCTTCCGAACATCCAATCCAGACCTCGTCCTCCTCGACCTGATGCTGCCGGGAATGGACGGAATCGAAGTCGCCACGCGCATCCGCGAGGAGTCGGGCACGCCCATCATCATGCTGACCGCGAAGAGCGACACCGCGGATGTCGTCAAGGGCCTCGAGAGCGGCGCGGACGACTACGTCGTCAAGCCGTTCAATCCCAAAGAGCTGGTCGCGCGCATCCGGACCCGACTTCGTCCCACACAGCACACCACGACGGACATTTTGCACGTCGGCGACCTGACGCTGGATGTCGCGGGTCACGAGGTGCGGCGCGGCGAGACCAAAATCAACCTGACCCCGCTCGAGTTCGAACTTCTGCTCGCGCTCGCCCTCAAGCCGCAGCAGGTGTTCACGCGAGAAATGCTGCTTGAGCAGGTCTGGGGCTACCACTACAAGGCGGACACGCGACTCGTGAACGTACACGTGCAACGCCTGCGCGCCAAGGTCGAGCACGATCCCGACAACCCGCGAATCGTCATGACGGTTCGCGGCGTTGGCTATCGTGCCGGGACGACGTCCTCTGTATAGACGGTGGCGCAGACCTAATGAAGGCGCTGAGCTAATGATGGCGCTGACCTTGATGAAGGCGCTGGGCTGACATGGCTTTCGATTGGCGAGAGTGGCTGAGGCGTGGGCTGCGCCTGTGGCGCTCTTCCCTCCAGGTGCGCACGGTGGCGATCACTCTCGTCCTCTCGACGCTCGCGGTCGGTATTATCGGCGCCTACGTGTCGATCAGCGTCGGTACCAACCTGTTCCACTCGCGCACGCAACAGCTGCTCAGCCAGGCCGACCGCGCCACCAGCCTGGTGCAGAACCTGTTCAATTCGACCAGCGGACAGGCGGGGACGACGAGCACGGAGGACGCGGCAGGCACCGCCTATACCGACGTACTGGAGTCCAGCTCGAACACCGCGGGCACACTGATCGCCATTCTGCGGAGCCCCGGCCAGCCGGGTCCCCATGTTCCCAACGATATTGCGACGCAGGGGCAGACGCCGCCGACGACGCAGCTCATCAGCCAGGCGCTGCGCAAAGAGGTTGCGGCATCCGCGGGGGCCGCGAAATCGCGCGTCTACTGGCAGTCGATCGAAATTCCGAACGCGACGGGATCCGACCCGGGGATCGTGATCGGCTCAAGCGTCAACCTGCCGAACTCCGGCAACTATGAGCTCTACCTGATCTATAACCTCTCCGATGCGCAGCAGACGCTGAGCTCACTCCAGAGCACGCTGCTGATCGGCGGGTTCGCCCTGATCCTGCTCATCGGCGCCGTCACGTATGTCGTCGTGCGCCTCGTGGTCGGCCCGGTGCGGCTCGCCGCCGACACCGCGGAAAAGCTGGCCGCCGGCGACCTTGAGCGCCGCATCCCGGAGCGCGGGGACGACGTCATCGCGACTCTCGCGAGATCCTTCAACGGGATGGCGGACAGCCTCCAGAAACAGATCGTGCGGCTCGCCACGCTGTCGCAGGTGCAGCAGCGCTTCGTCTCCGATGTATCGCACGAGTTGCGCACGCCGCTCACGACCATCCGGCTGGCGGGAGACGTGCTGTACGACCAGCGTGAGGCGTTCCCGCCGGCGACGGCGCGCACGGCCGAGCTGCTGCGCACCCAGGTGCAGCGCTTCGAGATCCTGCTCGCCGACCTGCTTGAGATGAGCCGGTACGACGCGGGTGCTGTCGAGCTGGAGACCGAACCGACCAACCTCGTGCGTCTGGTTGAGGACGCCGTCGAATCGGTCGCATCCCTGGCGGAGACGAAGGGCTCGGAGCTTCGCGTCGTCGCCCCCGGCGGGTATTTCGAGGCCGAGGTCGAGGGGCGTCGGGTGCGCCGTATCCTGCAAAACCTGCTTGGCAATGCGATCGATCACGGCGAGGGCCGGCCGATCGTGGTCTTCGTCGACAGCAACGAGTCCGCCGTGGCGCTCGCGGTGCGGGACTATGGAATCGGGATGGCCCCCGCGGCGATGGATCGTGTCTTCGACCGTTTTTGGCGCGCGGACCCGTCCCGCCAGAGAACCACGGGTGGCACGGGTCTCGGCCTCGCTATCTCGCTCGAGGATGCGGCGCTGCACGGCGGCTGGCTCGAGGTGTGGAGCGCTCCGGGCGAGGGTTCATGCTTCCGGCTGACTCTTCCCCGCGAGCGCGGCAGAGCCATTCGCACCTCGCCGCTCGACCTACCGCCCGACGAGAGCACAGGAGAAGACGATGAGTGATCCGACTCGACGGGTGCGCGGCCGCCTCGCGCGGGCGGTGGCCGTCACCGTGCTCCTGTCGCTCGGTCTCGCCGGCTGCGTCGGAATCCCCAAAAGTGGCGGCGTGAATGTCGGCCCTCCCGTATTGAGCGCAAATAACGGGCCGCCCGGCGCCGATATCCCGGTCTCGCCACCCACGGGTGCCACCAAGGATGAGATCCTGACCGACTTCATGCAAGCCGTAGTCTCGCCGGAAAACGACTATTCGATCGCGCGCCAGTACCTGACTCAGGGCGCCGACCACTCGTGGGATCCGACCAAGAGCGTACTCATCCGTGAGGGCTCGCCAGACACCGAGAGCCTGCCAACCGGATCCATGCTGTACACAGTGCAGACCAAGGCCGCGATCGACGTGGACGGCATCTACTCCGAGCAGAACTTCGATTCGAGCCAGGTGCTCTCTTTTTCCTTCAAGAAGGTCGACAAGCAGTGGCGGATCAGCTCGCTCGCCGACGGCATCGTGATCTCGCGTGACAGCTTCAACAACGATTTCCACGAACAGACCCTGTATTTCTTTGATCCGACGTTCCGGTACCTGATTCCGGATGTCCGGTGGTTCCCCACCGGCTCGACGGTGCAGACGCGCGTGGTCAGCGCCCTTCTCGGCGGCCCGTCCGAGACCATGCAGGGTGGGGTCGTCGTCTCCGCATTCCCGGAGGGGACGAAGTTGCAAAAGGTCGTCGACCTCAGATCGAGTACGGCGACGGTGGACCTGTCGACGGATGCCGCAGGACAGAAGCCGCTGGCACAATCGCGGATGCTCACACAACTCCAGACCAGCCTGTCGTCCACGAGCGTGACGAATGTCTCGATCTCCGTCGGCGGCGCTCCGTTGCAGATACCGCAGGCCGCCCCGGCGACGGTCGCACTCGCCGTCGACCCCGCAGCCCTCGTGCGCCAGGGAAAGAAGTTCGGATTTGCGCCTCGGTTGGATTCGATCGGCAAGATCAGCGCACAGGTCGCGGCAGTCGATGCCAGCGCGGTGACGCTTTCTCGCGACCAGTCGAGTGCTGCGGCGCTAGGCAAGGGTGGCGTGTACCTCTTGAGCGACGCGGCGAGCGGTGCGCGACTCGTGGATTCACGCAACGGCCTGATTGCACCATCCATCGATCCATTCGGATACGTGTGGTCGGTGCCGACGAACGACCCCTCGAATATCCGCGTCACCGGCGCCAACGGCAAGTCCCTCTCCGTCGCCGCGGCAGTTCCCCGGAACTCGAAGGTCGTCGCGCTGCAGGTCTCGCACGACGGTACGCGAGTGTTGATGTACCTGAAGACGACGTCGGCGCCGCGGCTCGTGATCATCGGAGTGGTCCGTCGTGGCGACGTCCCGACGAGCCTTGGAGTGCCCATCGATTTGCCGGTATCGTCCGCGGTGCCGATCGACGCGACCTGGGTCGACGCGGATTCTGTTGCCGCACTCGGCAGGTCGGGCGATGCTGTGACGGTGACCACCTACACGATCGGGGGAACCGCGGGCGATTCGTCGACAACGGGCGACGCCGTGCACATTGTGGGCGGTAGTCGCGAAGACCAGTTGCGAGTCATCACTTCGACGGGCGAAGTTCTCCAACTCGCCTCGAGCGGCTGGCAGGAGACCAGTATCTCCGCCTCGGTGCTGGCAACGCAGCAGTAGTCCGCTGCCCGCAGCGTTCGCCGCCACTGGGTGTTATCCACAGAATCCGCGCTGTGGTAGACCACTCTGTCCAGCGCGTGTCATGCTGTCTTGATGCCGGTCAGACTCGTCAGCGCAATTCTCGATGCGCTCGCCGCGCTCGCACCCGTGGACTGCGCCGGATGCGGTAAGGCCGACCGCTCACTGTGCGTCAACTGCCGGCTCGCGCTGCAGCCCGCAGTCACCCCGCGTAGCATCGCCGGCCTCACCGTGTTCACCGCGCTCCGCTACGAGGGGGTTGTTCGCCAGACCGTGCTGGCGCTGAAGGAAAACGGGCGAACCGACCTCGCGAAGCCGCTCGGTCTTGCGCTGGCATCCGCCCTGTCCCGCGCGGCCGAGCCCGGTGCCGAGTTCGCCGCGGTCCCGACCAGCCGTGCGGCCTGGCGTCGGCGAGGCTATGACCCCGTCGCCCTCCTCTGCCGCAGGGCGGGAGCCGACGTCGCGCGAGTGTTGGTGCACGACCACAGGACCGCGAGCCAGAAGACACTCGGGTCGGCCGATCGCACGAGCAACGTGCGCGATTCAATGATCGCGAAGCGAACCCTTGAGGGCCGCCGATTCGTCCTCGTTGACGATGTCCTGACCACCGGTGCCACCTTCGCCGAAGCCGCGCGCGCTCTTCGCGCGGCCGGCGGTGAGGTCGTCGGTGGGGCCGCGCTGGCCTTCACGCCTCGACTCTTCGGAGCCTCACAGACTGCGCAGTGACAATCCAAGCTGGCGGGTCTACGGTGGGGCTAAAGGCGCGAAACACCCCGCCTGATAACCGGGCGCGGTGCCTTTATCGAGAACTGATAGAGCAATAAACTCGGGAGGTCAACGTGGAAATTACCGTCACCGGACAAGGTCTTGGAGTCACCGATCGCTTTCGTGAATACGCGACGGAGAAGGCCGAAAAGGTTGAGCATCTTGCCGAGCGGGCCATCGCGTTCGAGGTAAAGGTCTGCAGACACCACGAAAAATCCACCGGTCCATCCGGCGACGATAGGGTGGAATTGACACTCATCGGTCCGGGCCCGATTGTCCGCGCCGAATCCGCTGGCAGTGACAAGTACGTGGCGTTCGACCTGGCGATCGACAAGCTCATCGAGCGCATCCGCCAGGCGAAGGATCGCAGGAAGGTGCATCGCGGCCAGCATCGTCCGGTCTCGCTGCGGGAGGCATCATCCACGGGTTTCAGCATCGTCGACATCACGCCGGCGACGGCCGAGTTGATCGAGAACGTGAGTACCGGGGCCATTCCGGTCCAGAACGGCGAGGTCGAAGAACCTGACTACTCGCCGGTCGTGATCCGCGAGAAGGTATTCCCGGCCGCGCGAATGTCGACGCAGGATGCCGTCGATCACATGGAGCTCGTAGGCCACGACTTCTTCCTGTTCATCGAGAGTTCGTCGGGTCGACCGAGCGTCGTCTACCGCCGCAAGGGCTGGGACTACGGCGTGATCGGACTTGACGACGACCTCGAGTCGGCACCGAGCTCGCTGGCGGCAGGGCGTCGATAACCGCCGTGCGCTGAGCTGCCGTGCGCTGAGCCGCGGGAATGCTGGGATGCGGCCGTCCCCACAAACGGGGGCGGCCGCATCCCAGCGCCGATTCACCTTTGCTTGGTACGATAACGAGCCTGTAACGGAGCACTTCGGTGTGCCGTAGATACGCGCCGAAACCCGCGGCGCTGTAAAAAGCTTGGGAGTAATCGGTGGCCAACGTTCTCGAACGCGCACTACGAGTTGGCGAGGGGCGCCTGCTTCGTCGCCTCAAGAATTACGCTGAGGCGGTCAATCACCTCGAAGAGGACTTCAAGGAACTGACCGACGACGAACTCAAGAACGAGACCGTCGAACTGCGTGAGCGCTACTCGAACGGTGAGTCGCTCGATGACCTCCTGCCTGAGGCGTTCGCGGCCGTGCGCGAGGCGGCAGTTCGCACGCTCGGAATGCGTCCGTTCGACGTCCAGCTCATGGGTGGGGCGAACCTCCACCTCGGCAACATCTCGGAGATGAAGACCGGTGAGGGCAAGACCATCACGGCCGTCCTTCCCGCCTACCTCAACGCCATCACCTCGCGTGGAGTCCACGTCGTCACGGTCAACGACTATCTCGCCAGCTACCAGTCCGAACTCATGGGGCGCATTCTCCGCGCGCTTGGGATGACAACCGGTGTCATCCTCTCCGGACAGGAGCCAGAAGAGCGTCGCGAGATGTATGCCTGCGACGTCACCTACGGAACGAACAACGAGTTCGGCTTCGACTACCTGCGGGACAACATGGCGTGGCAGGCGAGTGACATGGTCCAGCGCGGTCACTACTACGCGATCGTCGACGAGGTCGACTCGATCCTGATCGACGAGGCGAGGACGCCGCTGATCATCTCAGGGCCGGCCTCCGGCGAGGCCAACCGCTGGTTCACCGAGTTCGCAAACCTCGCGACCAAGCTCGTCCCCGACGAGGACTACGAGGTCGATGAGAAGAAGCGCACGGTCGGTGTTCTCGAGCCGGGCATCACGAAGGTCGAAGACTACCTTGGCATCGACAACCTGTACGAGTCGGCGAACACCCCGCTCATCTCGTTCCTGAACAACTCGATCAAGGCCGCTGCTCTGTTCAAGCGCGACAAGGACTACGTCGTCATGAACGGCGAGGTCCTGATCGTCGACGAGCACACTGGCCGCATCCTCGTCGGTCGCCGCTACAACGAAGGAATCCACCAGGCCATCGAGGCCAAGGAGCACGTCGAGGTCAAGGCCGAGAACCAGACGCTCGCGACCGTCACGCTGCAGAACTACTTCCGCCTGTACTCGAAGCTCGCCGGAATGACGGGCACGGCCGAGACGGAGGCCGCGGAATTCATGTCGACCTACAAGCTCGGCGTGGTTCCCATCCCTACCAACAAGCCTATGATCCGCAAGGACCAGCCCGACCTCGTCTACAAGAACGAGGAGTCGAAATTCGCGCAGGTGGTCGAAGACATCGTCGAGCGCCACCGCGTTGGCCAGCCCGTCCTAGTGGGAACCACCAGCGTCGAGAAGAGCGAGTACCTCTCGAAGATGCTCGCGAAGCGCGGCGTCCGTCACGAGGTTCTCAACGCGAAGAACCACGCGCGCGAGGCATCCATCATCGCCCAGGCCGGGCGGGTCGGCGCCGTGACCGTCGCAACGAACATGGCTGGCCGTGGAACCGACGTCATGCTCGGTGGGAACGCCGAGTTCCTCGCGGTCGCCGAGATGAATGCCAAGGGCTACAGCCCCATCGACACTCCGGACGAGTACGAGGCCGAGTGGGACAGCGTCTACGGCGCGGTCAAGGAGACCGTCGAGCAGGAGGCCGCGAAGGTCATCGAGGTCGGTGGGCTCTATGTTCTCGGCACCGAGCGCCACGAGTCGCGTCGCATCGACAACCAGCTGCGCGGTCGTTCAGGCCGCCAGGGTGACCCGGGGGAGAGCCGGTTCTACCTGTCCCTGCAAGATGACCTGATGCGCCTGTTCAACAGTGGAGCGGCCGAGGCGCTCATGGGTCGCAGCGGTGTCCCGGACGACATCGCCATCGAGTCCAAGGTCGTCAGCCGAGCGATCCGCAGCGCCCAGTCCCAGGTCGAAGGGCAGAACGCGGAGATCCGCAAGAACGTCCTGAAGTACGACGACGTGCTCAATCGGCAGCGCGAGGCCATCTACAGTGACCGCCGCCACATCCTGGAGGGCGATGATCTGCAGGATCGCATCTCGCGCTTCCTCGAGGATGTCATTGCTGAGGTTCTCGACGCGCACACCTCGGAGGGCCACAGCGATGACTGGGACTTCGACGCGCTGTGGACCGAACTGCGCACGCTCTACCCGGTCGCGATCACGATCGACGAGGTGCTCTCCGAGGCGGGTAGCCGCGGTCGGGTCACCGATGAGTTCCTGAAGCAGGAGATCATGTCGGATGCCAAGCTCGCCTACGAGCGTCGCACCGAACAGCTCGGCGAGCCCGCTATGCGCGAGCTCGAGCGTCGAGTCGTGCTCTCCGTGATCGACCGCCGCTGGCGCGATCACCTGTACGAGATGGACTACCTGAAGGACGGCATCGGCCTGCGCGCGATGGCGCAACGCGATCCACTCGTCGAGTACCAGCGCGAGGGTTTTGCGCTGTACCAGCAGATGATGGGATCGATCCGCGAGGAGTCGGTTGGCTTCCTGTTCAACCTCGAGGTCGAGGTCTCCGTTGGTGTGGACGGCGGCGGCGAAGCGACCGCGACCATCCCGACGGTGGAAGCGCGTGGACTCGGCCAGAGCGGCGCTCCGGCCGATCGCCTTACCTACTCCGCGCCGAGCGCGGACAACCAGGGCGAGGTCGAGGTGCGCAACCAGCGCGGTCAACTCGAGCGGGCAGCCACGGCGAAGGCCCAGCAGGCCGCCGCCCAGCAGGTTGCGTCCCAGCAGCAGGGTGGACAGCAGGCGCAGCAGCCAGCGCAGGGCACCGGACGCGGCGCATTCGGCCAGCGTGTCGATCCCGACGCGCCGCCGCCTGCCAACCGCGCCGAGCGTCGGGCCCAGGGCCGCAGCAAGTAATTCGTTGGGCAACGGTGCGCCCTGTTGTTATCGATGCGGCTCCCTCAGCGGGCGCGCCGATAACAAGAGGGCGCGTCGTTCAGCCGATTAACCCCGGCGACGGCGGATGAGGGCGACGAGTCCGAAGATCCAGATGAGGATCCCGATCGCGAGCGGCGCGAGCCCGAACAGGTTTTGGTGCCGGGCGACCAGGTCCCCGACCCCGATCAGGATCCACAGGGCGCCGAACGACCAGTAGAACCACAGCGGTCGCGGCGGCCTCGTCGGCTGGTCCGGCGGGGATTCTGGCGGCGTCGACATGGGGACAGCATTCCACAAGAGTCGGGTGCGCCCTCATTCGGACGCACGCCCAGCCGGATGCACTCCGAGCCGGATGCACTCTCGACTTCGAGGCGCTCAAGCGCCGGCTACAGCACGTTGATGGCCGTGGCGCGCCAGCGCTGGTCGAGGCCCTCCAGCCGGATCGCGACGGCCCGCGTTCTCGCCCGCCCCCGCACGACGACTACGGCCTCGACCACGCCGTCCCGAGGCTCGCAGAGATTGGTCGACGCGATGGTGAACGATGGGCGCGTTGCCCGCTGGCCGCGAGCTCGTCGCGCGCGGGTGGAGAGCACGACCCGTTTCAGCAGATGACGATAGACGTCGTCGGTGACCCAGCGTGCCAGCTGCTCGAGGTCGCGTGCTCCGGCGAGAACCTCGATGACGCAGCGCGTCAGGTTTTCGAGCAGCGGCGTCGGATCGGGAAGGACCGACGTGGATGCGGGCTGCTGCCCGAAGAAGTCGTCCGAGTCGAATCGTGGCCTTGAGTTGTGCTCGGCGCCGGTCGAGATGTCGACCATAAGTTGCTGCGCAGCGCGCGAGGTTCGTTCAGACGCCATGGGGGCTCCCGGATGTTTCCTAGCGGTGATGTTGTCTAGCGGAAGGGTTGCCTTGCGAGGTGTTGCCTTGCGAAGAGATTTTCGCGGCTGAGCGAGGAACGGGCGGTTTACCCCCAAACGAGGGGGATGCCTCACTCAAGCAGAAACGCCCGGCATTAGCCACGCCCCAATCCTGGGCTGTGGATAACCACGCAGGCGGGCGGCATTCTCGAACTAACGTCGCGAGCATGCGCTGGGACAACCTCTTCGACGACCTTGAGAGTCAGCTCGAGCAGGAGTTGTCGGCGGAAGAGGTCGACCTGAAGGCCGAGGAGGAGCGGCTTCGGCTGGCAAGGCTCGGCATCCGCGACCGGCTCTATGCGCTGCACCTCCTTGCCGCAGGCGAGGGCGAGCGGATGCTGCGCCTCACTCTGCGCGACGGATCGCGCATCACCGTGACCCCGAGCACGTTCGGCCGCGACTGGTTCTCGGGTGAGCTGATTGAGGAGTCCGGTCGACGACCATCCTGCATCCTCCCGATCGAGTCGATCGACGGCATCACACTCGAGGCCGACCAGGTCGCGCAGAGCCTCGATACGACCCGCGGTCGGGAATCGCCGAATTCGCTGTCGGCGAGGCTCGGCCTCCAGTTCGTGTTGCGCGACCTGTGCAGAAGGCGCCAGCCAGTCGAACTGCAGGTGCCGCAACCGCAGGACACAAGCGGTCGCATCCACGGCACCATCGATCGCGTCGGACGAGACCACCTCGATCTCGCGGTGCACGAGCCCGGTCGACCGCGTCGGGAATCGGCCGTGACCGAGTACAGGATCGTGCGGCTGAGCCAGGTATTGCTGGTGCGGCTGTAGTCCTGGTGCGGCTGTAGTCCTAGTGCGTGCCGTGCCCTGGCAAAGTGGAGTTCGCGGCCTCGGAGAGTCGCGCGCGAGCGGCGTGCAGGTGGCGGCTCATCGCTGCCTCGGCGGCGGCTTCGTCGTGCTGGATCACGGCATCAAGCACGAGCTGGTGCTCGGTGACCGTGTCGGTGGCGATGCCGGTCTCGTAGTGGAGTCGGTACAGCTGGGAGTGCGGACGGAGGCGCTCGAGGATATCCACCATCAGGTGGACTCCCGACGCGGCAGCGATCGCCACGTGGAAAGCCGCGTCCTGGGCGGCGAATACCTTGTAGCTGTCGTAGCCCGCCCCGTCTGCCGGTTCTTCCATCTCGGCGATGAGGTCCTCGAGGTTGCGAATCTGCGGTCGGGTCGCGAGGGCCGCGGCCCACGACGCCGCTGCGGGTTCGAGCAGAAGGCGCACGCGGAAGAGCTCGTCGAATGACTTCGTGTCCATGAGCGGCGCGACGGTGTAGCCGTGGTGGGCTCGCTTGGTGACGAGCCCGTCGGACTCGAGCCTGGCGAGAGCTTCACGCACCGGAGTCGGCGAACAGGCGAAATCGCGCGCGAGACCATCGATCGACAATCGGGATCCCGGTTCGAGCAGGTTGTCCATGAGGCGCGACTTGATCAGTTCGTAGATTTCATCGCCGAGAATGGACCTCCGAGGTGCGCCAGCGGAAAGCCAGGGGGAGGCGTCCGGTTCTGTGTGCTCGCTATGAGTGGGGGCCATGTCCTACAGCCTATAGGAAGATGGATCTCGTCCCCCTGAGGCTTCATTGCCGTCAGCTGGTCAACCAGTCACCCTGTGCAAGCCTAATAACTAGCGCCCAGTTCAGACCCATTTCCACCAATGCTTCCTGCGAGACTTCGCGCTCTCGTGGTGATTTGACAACTCCATTGTCTGCCATAATCATAGATCAAATAGGAAATCCAATGAAGGGTTGTACTAAATGACACGTAAACGCTTGGTTGTTCAGATCGGCATCGGCGCCGCGCTCCTAGCACTTCTCGCCGGATGCTCGACTGGAACTGGATCGACGACGACCAGTTCGAAGAAAATCGTAATCGGGCTCTCGAACCAGACCATGGCGAGCACCTTTCCCGTCGGACTCGCCAAGGGCGCACAGCAGGAGGCAACGAAGCTCGGCGTCAAGCTCGTCGTTCTCGACTCCAAGGGCGACGTTCAAAAGCAGGGCAGCGACATGCAGGACCTCATTGCCCAGAAGGTCAATGGCATCCTGATCGTTCCGAACTCGCCCGGCCCCGCCCAGGCGATGGTGGATCAGGCAGTCACCGCGAAGATCCCGGTCGCCTCGGTACATGGCACTGTTGGCACGGGGCCGACCGACGTTCCCTACAGCAAGCTGTCGTTCACGATGAATGAGAGCGCCACGGTCCTCGGAGCCGAGGAAACTCAGCTCGCCGAGAAGGCGCTGCCCACCGGCGGCCAGGTCGCGATCATCACCGGCGCGGCGGGGTTCCTCGAGAACACGACGTGGACGGCCGGCTTCAAGAGCGGCCTCGCGGCAAAGGGCGGCTTCACGATCGTCGCAACCCAACCGGGTGACTGGACTCCGGAAGCCGGACAGGCTGCCTGCCAGGCCATCCTGAGCGCGCATCCCAAGGTCAACCTGTTCTACGCGATCAGCGATGACATGGCGACCGGCTGCGCAAAGGCTGTTGCCGCGGCGCACTCGTCGGCCAAGATCCTCGGCAACGGTGGTTCGGCGGCAGGAATCACGGGAATCAAGGACGGCTCCATCTACGGTGACGTCTGCTACAAGCCCGTGGATGAAGGCGCGAAGGCGCTCGACACCCTGTACACGCAGATCACCGGCAAGACGACCGCTTCGCACAAGGTACTCACGTACAACACGCCAGCAATCACGCTGGCGAACGTCGACCAGTGCGTAGCCCAGTGGTAGTTGTTCCACCCTCGGCGAGCCGTCTTGACGCCATCGAATCGCCCACGCTGGAGATTCGAAACATCACGAAGACCTACCCCGGGGGAACACAGGCGCTGCGAGGAGTTTCGCTCTCGCTGCGTGCCGGCGTAGTTCACGGGCTGGTGGGTGCAAACGGTGCCGGAAAATCCACGCTGATCAAGATCATCTCGGGGGCCGAGAGGCCGACGACCGGTGAGATGGTCTGGCTGGGAAGCTCGACCGACTGGCGTCGCCCCGCGGATGCGCAATCCGCGGGCGTCGCTGTCGTGCACCAGCAGAGTCCCGTCGTTCCCGCGCTGAGCGTGCTCGAGAACGTGTATCTCGGCAACGAGGCGACGGGGCTCTGGAAACCCCAGGAGCGCGTGACGCGGTTCGCGGCGCTGTGCGAACGGGTGTCATTCGTGATCAACCCGCACACGATCGTCGCCGAACTCTCTGTCGGGGATCGACAGATGGTGTCGATCCTGCGGGCGCTCGCGCAGGATCCAGAGCTGATCCTGCTCGACGAGCCGACCGCATCCATTTCTCCCGCGGAACGCGCGGGCGTGCTCGGTGCCGCGCGAAGCCTCGCAGCCGCCGGTGTTGCCGTCGTGTTCGTGTCGCACTTCCTCAACGAGGTCATGCAGATCTGCGATGAGGTGAGCGTGCTTCGGGACGGGGAGCTCGTCGACGAATTCGATCGGGACGGCATGTCCGTGGAGCGAATGGTCGAGGGAATCGTGGGAAGCAGGCTTCACGCCATCGAGGCGACCAAACCGAAGCACGACGTTGGAGACGTCATCCTCGACGTGCGGGGGCTTCAGTCGACGAGCATGAATTCGGCCGTGAGCCTGCAGGTCCGGCGGGGTGAGATCGTCGGCATCGCCGGCCTGCTCGGCTCCGGCCGTACCTCGTTGCTGAAAGCGATCTTCGGTGCCGATCGTCGTGTTGCCGGGGAAGTCGTCGTCAACGGCCAGTCGCTGGCGGCCTCACCGCGAGCCGCCGTGAACGGCGGAGTCGCGTTCGTGCCGGAGGATCGCATGAGCCAGGGCCTCATCGGCGACTGGGAAATCTGGCGGAACACCTCACTCGCGGATTCTCGTGAGCTTTCGCGCCGGTTCAGATTCCTGGATGTCGCTCGAGAACGCCTGCTCGCGAACCGGGCTCGGCGAGAGCTCGGGATTGTCGCTCCGTCCGTCGATACGGCCGTCAAGGACCTCAGTGGCGGCAACGCCCAGAAGGTTGTCTTCGCCAAGTGGATCTACAAGACGCACCACGTGCTGCTGCTCGATGAGCCAACAGCCGGCGTCGATGTCGCGGGCAAAGCCGACCTCATCAAACTCATCCGCGATCTCGCGGAGCGGGGGATCGGCGTCCTCGTCGTGCTCTCCGAGTTCGAAGAGCTGCTCAGCCTCGTCGATCGGGTCGTCGTGCTCAGGCACGGGGCGATCGAAATGGAATTTCCTGCGGATGCCGTGTCGGTAGCCGATTTGACCGCGTCCGTTGGAGGACTCGCATGACCACACAACAACAGCAGCACGCCGAGGCACCAGACGCCGAGGCGCTGTCCCAGAGCGTCGGTACAAGACTCCGTTCGGCAGGTGTCAGCCTGCGGCCCCAGCGCGCCGGTGTCGTCTACGCGCTGATCCTGCTCGTCGTCATCCTCGTGATCACGACCATCGCGATGGGCCAGCCTGCGTACCTCTCGAGCACGAACATTTCCAACATCCTCGGGCAGGTTGCCCCGGATGCGATCATCGCCGTCTTCATGACCGTCGTGCTGATCTCGGGAAACTTCGATCTCTCCGTCGCGTCGGTCGCGGCGCTGTCGGCCGCTATCGCTCTCGAGACGATCGACACGATTGGCACGGTCCCGGCCATCCTGCTGGCACTCCTGGTCGGCGCCGTCGTGGGATTCGTCAACGCGATCCTGGTCCAGAAGGTGGGCGTCAACGCGTTCATCGTGACGCTCGGCGCAATGACGGCGGTGCGAGGTGTCGTGCTCATCGTCCTGAACGGCGAGAGCATCACGGCGAAATCGCAGGCGCTAGTAACGATCGATGACGTGGTCCTGAGCTTTCCGTTCTGGGTCGGCGCCCTGGTGGGAATCGGGCTGCTCGCGATCGCCGTCTTTCGGTTTCGGCAGGCGCGAAGGTCGACCGCTTTGCCGCTCGATGGCTTCTTTGTCGCGTTGATCATTTCCGGCGTCCTGCTGCTCGTGGTCTCATTCACCGCACCGGACCTGCTCACCCAACCGCTGCCGGTGTGGCTCATGGTGTTTGTCACGGTCGGGGTGAGCCTCGGCCTGCGTTTCCTGGTTCCAGGCAGAAAGCTCTATGCGGTCGGCAGTAATCCGGAGGCAGCGCGCCTGTCGGGTATCAACGTGAATTTCTACAAGATGGCACCGTTCGTGCTCTCCGGGCTCGCTGCCGCCGCCGTTGGCGTCATCTATGCCGGCCGGTTCGATTCGGTCGATCCGAACGCGTTGACCGGTACGGAATTGACCGTCATTGCCGCGGCAATCCTCGGTGGAACCTCGCTGTTCGGTGGTGCTGGTTATGTTGGCAAGTCGGTGCTCGGCACGGTGATCCTCTTCACCCTCTCGAACGGCTTCAACATGTTGAACCTCGGGTCGAACTACCAGTACGTCGTTCAGGGCGTCGTGTTGGTAGCTGCCTCCGCGGTGTACACGGTCGCGTCGCGTTCTCGCCGCCGGCGCAAGGTCGCCGAGGCCGCGCCACCTGCCTCGACGCTGAGTTCGACGCTGAGTTCGACGCCGACACTCACTTCAGCACCTACGCCGACCGGGGCCGTGGCGCCGGAGCGTGTATGACCACCGTTGAGCCAAATCACTCCGTGATCATCGAACGCGACGTGTGGATCACCATGCGCGACGGGGTCAGGCTTCAGGCCGACGTGTGGCGTCCGGCCGCCGCGGGACGGTATCCCGTCCTGTTGCAGCGCACCCCGTACAACCGGGCGGATTCCTTCGCCGTCATCGTCAATGCGGGCATCGAGCCGCTGCGGGCCGTGGATGATGGATTCGTCGTCGTGATCCAGGACACGCGTGGGCGGTTCGGCTCAGAGGGCGAGTTCGATCCGTTCCGCACCGAGGCGAACGATGGGTTCGACACCATCGAGTGGCTCGCTTCGCGACCGTATTCCAACGGGCGGGTTGGCATGTACGGGGCCTCGTACTACGCGGCGACCCAGCTCCTCGCTGCCACGGCGAACCCACCCGCGTTGCGGGCGATCGCCCCACAGCAGACCGCATCCGACTATCACGACGACTGGACCTACCGTGGCGGCGCGCTTCAACTTGGCTTCACGATGTACTGGGCTATCGGCCTCGCGGCGGCCGAGCTCCAGCGCCGACGCGCGGCGGGCCAGGACGTCGATGCCATCGGTGTTGAACTGCAGAAGCTCATCGATGACCCCTGGCGTGCATTTCGGGCGCGGCCGCTCACGAGCCTGGAGCCGCTCGGTTCGCTGCTTCCGGCATGGAACGACTGGCTCGCGCATCCGGGCAGGGATGAGTACTGGCGGTCGATCGGCATCACCGAACACCTCGGGAACATCGACCTTCCCGCACTTCACATCGGCGGCTGGTTCGATATCTTCCTGCCGGGCACGCTGGCCAACCACCGCGGATTCGGCGCGGGGCCAGGAGCGGCCGAGCAGCGCCTGGTCATCGGTCCGTGGGCGCACGCCGTTGCCCACGATGCGCTCGGCGAAGTCGAGTACGGACCGACCGCGCCCGTTGCAGCCCTCGACCTGACCCGCCTGCAGCTCGATTGGTTTGCGGGCTTCCTCAAGCCTGGTGCGACCCCGTCGGGCGGCACGCCGGTTCGCGTCTTCGTCATGGGAGCCAACGAGTGGCGCGACGAGGATGCCTGGCCACCGACCCGCGCGCGCATCGAGCGCTTCTACCTCGGCCCAGGCAACGCTCTCGGCCAAGGCGACCCTCTCGGTTCCGTTGCCAAGGGGCACTCACGCTTCACGTTCGACCCCGCGGATCCTGTGCCGACCATCGGTGGCGCAACCCTCCTGCCCGGCGCCTATGTCGGCCTGCATTCGGGACAACGCGACCAGCGCGAGGTCGAGCGACGAGCTGATGTGCTCACGTACACGACCGAGCCGTTCGGCGAAGACTTCGAGATCTGCGGCCCGGTCGCGGTCGCGCTGTGGGCCGCGACCTCGGCCGCAGACACCGACTGGACGGCGAAGCTTGTCGACGTGCATCCCGACGGGCGCGCGCTGAACATCTGCGACGGCATCATCCGGGCGCGCTACGCCGACGGCACGGCCACCGAAGAGTTTGTCCCTCCTGGCGTGGTGCGGGAGTTCCGCATCGACCTCGGCGCAACCGCGATCGTGATTCACCGGGGTCACTCCATTCGGCTCGAGATCTCGAGCTCGAACTTTCCGCGCTTCGACGTCAACCCCGGCTTCGGAGGGGATGTTGCCTCGGCGACCGCCGACGACCTGGTCGTCGCTAATCAGCAGGTTTTCCACGGTGGGGCACATCCGTCCCA
>JAODMY010000009.1 GCA_025465535.1 Glaciihabitans sp.
GAACTATCGGTGGTCGCCGCCAACCAGCCACGACCACCCGAGAATGCAGGAGTGCAGCATGCCACGCATCGTCAAGACTGAGCTCCGACTTGTCGACCTGAAGCCCATGGTCGAGCGCACCGACGCCATCCAGTCGTTCGTGAGCCAGGAGACGCCGATCCTCACCATCACCGATGACGAGGGCATGACCGGCACGGGCTACAGCTACACGATCGGCAGCGGTGGCTCCGCGATCCTCGCGCTGCTTCAGGATCACCTGCTGCCAAGGCTCATCGGGATGAACTCTGAAGAGATCGAAAGCAACTGGAGATCGCTGCTGTTCAGCATGCACTCGCTGGCGGTCGGCCCCGTCAGTTCGCTCGCCCTCGCGGTCATCGACACCGCGCTCTGGGACCTGCGCTGCCGTCGTGCCGGGGTCCCGTTGCACCAGGCCGTGGGCGGCGCACACACCCGACTCCCGCTGTACACGACCGAGGGCGGTTGGCTGCACATCGCCAGCGACAAGCTGGTCGAGGATGCCCTGCTCATGCAGGCGCGCGGGTTCAAGGGCGCGAAGCTCAAGATTGGCAAGCCGCGCAAGTCGGAGGACGTCGAACGGCTGACCGCGGTGCGTGCGGCGGTCGGCGACGGCTTCGAACTGATGGTGGATGCGAACCAGGGTCTCAGGCTCGATGACGCGCAGCGCAGGGCACGACTGCTTGCCGACCTCGACCTTGCCTGGATCGAGGAGCCGCTGCCCGCCGACGACATCCACGCACACGCGCGACTTGTCGCCGCATCGTCCACCCCGATCGCGGTCGGTGAATCCCTGTACAGCCTCAGCCAGTTCAAGGACTACCTGCAGGCGGACGCGTGTTCGATAGTCCAGGTGGATGTCGCGAGAATCGGTGGCATCACCCCGTGGCTCAAGGTCGCGCACCTCGCCGAGGCGTACAACGTCCCGGTGTCGCCGCACTTCCTCATGGAGCTGCACGCGTCGCTTGCCTGCGGCGTCGCGAACGGCCAGTGGGTCGAATACATCCCGCAGCTCGAAGCGATCACGAAGACCGGACTGAACGTCATCGATGGGTTCGCGCATCCATCGAACGAGCCGGGCCTCGGCATCGACTGGGACTGGGATGCGATCGACAACCTGCAGACGCGCGAAACGAGTCGGGTGTGACGAGCGTGCAGCGCTTCGCCTCGGTCATTCGACTCCGCCCGGAGAAGGAGGCGGAATATCGGGAGCTCCACGCCAGTGCGTGGCCGGGCGTTTTGCGCGCGATCGCCGACGCCGGTATTCGCAACTACTCCATTTTTCTCCGGGACGGCCTGCTGTTCAGCTACCTGGAGTATGTCGGTGACGACTTCGCGGCCGACATGGAATTGCTCGCCAAGGACGAGACGACCAGGCGGTGGTGGCAGCTGACCGACCCTTGCCAGACCCCGATCGAGAGCGCGGCCGAGGGCGAGCGGTGGGCGCCGGCGGTCGAGGTCTTCCACACCGATGGCATTCCCGACGGCATTCACAACGGCGAAACAGCACCAAGACCTGCTGTGCCATGATCCGAAGTGCCATGGTTCGAATCGACGCGCATCACCACGTGTGGGATCTCGACGTGCGCGACCAGCCGTGGACGGCTGGTCTCCCTGCGCTTCGCCGGTCATTCGACATCGACGATCTCGCGCCCGACCTTGAAGCGGCCGACATCGACGCTACCGTCGTCGTCCAGACGATCACGACACCGGATGAGACGCCGGAGCTTCTTGCCATGGCGGCGGCCTCCCCGTTGATCGCGGGAGTGGTCGGCTGGGTCGATCTCGAGGCCAGGGATATTGCGCACCAGATTGCGGTGCTGCGAGAGTTGCCCGGTGGCGGAGCTTTGGTCGGCATCCGGCACCAGGTGCAGGGCGAGCCGGATCCCGACTGGCTCACCCGACCGTCGGTTCTCCGCGGACTCTCCGCGGTCGCGACGGCGGGGCTCAGCTACGACCTGCTTGTCACCCCCGGGCAACTCCCCGCCGCAATCAGCGCAGCCGGGCGGGTTCCCGGACTGCGGTTCATCCTCGATCACGCCGGGAAGCCGCGCATCGCGCGGGGCGAACTCGAGCAGTGGAGCGCCCTCATTGCTTCGCTTGCGGCTCTCCCCAACGTGGCCGCGAAGCTGTCGGGGCTTGCGACAGAAGCGAGCGCGCCGTGGAGCGTCAGCCAACTGCAGCCCTACGCGGATGTGCTGCTCACCAGCTTTGGTGCGTCGCGGATCATGTTCGGTTCCGATTGGCCGGTCTCGCTCCTCGCTGCACCCTATTCTGAGACCGTCGCTGCCGCCGAGCACCTGCTTCGCGGCGCATCGGACAGCGATCGCGAGGCCGTCTTCGGTGCGACCGCGCTCGAGTGGTACCAGCTACCCCTTCATCCAATGGAAAGCCGCCCATGAACAAACGCACGATTCGCGACACCGGTGTCGCGGTCAGCGAGCTGGGCTTCGGCGCCGCTCCCATCGGCAATCTCTATGCGCCCGTCTCGGACGCTGAGGCGCGCGCGGCCGTCGACGCGGCCTGGGATGCCGGCATCCGGTACTTCGACACCGCGCCGCACTACGGTCTCGGTCTGTCGGAGCGGCGACTCGGTGCGGCCCTCGCGGGCCACGCCCGCGACGATTACGTCGTGTCGACAAAGGTCGGTCGCCTGCTCGTCACGAACCCGGCGCCAACGGGATCCGATTTGCCGCATGGCGGTTTCGCGGTCGGCGATGAGCTGACCAGACGCCTCGACTACAGCCCGGATGGCGTGCGCCGATCCCTCGATGAGAGCCTGGTCCGCCTCGGCCTCGATCGAGTGGACATCGTGCTGGTTCACGACCCGGTCGAGCACATGGATGAGGTCATCGAGCGGACGATCCCCGCGCTCGTCGAGTTGCGCGACCAGGGCGTCGTCGGGGCTATCGGCCTCGGCATGAACCTCTGGGAACCGCTGCGGCGAGCCGTGCTCGAGACGGATGTCGACGTCGTCATGATCGCCGGACGGTGGACACTTCTCGACCGCACCGCTGCTCCGCTGCTCGAAGCCTGCGAGTCTCGCGACTGTTCCGTGTTTGCCGCGGCGCCGTTCAACTCGGGGCTTCTCGCGAAGGCGTGGCCGGAACCCTCTGCCCGCTTCGACTACGGCCCCGTGTCCGAACGTGAACTGCACCGTGCGCGGGAACTTGCGGCGGCCTGCGAGGCCGGCGGCGCATCCCTTCCCCAGGTCGCGCTGCAGTTCGGGCTGCGGCATCCCCTGGTGGCCAGCGTTGTGGCGGGCATGGGCACGGCGCGTCACGCGGCGGACGATGCCGCCCTGATGAGCGCTCCGGTGACCGAGGATGCGTGGGCTCGCATCGCAGAGGTCCACGCTGGATTCGCTACCCCTTAGTGGCCGGGGCTGACCAGCCAATCGACAGCTCGGGCAGGCTCGCGTAGTCGCTCTGGTTCCAAAGACTCAGCCTGCGTGCCTCCTCGTACATGGCCTCGATGTAGGACTCGAGGACCACCCGCTCGACGCGCCAGTGGCCGTGAGCCCCGATCTTGATTGCGGGAAGTTCGCCAGATCGCACGAGCGCGTAGGCCTGCGACGCCGAGACGTTGAGGATCTCCGCAGTGTCGGCGAGGGTAAGGAAGCGGCCGAGAGCTGCGCTGGATTCTGACTCGTTCATGCCAATGATTATGCGACCGGGTGCACGCTCAAAACGGGGCTGTGGATAACTTTCACCTCGCCGGTCGCGCGCCGAGACGATGGGTAACACCACGACCGCAGTGACGAGGAGAGACATGGCCGAGAAGGATTCGAAGCGGAAGCGCTCGTTTTGGTTCGACCCAAGATTCGCGATCGGACTCGTTCTCGTCCTGGCCTCGGTGGCTGGTGTCGTCGGCCTCGTTTCTCAGGCAAACGCCTCCGTCGACGTGTTCGCGGCTCGGACGACGCTGACGCCGGGCGAACACGTTTCGGCATCCGATCTGGTGTCGACCAGCGTGCGCGCCGGGCAGATTCAGAAGCTCTACCTGAGCGCCGCGCAGGTTCCGAGTTCGGGTGTCGTCATCACCCGTGCGGTTCACGCGGGGGAGCTCATCCCCGCCTCTGCGGTTGGCAGCTTGGCGGGGGCTGGGCTGACGTCCGTAGTGGTGTCCGTCGATTCGGCGCTTGCGGCATCCGTCGGGCCGGGTTCGCGTGTCGACCTGTGGTCCGCCGCCCAGGCGACGACCGCGCCGGGGGAGTCGGCCGAGGCCAATCCCGGCGCATTCGAGGCTCCGACGGTTCTCGTGTCCTCCGCCATTGTCGTGCGCATCATCGAACAGAAGAATCTGGTTGCGACCTCGGGGGCCTCGGTCGAACTGCTCGTGCCGAAGGCGGACACCGCGAGCGTTCTCGACTCGATCGCCAACGATGCGGCGCTCAGTGTTGTTCCCGTCGATCTTCCGCTAGGGCAGTGACGTGGCACGCATCGTGTTGGCCCTTCCCTTCGAGGCCGAGGATCGGCTCGCACTCGAGGCGATCAGGCACGGCCACGAGGTGGTGGCGCGCTGCCCGACGGCGCACGAACTCGCCGCACGGATCGACGGCTTCGGCACATCCGGCGATGGAAGTCCGGACGTCGCCATTGTCGCGGCGACCGAGCGTCATCTGACCGCAAGCCTGCTCTCGATCTGCGACGAAGCCGGCGTTCGCGTCATCGCGCTAATCGACGGCGAGGTCGATCGGCGGCACGCGGCATCTCTCGGACTGCTCGAGACGGCGGATCTCGACGCCGACTGGACAGACCTCGAGCGGATGCTGGCGGTGACTCCCTTCGGGCCGGAACAGATCGAGCAGGAGCACGAGCAGGAGCACGAGGATTCGATACCGCAATCGGCGGCCGAACGCAGGGGCATGGTCATCGCTGTCTGGGGGCCGGCCGGCGCTCCGGGGCGAACGACGCTCGCCATCAATATCGCGGCAGAGCTGGCGGCGGCCGGTGCATCCGTGGCCCTCGGCGACGTCGACACCTACAGCGGCTCGATCGCGCCCGCTCTCGGGATGCTCGACGAAGCCCCGGGTTTCGCGGCGGCGTGCAGGCTGGCCGGCGCCGACAGCCTCACCCGGGCCGAACTCGAGCGGATCGGCCAGCGATACCACTCCGGCCATTCCAGCTTTTGGGTCCTCACCGGAATCGGGCGTCCGAGTCGCTGGCCGGAACTCTCGGCGCACCGGGTGGCCGCGACGCTTACGCAGTGCAGGTCGTGGGTCGACTTCACGGTCATCGACACGGGCTTCAGCCTCGAACACGACGAGGAGATCTCGAGCGACCTCTTCGCTCCGAGGCGGAACGCCGCGAGCATCACGACTCTCCGCGAGGCCGACCGGGTCATCGCGGTTGGCGCGGCCGATCCGGTTGGCCTCTCGCGATTCCTGCGCGCTCACGTCGACCTGGTCGAGACGGTGGCCGAGGGCCGGGTGATCGTCGTGATGAACAAGATCCGAGCGACCGCGATCGGCCTGAAGCCGGCCGGGCAGGTGGCGCAGACGCTCTCCCGCTTCGGCGGGATCGAGTCGGCCGCGATGATCCCGTTCGATCCCGCGGGGCTGGACGCGGCCATCCTCTCTGGTCGGTCGCTCGCGGATGCCGCCCCGAGGTCGCCCGTCCGCACCGCCATTCGCGAACTGGTTGCCTCGCGCCTTCTCCCGCCGGAGCCCGAGCGCCGTCCGCGTCGGCGACTGAAGGCCGTGCGCACCCGGCAAGTGGGCACAGCCTAAGCGGGCCGAGCGCTAGCCTTGTCTCGTGTCAACGCTCTCTGATCTCGTGCTCGCGCAGGGCCGCTCCGATGAGGCGGACGTCGAATGGTTGCATCTTCTCGTCGGCGACTGGCAGCTGCTGGCCGACCTCGCTTTCGCCGACATCGTGCTGTGGGTGCCGAGCAGCGATGACAGTTTCGTTGCGGTGGCGCACGCCCGGCCATCCAGTTCGGCGACGCTGTTCTATCGCGACTTTGTCGGCCAGAACGTGAAGCCGGAGTGGGCCGCGCAGGTCACCGCCGCGTTCGAGACGACGACCATTATCGATTCGACCGCCCCGACCTGGTACGAGGAGACCCCGACGCGAGTGCGGGCCGTTCCCGTGTTGCGCAGGCTCGCGCCGAGTGGCAAGGCGACGACCGAGCATCCGATCGCGGTCATCACCAGGCACACCAACCTGAGTGAGGCGCGCACGACGAGTCGCCAGGAACTCACGTTCAACGAGTGCGCGAACGACCTGTTCGCGATGATCGCCTCTGGCGATTTCCCCGATCTGGATGCGCCAAGCGCGCCTCGGCGCGGCGCGCCCCGCGCGAACGACGGCCTCATCCGCCTCGACACCGACGGTATCGTCACGTTCGCGAGTCCCAACGCGCTGTCCGCTTTCAACCGGATCGGCTTCGACGGGGAACTCGAGGGGGAGTCCCTCGCCGAGGTCACGACCGATGTTCTCGCCGACCGCAAGGATGTCGTCGATGAGTCCCTGCCGCTGGTGGTCACCGGCCGTGCGCCGTGGCGTACCGACATCGAGGCCAAGGGCGTGACCGTTTCCCTTCGCGCGATCCCGATCCGGGATCGAGGCGCACGCGTCGGAGCGATCGTGCTCTGCCGTGACGTCACCGAACTGAGGCACCAGGAGCGCGAGCTCATCACCAAGGACGCGACGATTCGCGAGATCCACCACAGGGTCAAGAACAACCTGCAGACTGTCGCGTCGCTGTTGCGCATCCAGGCCCGCCGAACTCACAACGATGTCGCAAGGGATGCCCTCGGCCAGGCCATGAGGCGCGTCGCCGCCATCGCGGTCGTGCACGACACCCTCAGCGAGGGGCTCTCCCAGAACGTGGACTTCGACGCGGTCTTCGATCGGGTGCTGCTGCTGATCGCAGAGGTGGCCTCGAGTCACAACACGACCGTGCACCCGAAGTCGATCGGAAGCTTCGGGATCCTGCCGAGCGAGTACGCGACACCGCTGGCACTTGCGCTCACGGAGCTGGTGACCAACGCAGTCGAGCACGGCCTTGCCGGACGCGACGGCGAGGTCGCAATCATTGCCAAGCGCAGCGAGGATGAACTCAGCGTCAAGGTTCGCGACGACGGCGTCGGACTACCCGAGGGACAGGTCGGTGCCGGCCTCGGCACACAGATCGTCCGAACGCTCATCCAGGGTGAACTTGGCGGAACGATCGACTGGCACACCCTGGTCGGCAGCGGCACAGAGGTGACGATCAACGTTCCGTTGAACTGGCTGACGAAGGCCTAGCCAGCGGGTGCCAGGTGTCGCGGGTACCAGGTATCTCGCGGGTACCAGGTGTGGCGGGTACCAGGTGTGGCGAGTGCCAGGTGTCTCGAGTGCTAGGACGCGCGACGTGCTCGAGCGGCTCGGCGCTTGAGGGCGCGGCGCTCGTCCTCGCTCAGTCCGCCCCAGACTCCGGAGTCCTGCGAAGTCTCGAGTGCGTACTGGAGGCACATTTCGGTTACGGAGCAGCGTGCGCACACGGTCTTCGCCTTGTCGATCTGATCGACCGCCGGACCTGTGTTGCCGACCGGGAAAAACAGCTCCGGGTCTGCGGTGAGACAGGCGGCCTTGTCACGCCAATCCATAGTGTTGCTCCTTCTTGCGTGGTGCGCGCGCCGAAAATGTTCAGCGCGCTTTGGTCTGCGCAGATTGTGCCTGTACAGATTGCTTAGGTCGAGTGACCTGAGATTGCGGGAGGCCAGAAAAGTGTCATGGCCGCATAGTTCGGAACTTGCTCACCACGCTGTGAACGCCAAATCAACCTCACATAGACTCTCATACTGGACCAAGTCAAATCAATAGCCGAGTATGGGATATAGCTGTGAGTGAGAGGCCAAGACGTGCGGCGCTGAATGTGCTTGCCGCCCTTATCCTGCTTGAAGGAGTGGCTCTCGCGGCCCTGGCGATCTATCTCGTCGTCGAGATATTTCTTGCGCCGACAGCTTCCGTTGCAAGTGCAATCGCGCTCGCCGTGTGCGCCGTGATCGCGGCCATCGGACTCGCCGTGCTTTCGCGGGCCGTGCTGCGGGGCCGTCCATGGATTCGCGGGGCGACAATCTGCTGGCAGGTCCTGCAGGTGCTCGTGGCCGTCAGCATCCTGCAGGCCAAGGCTCCGACCTCGCCGCTGGTCGGGGGAGTCCTGATCGTGCCCGCCGTGGTGATCATTGCGCTGCTGTTCACGCCGACCGTGGTGGCCTGGACGAGCCGCTCGCGCGAGAGCTAGCAGTCGAGAGCAAGAATTAGCGCGCCCGAAGTCATTCTGACGCTGGCCAGACGCGTCGGCCGCTGATTCCCGACTCCTGATAGCTGACCACTAACCCCTGTCTGCCCCCGTGTGATGCGTGTGCCCCCGTACGTACGGGGGCACACGCATCACACGGGGGCAGACCGCGGTTCTAGTCCAGTGCGAGCTTCTTGCGGAGGCTCGCGACGTGACCGGTCGCCTTCACGTTGTAGAGCGGAAGCTGGATCTTTCCATTCTCATCGACCACGAACGTCGAGCGGATCGTGCCGACGACGGTCTTGCCGTAGAGGGACTTTTCGCCGTACGCCCCGTACTTCTTGTGCACGATGAGGTCGGGGTCGCTCAGTAGCGGAAAGTTCAGCCCCTGCTCGTCCTGGAACTTCTTCAGGTCGGCCAGTTTGTCTTTGGAGACCCCGAGCACCTGGTAGCCGGCCGACTTCAGCGAGTTGATGTTGTCGCGAAAATCACAGGCCTCGGTCGTGCAACCGGGAGTGGATGCGGCGGGGTAAAAGTACACGATGGTCTTCGTTCCGGCGAAGTCCTCGAGGGAGACGGATGCGCCGTCCTGGTCGTCGAGCGTGAACGCTGGGGCGGTCTCGCCAGCTTCGAGTCTGATGCCTGTCATGTGGTTCTCCCTGGGTTCGAGTCTCATGCTAATCTTGCTTCTCGGTCCGGGTCTTACCCGGCCAGGCACCTCTAGCTCAATTGGCAGAGCAACTGACTCTTAATCAGTGGGTTCCGGGTTCAAGTCCCGGGGGGTGCACCAAAAAGGCTGGTCAGGTGCTTCTGCTGTAGGACAATTCCTCGCGACCTTCTAAGAGTCATGCACCGTCCTGCCCGGGCGCCGTAAGGATCCATTGACGGATGGGCTGGAATGATGAGGGCATGGCGGGTCTCGGACTCAAACTGACCACATTCGCGGACATGACGAATGAGCGTGCGTTGGCGATTGCGCTCGCCTTCGATGCTCACCCCAATCTGAGGCCGCTCAAGGTCGGGGGCGATCCCGCACGGATCAAAGTCGAGCCCTCCTTGGCTGCTCTCGTCGAGGCGCATGGCCTTCCGATCGAGTGGCTTACGGTGCGCCGAAACGGAAAATATCCGGACTTTGAGTCCGGAGAGATCGATTTGCTGCCCGGTCGGGGCGGCTGGATCGGTTCCAAGGAGGATGGAGCTTGGACATTTTCGCTGTTGGGCAACCACCTGAATCAGGGGTGGCTCGAGACGACGATTGCGCAAGAAGGCGCACTCGATGAGATCGCGGTTTTGTTCGAAGATCTCGTCGTCGCGGCTGACGCAGCGCATGGCTACGTCATCGAAGCGGCCCCGGGCTGGGCGCGAGGAGACCCAAAATATCACCTGTTGGAGGGCAGCTGGCTCAACTACTTCGGGCGAGCTTTCATTGATCGGGCTCCAGAAATACTGTCGTTTCCCCGCGCTCGATTGCTCTCGACAGGCGGCGTACTTATTCGGATGCGCGAGCTTCCTTCAGACCTGAGGTCAACTAACGACGACTTGCTCGAAGAGATTCTCGGACGGCGCGCATTTTCTCGGAAACGCGGGACGTCGCATCTGCCTACCGTGGAAGAGCACCTCCTAGCGTCGCCTGGCACGGATGCAATGCCTTGGGATGGTTGGCAAGAGCGTGATGAGGCCGATGAGCGAACTAAGAAGTTTGCGGCGGCAAAGCGGCGTTTAGAAAAGGCCCTTGCCGAACGCGCCGAGCCCTCTGTTGTTCCAGACCCCATTGAGTGGTCGACGTCGTTTGGATTGGATGAATGGCAGGCGTTTGCTCCGCGGTTGGCGAAAGCCTTGAGCGGAGAGATGACGACCGCAGCAGGGAAAGCCGTCCTCGCTGTGATTGAGAACGCTCCCTTGGATCATGAAGGCAGTGTGTCTCTCAACACCAAACTGGGGCCCGTGCGACTTGGCTGGTTTATCGACCACGTCGACATGGTCGACGCGTACTTGTTCGGCACTGAAGAACTCCAGGAGTTATGTGAGCGGCTATTCGAAGAGTCATGCCCCATTGAGTTGCCTCCGGCAAATCAGTGAGTTCCGGGTTCTGGTCCCGGGGGTGCACCAAATTTCATATAGCCACTGGGATGCAGAGGGATTTGAGTTCACTGGGACCCACTGGGTTAACTAGT
>JAODMY010000024.1 GCA_025465535.1 Glaciihabitans sp.
GCCCAGGCGTCATGGCCGGAGAGCTCCGCCGGGTATTTGCTCGCGGCTTTCTCGTCGATGTCGATGCCCCATCCCGGCGTCTCGTTGGGAAAGAGCCAGCCGTCGTTGATGCGCAAGGTCCCCGGGAAGACTTCGTGCGTCGCCTCGTTGTAGACGTGGCCCTCCTGGATCCCGAAGGCGGCAGACGAGACGTCAAGGGCGACGTTCGCGGCGGCGCCGATGGGAGAGGTGTCACCGGGACCGTGCCAGGCGGTTTTCACTCCGTGGATCTCGGCGAGGTCCGCGATTTTGCGCGCGGCGGTGAGGCCACCGATATCCGAGACATGGCAGCGAATGAAGTCGACACCGGTGTTGCGCACAAGGTGGACCGCATCGGTGAACGACGTCGTCAGCTCCCCGACGGCAATAGGGATGGGGCTGGCAGCTCGCACCTCGGGGAGTCGGTCCCACAATTCCGGAGGCAGCACATCCTCAAGAAAGTAGAGACGGTACGGCTCAAGTGCGCGCGCGAGCCACACGGCATCCTTCGGCGTCAACCGCGAATGCACATCGTGCAGCAACTCGACGTGTTCGGGCAGCGCCTCACGTGCTGCTTCGAACAGGGCGGGCGTCCGTCGCAAATAGTCTCGGGCGCTCCATCCGTTCCGATAGGGAGCATCCGGATACTCCGTCGGCAGCGGTGGTCCGCCGTATCCACCACCGCCAGGGGTCGACACTTGCAACCGCAGGTGCCGCCATCCGCCTTCGATCAATTCGTGCGCGTGGTCGATCGCTTCTGGGATCGTGCCACCCGAGGCATGCAGATAGGTGTCGGCAGCGGCGCGGACCTTGCCACCGAGCAGTTCGTGGACGGGAAGCCCCGCTCGCTTACCGGCGATGTCCCAGAGTGCCTGGTCGATTCCCGAGATCGCGTTATTGCCGACGGGCCCGCCCCGCCAGTAGCCCGAATAACCTGCCAGCCGAACCAGATCGCCGATATCCCCCGGATAGCGACCGATCAAAAGTCTTGCCAGATGGTCGTCAACGAATGATTGGACCGCCTTCCACCGCTGGGTGAATGTGGCGCAGCCAAGTCCATAGAGTCCGTCGACGTTGGTGTCGATGCGCACGATGACGAGCGCGATCCCCTCGGGAGCGGTCACGATGGTCCGCACCGAGGTGATGACTATGTCTTCGCGGGCGGGCCACGGCTGGCTGAAGTTGTCGGTTTCCATTAATCAGGTCCTTACGCTTGGGATGTTTGGAGTACAGCGTTCACAGTGGGCAATTCGAGTGTTTCGATCTCCAGTTCGTATTTCGCTTCGAAGCCGATGAGGTCCCGAGCCGGGGTGAGGTCCATGGGAACTTCACGTTCGACAAACGGCCGCAGCCTGGGGGTCCCCGGAGCGTAGGTGTCGAGCAACTCCTCAGTGCGGTAGGGCATGAGCGTGCGATTGGCGGCAAGGAAGAAGGCCTGCGCTCCGTGCGTCTTCGCGGTGAGGCCGAGCTCTATTGCCCGTGCCGCGTCGCGCACATCCAGGTACGACCACGCCTCGCTGAGCCCCGACCTCGGGTCCGCGGTCATTTTTTCCGACCGGTCGGTAAGCGTCGCGACCGTGCCCACATTCGGAAATCGCAGCGTGACGATATCGATGCCCCAATAACGCCAGGCCATCTTCGAGGAGTTTTCGTCGTTCAGCTTCGACAACGAATACCAGTCGCCGACATCGACCGGGATGTCCGTTCCGATCGGAAAATATGCCGGGATGAGGTCGGGGTGGACGTTTAATGGCAATCCATAGCGATTGATGCTGCCAGCGACCACCGCGCGCCGAATCCCCCTGGCCCCGGCCTTCGCGAGCACGTTGAACGTTGAGACGACATTTGTCGAATACACCTCGTATGGAGTCCCGGCATCACGGTGCGGCATGGCCGCAAGGTGCACAACAAGATCGACTCCGTCCATGGCGTCCTCTACGTCGCGTTCGCTGCGTGTGTCCCCGATGAGGATGCGGTCGGCCGCAAGCGTCTCATTCCTGGTATTCGAGAGGGCCGTGACGTAGGCCCCCGCACCGGTGAGGCGGGCAACGGTCTCTGATCCGATCTTGCCCGACGCTCCTGTTACAAGTACCCGGAGGCCAGCCACCGAACGATTCATTTTTTCTTCTCCATATTTCACAACTGTCTTGCACGTTTCCTACGGTCCTCGACCCTGGACAGCGAGTGCCCAGGGCAGGCGACGGCGATCCTTACCCTTTGACGGCACCGCCAAGCCCGGCTCCGCGGAGAAAGAATCTCTGGAAGACGAGGAAGATGACGATCGGAACGACCGTGGCGATTGCCAGCGCTGCGAGGTAGACGTTGAGTTGGATCTGATCCTGAAGTGCGGGCAACCGAACCGACAGAGGCTGGACGGCCGGGTTCTGAAGCACGATGAGCGGCCAAAGATAGTCTTTCCACGCGTTGATGATCGCGAAGATTGACACGACGCCAAGGATCGGTTTGGACATGGGCAGCACGATCGACCAGAACAACCGGAACGAGCCGGCGCCGTCAGTGCGCGCGGCTTCGAAAACCTCCCGGGGCAGGTTGTCGAAGAATCGTTTGACGAGAACGACGTTGAAAGCGCTGGCTCCCGCGGGAAGCCAGACGGCCCACCAGGTGTTGATCATCGACTGGTTCAACAGCGGCGGATGCAAGATCACCAGATAGAGGGGAACCAGGATGACAACGATCGGGATGAACAGCGTTGCCAGAATCATGCCGTAGAGCACTTTCCCGTACCGCGGCTGAAGAACGCTGAGTGCATATCCCGCGGTCGTCGCGACGATGATCTCAACAATCCATTCACCAGCCGAGACCCAGATCGTGTTCAGGAACTGAACCCAGATCCCCAGGGTGTTCCAGGCGGTGGCAAACGTCGACCAGTCGACGCCGTTGGTGAAGAACGCGATCGGATGTTCAAGAATGTCCTGGGTCGGCGTGATCGCCGACCGTGCCAGCATGAGCAACGGTCCGATGCCCGCCACGATCAATACGACCAGGACAATTCCGTGAAGAAGACGGACGCTCCACTTCACGCCGGGCTTGTGCCAATCGGAGGGCGAGAGAATGCGCCTGTCCATGGCTTCGTCCGCCTCTCGGCGACGCGCAACCTTGCGTGCTTGCCGCTTGGACAAATTGCGCGAAGGCTCCGGTGCGTCAACACGGGTGCCGGCGCCTGCGATGTTCTGTTGTGTGGTTGTCAATTCTGGCTCCAGGACCTGGTGATGCGGAAGTAGACCACGGAGATGATGGCGAGGAAAACCGCCAGCATCAGGCTGAGGGCTGTCGCTTCCCCATACCCGCCGCCGATACTGTTTTCGAATGCGTAGCGGTAGATCAACAGGAGCACCGTCACCGTGGCGTTGTTCGGTCCGCCGTCGGTCATCAGAAACGGTTCGTTGAAGATCTGCGCCGTGCCAATGATTTGAAGGATGAACGTGATCAAGAGGATGCCGCGCAGTTGCGGCAGGGTGACGTGCCAGATCTTCTTCCAGATGCCCGCGCCGTCAACCTCTGAAGCGTCGTACAGGTCGGCCGAAACTCCCGTCAGCGCAGCCAGGTAAATGATGACGGTGCTGCCGGCCGCGGCCCAGGTCGCCTCGAGAACAATCGACGGCATAGCCTGCGCCGCATTCTCGATCCACGGCTGTGGTGCGATGTGGAACGAGGCGAGCAGTGTGTTGAACACGCCCGTGGGGCTCGCGTCGTAGAAGAACTTCCACAACAGGATTGCGACAACGGGCGGCACGACGACCGGCAGATATGCCAGTGCCGCGTAGAGTCCGCGCAGTCGTTTGACCTCGCTCATCAGAACGGCCGCAATCAACGGGATCGGATAACCGAAGATCAGGGCGAGGAGAGCGAAGTACGCCGTATTGACGATGGATTCTCCGAATTGGGGATCCTGGAACACCGAAATGAAGTTCTGCCATCCGACGAACGTTGGTGCAGAGACCAGGTTGGTCGACTGGAAACTCATCACGACCGCTTTCACGATCGGATACCAGGAGAAGATCCCGAAGATGAAGAGCATGGGGAGGAGGAAGAGCAAGGATGCCAACCCGCCGCCTCGGATCCAGGTGGCGGGGCTCCGGCGCCTCACGCCTCTCATCGTCTGCGAGGAAAGGGTGCGATCGATTGCGGTCATTGTTCTACTTTCTGAGCTGGCAAATGGCTACGGACCATCTACGCATGAGGGGTTCGATGGTCGACGGCATCATTGCGACGCCGTCGACCATGCCCGCATCTACTCCTTGGTGTCATCCTTGGTAATGATTGGCTGCATCTGTGTATCTACTGCCTTGAGCAGAGACTTGATGTTTGCGTTCTTATTTGTCAGAACCGCCTGCACGACCGGATCCAGCGCCGTGTACAGCTGCTGGGTGTCGATGTTCGGCTCCGGGACGACAGCCTGATTGAAGATCTTGCTGTTGAACGAAGCCACATTGCCCTGTGGCACGTTCATCTGCGGCTTGATCCAACTCAGCGTCTGGTTGTACGTCTTCTGGTTGAACACCGGAAGGCTCGGAACACCGACGGGCTGCCCCGACGCAAGCAGCGTCTTGGCATTGCTCACCGCCTGGGACTTGTTGATCAACGGCTGCACGTAGTAGAAGTCAATCCACTTCACTGCGGCCTCTTGCTGCGCCTTTGTCGCTTGCGGGCTAACCACTTCAACTGTGCCGCCGGTCAGCGCACCGGCTCCCGAACCCGAGATCGGCAAGGTCGTCAGACCGTAATCGGCCGGCTTCACATTGTCCGCTGCCACCAGCGAGGTCAGAACATCAGAACCGGATGGATACATCGCGATCTGCCCAGCACCAAACGCCTGGTTGATGCTGTCCCAGTTGAGGAGGAAGTTGCTGCCTGCTGCGTTGTCCTTCCAGCGCAGGTTGGACAACCACTGCAAGGCCGCAACTGTCGCCGGATTATCGGCATTGACAATCGTCTTGCCCTTCGAGTTGCGATATTCGACACGGCCGCCCCGCGAGTACGTGGTCGCAACGAGCTCCCAGCCGCCCGTCGCGTCATTCGTCATCTGCATGTAGCCCGCGACGTTCGGGAGCTTCTGCGAGATTGTCTTGGCATCCGCAGCGACCTGCGCCCATGTCGTTGGCGGATCATTAGGATTCAGTCCAGCCTCCTGGAAAATCTTCCGGTTGTAGGAAAGGCCCATCGCGTACGGGTCATAAGGCAGTCCGTAGATAGCTCCGGACTTCGATGTCGCCACCGCCATCAGCGACTTGTTGAGTTCATTCCCGTACGGCAGCGCCTTGACCTCAGAGCTGATGTCCGCAATCTGACCGTTTTGCAGCAATGACTGCGTGTCAGTAAAGGGAACGTCGAACTGCTGGGGAAGCGTCCCTCCCGCCAGCTGCGCGGTGAAGGTGCTTGCCGTCCAGTTGTATTCCTCCGGCTTGACCGTGATATTCGGATTCAGCTTTTCGAAAGCCTTGACGCGATTGTCAAAAGCCGTGAACGCGGCCTTCGCAGTCCCCGGCGGCAAGCTACCGACGGTAATCGTGACCTTGCCATTGCCGGTCGCACTGCTGCTCGCGCCCCCGCTGGAACACCCCGCTAGCAAACCAATGCTCGCTGCGGCAAACGCCACAACCGCAATAACTCTCCTTGGCGACTTCATCGTCTATTCCTTTCGATTTCTTGTGATAGCTCCGCGAGGCTAAAGCTGTGTTCGCAGCCTCGCCGTGGAGTCGGGAAGCGACAGCCCGCCTTCGAGAGGGCTACTGCCCAAAAAATTGCCCGGACGGTACGAATGGGCGCTGCGTGACGATGCACTAGTCATCGCGACTCGACACCGTGGCTCAGCGCGGCAAAAAGGTGCTGAATGTAATCCACAACTGCTCCTCGACAACTACATTGTTCGTACCGGGCAATATTTTTGTTCACATGTTTGAACGGTGTTCCCTGATGGGAACGGTAGAACATGAAAATCGAGAAGTCAAGCGCGGCCCTACCGCGAATACGAGGGAGTTACGCGTGATAAACGTGCACAATGACGGGCCGATAACCGAGGGCCCGGAAGTAGCCATTCCCGATTCACCATCGGCCGACGTCAAGTCTTCAGTCCGAACGCTTGAGATCCTCGAACTGCTCAGCCAATCGACAGAGCGCAAGAGCGTCGCTTCGATGGCGAGAGAACTCTCGATTCCGAAGAGCAGCCTGCACGGGATCTTGCGCACCATGGAGCGCCGCGGATGGCTGGAAACCGATGCCACCGGCACGCTGTACAGCCTCGGGCTTCGCGCACTGTTCACCGGGACGGCATACGTCGACGGCGACGACATCGTCACCCTGACGCGCTCAATACTGGATGTCCTCGCGGAGCGAACTGGTGAGACGGTACACCTCGGCAGGCTCGAGGCCTCCGATGTCATCTACCTGGCGAAGCGTGAATCGATACACGCCTTGCGGCTCTATTCGGCCGTTGGCAGGCGCCTGCCGGCGCATGCCACCGCGCTGGGAAAGGTGTTATTGGCCGAGCTCGATCCAGGCGAGGTGGATCGCCGCCTGAATTGGCCATTGAAAAAGCTGACTGAGCGAACGATTACCTCGCCCATCCAGCTTCGCGCAGAGCTCGATGAGATCAAACTCAGGGGCTACGCGGTCGACGATGGCGAGAACGCCGACGGAATCCAGTGCATGGCGGTGGCAATTCGCGGCCTCAATTCGCTCAACGCGATGAGTTGCTCCGTTCCGGAGAGCAGGATGACCGACGAACGCCGGGTAGAAATCATCTCGGCTCTCCAGGATGCCGCCTCCAACGCATCCGCAGTCCTCGACCGCCGGGGGCGCGTCAACTAGTTCGCGCGTTCGAGAAAACCCACCGCTGGACGGACGACGAGTTCGCCGCCCGGGCGGGTTGACATGTGTTTGATCGGTAGATATGTTCATCAGCATGTTCAGTGTTCGTATATGTGTACGGCTTGCAGCGTTGCAGGTGCCTTCTTGGACGTCGTGACCTTTGGCGAGGCCATGGCGTGCTTCGTGTCCTCGGCCGGCGAAATCGGTTCGGCCAGCGATTTCACAAAATCGATAGGCGGTGCCGAAGCCAACACCTCGATAGGCCTGGCCAGGCTGGGTGACTCGGCGTGCTGGATTTCACGCGTGTCGACGGACCCGCTCGGAGACGAGATCGTCAGCGTGTTGGCCGCTGAGGGAGTTGACGTCTCACACGTTCTTCGCACGGACGCCGCTCAAACCGGCCTCATGCTCAAGGACCGATTAAGCGCCGACTCGGTGCGCGTCTTCTACTATCGGCAAGGGTCCGCAGCAACGCATTTGGCCTCAGGTGACATTGGGGAGGGTCTCCTCGCCTCCGCCAAAATCCTGCACGTCACCGGCATTTCGCTCTCGATTGGTGACGGCCCGCGTGAACTAGCCCTTCAGACCATGAAAGACGCCAGAAGGCTCGGGCTGCGGGTGACCTTCGACCCCAATTTCCGACCTCAGCTCGTATCGGCCGAGGCGGCAGTAGCGCAGTGGCACGAGATCCTTCCGCTGATAACCGACTTCCTGTGCAATGAAGAGGAAGCCCGGCTGATCAGCGGAAAGGAGAGCGCTCGCGAAGCCGTCGAGTACATCACGTCCAAGGGGCCAAGCGCTGCCATCGTCAAGCGGGGTGCGCTCGGAGCAGTCGCACTCGTCGACGGGGACTACCTCGAAGTTCCCGCGTGGCCCGCTCTCGATCCACGAGATCCGGTTGGTGCAGGCGACGCATTCAACGCTGGCTGGATCCACGCGCGTCTACACGATTTTGGGCATGAAGCGTCGCTCTCGCTTGCGGCGTTCGTGGCTTCGCAAGTTGTACAGCACCCCGGCGACTACGAGGGATTTCCTCACATTGGCGACGTCCAGCAGTGGTTGACCAGCCAGGTGCCAGACCACGAGTTGGCGGCGACGGCTGAGGAGAAAATACATTGACCGAGGAAGTCGCAACAACTCAACGGGGCCGACACGAGCCGCTCAGCGCAGACGAGCTGATTCGAAAACTGGGCGCCGAGAAGATCGTTCCGGTCCTGCGAACACTCGATCCTGGCCAATTGCGTAATCAACTCGACATGGCACTCGAAGCGGGGTTTGGCATTGTCGAGATAACGGCGACGAGCCCGGGCTGGGACGACCTGCTCGCGGAAGTCTCGCAGGATGTGTCGCGCGCGGGCCTCACGCTGGCCGCTGGCACGATCACGACGGTCGAGGACGCCCAGAAGGCGATCGCAGCGGGGGCACAGTTTCTCGTCTCTCCATTCGGCGTGCCCGAGGTCCGCGCGCTCACGCGTGGACGGGTTGTGCTCATCGAAGGCGGCCTGTCGCCATCCGAGATCGCCGCAGCGTCTGCGACGAACGGCATCGCAAAACTGTTCCCCGCTTCGACCGCCGGGGTGGGACATCTTCGCGCGCTACGAGACGTTCTCCCGAGTTGTTCGATAATGCCTACCGGAGGCATAACCATCGAGAATGCGCCACAGTGGTTGTCAGCCGGTGCCGTCGCTGTGGGTATGGGCGGCGGGCTATTCCGATTTACGCCTCGGGAGCTCCGAGATTTCCGCTTGCGAATTGTGGAGTCGGATAACGATGAAAACTGAAACTCTTCGACTGGGCCCAGAGGGCGCTTCGTTGGAGCTTCTTGTCGACTCGCGTGGGGCGCGCATTTCATCTGTCCGCCATGCAGCGACAAATTCCGAACTGCTGCTTCGGACGCCGTGGGCAGATGACGAGATGGATGGCGCATTCCCCAGCTCGAGGTCTTCCGAGGAATGGCATCGACAGTATGCCGGTGGCTGGGACACGCTGGTGCCGCACTTTGGCGCCGCACGCACCCTTGCTGGCGTTGAGCATCCCTATCACGGCGAAGCTGCCTGGCGGGTTTGGCAGACGAGTGATCAGAGCGCGGAGCACTGCGTAATGACCGTGCAACTTCGAACGGCTCCGCTTGCGCTGACGAGAAGAATCGAGCTTCGAGGCGACCACGTCGTTGTCACCCAGACGGTCAAAAATCTCAGTTCAGATCCCTTCTCGTTTACCTGGGCGGAGCACCCGGCGTTTGGGTCTGCGCTCATAGACAGTTCGACCGTGGTTCAGATCGGTGGCCAGGACGTGGATCTCGTGTTTCCCGCACCCGGCGACTCGCACTCGGCGTTCCGATGTGTTGACACGCTTGGCGTTGGAACCTATTCGGTGACGAATCGTTCGAGCGGTCTCAGCGTGAAGATGACTTGGGACGCAGCGATTTTTCCATTCGTTTACGCCTGGCAGGAGCACCGCGCCACTCCCAGGTTTCCCTGGTGGAGGATGGTCGATACGTTCGCGCTGGAGCCGGCTTCTCGTCCCTTCGATCCTGAACCCGATAGCCTCGGTCCGCTGGTGGTTGAGGGGTTTTCCGAGATCAAGACCACGCTGACAATGTCTGTCACATCGTCGCCGTCGGATTCTTAGTCCGCTCGTCGCGGGTTCGAGCCCGCGGGATGATCGTCGAGACTTGCCCGGTCTGCGCCGATCACTTGGTGCGCTTCGAAACTGATCGCTTTCGCCAGCATCGTTATCTAAAACGACAAAATACGCCAAGCTCCAAGGATCGGTCCCCGAGTCTCCACGGGTTCAGCACCGCCGCGCTATCGGGTGTATTCCCGATCAACCAGTTCGAACCCCACATCGTTTGAATCCCTGCTGATTCAAGCACTTTCACCGAACCTGCGTCAAGGGATTGACGTCGTAATTTTCCCTGACGGCAATGTCACCCACCGCACGGGTGGACCTCCGTCACCGGCCCCGAGCTCATGAGCATTGCTCTTGACGTCCGAAACTGATCGGATATGATCGCTTTGCGTTTCCAAGCGTGTTCGGAAATCTTTCACAAAGGGGTTAGAGATGCCAGAAAATCGTTCATCGTTGTTCGGCGCCCAGGTCGACCGGCGGAGTGTATTGCGCTACGCAGGCGCGAGCGGAATCGCCGTCGCGTCCGCGTCCATCCTCGCCGCCTGTACCGGCAACTTCTCGGGCGGAGGAAGTGCCACAGGATCGAAAACCACTACCTTCGGGTCGAACTATTCGGACCCGGCGCCGAAGGCCGCCTTCGCCAGTGTCGTCGCCGCGTTCCAGAAGCAATCTGGCGACAAGATCAAGCTCAACACCGTCAGTCACAACGACTTCCAGAACAACATCAACAACTACCTGCAGGGCAGCCCCGACGCGGTCTTCACCTGGTTCTCTGGCTTCAGGATGAAGTCGTACGCCAAGTCGGGCCTCACCCTCCCGCTTGACGACGTGTGGACGAAGATCGGCGGCAACTTCTCCGACTCGATCGCTAAAGCGTCGACCGCTGCCGACGGCAAGAAGTACCTCGTGCCGTGGGTCACCTACCCGTGGGCGATCTTCTACTCGAAGAGCCTCTTCGCAGAGAAGGGCTACGAAGTGCCGGTCAAGTGGACCGACTTTACGACCCTCGCGGCACAGATGAAGAAGGACGGACTGATTCCGATCGCGTTTGCCGACAAGGATCTCTGGCCCGCGTGCGGCACCTTCGACTACCTGAACATGCGTATCAACGGTTACAAGTTCCACGTCGATCTGATGGCCCACAAGGAGTCGTGGAACCAGGCCAAGGTCAAGGACGTATTCGACCACTGGAACGAGATCCTGCCGTATCACCAGACTGGATCGCTCGGACGGATCTGGCAGGATGCCGCGAATGCGATCGGAGCGAAGAAGGCCGGGATGATGGTGGTCGGGAGCGACCAGATCGGCGCACAGCTGACCGGCGCCCAGTACGACGACCTGGATTTCTTCGCCTTCCCCGAGATCAACCCCGACTTCGGCCAGACCGCCGTCGAGGCCCCCATCGACGGGTTCATGCTGTCGAAGAAGGGCGCGAACGACAAAATCGCCACTGCGTTCCTGGAGTTCCTGGGCACGGCGAAGGCCCAGCAGACTTACCTCGGCGTCAACAAGGCCGACATCGCAACTGCTAAGAATGCCGACACGTCCGGCTACACGCCGTTGCAGAAGAAGGCGCAGACCTTCATCGGCGCCGCCACCGACCTCTCGCAGTTCCTCGACCGCGACTCGCTGCCCGCGTTCGCGGCCGACGTGATGGAGCCGGCGCTGCAGTCGTTCATCAGCTCGGGCAAGTTCGACATGGCCTCGGTCGAATCGCAGGCCAAGCAGAAATACCAGGGCGTTTGACGCCATGACGGTTGACCAGGCGGTGCGCCCCGAAACGATCACGGCGCCCCGCGAACGTCGCCCAACTCGAAAACGGCTGAAGACGCTGAGCACCACTGACAAGGTGGTGCTCGGCATGATGGTCGGCATCCCGACCCTGATCGAGGCGTGCCTGATCTGGCTGCCGTCGCTTGCCTCCATCGGTCTTTCGTTCGGCCGATGGGACGGCATCGGAAGCCCAACCAACATCACGAGTGCGGGCATCTCCAACTACACGTACATCTTTACGAACTACCCGTCGTTCTGGCCCGCCGTGCTGCACAACCTGATTTGGCTGGTCTTCCTGGCCGTGATCGCGACGCCGCTTGGGGTGCTGCTCGCCGTGCTGCTCGACCGGAAGATCCGGTTCACCCGGATCTACCAGAGCATCTTCTTCTTGCCCGTGATGCTCTCGCTCGCCCTGATCGGCATCATCTGGCAGCTGATCTACTCGAGTGACAACGGCCTGATCGACAGCCTGTTGGGCATCGCCGGAAAGCCGCAGTCGATCGACTTCTTCGGCGACAAGAGCATCAACCTGTGGGCCGCTCTGGTCGCCCAGACGTGGCGGCACGCAGGCTACGTGATGATCCTGTATCTGGCGGGCCTCAAGGGGGTCGATCTTTCGCTCAAAGAGGCGGCCGCTCTCGACGGCGCGACCGCGTGGCAGACCTTCACCCGCATCGTCTTCCCGGTCATGAAGCCCATCAACACGGTCGTGATCGTCATCACGATCATCGAGGCCCTCCGCTCCTTCGACCTCGTCTACATCATCAACGGCGGAACGAACGGCCTCGAGCTGCTCAGCGCGCTGGTCGTGCGGAACCTCCAGGGCGAGGGGCAGGATCTCGGGGTCGGATCTGCTATCGCTACCGTACTTCTGGTCCTCTCGCTCGTGCCGATCATCATTTACCTCTCCCGGACCTTCAGAAAGGACCGCACCGAATGAGCGCGACACTCGGCACCTCCTCGGTGCCACTCGGCACTTCGAATCCCATCACCAGGAACAAGTCCAGGAACAGCCCATGGATCTACGTCTTCTTGACTGCGGTCGCGGTGCTGTGGCTGATCCCGCTGGTGTGGACCCTCTACACGTCGTTGCGACCCAACGCCGCAACGACCAGGCTCGGCTACTTCAGCGTCGGCGGCGGCGTGACGTTCTCGAACTTCAGCACGGCATGGAACAGCGGCTTCGCCGGCTACCTGCTCAACTCGGCCCTCATCACTGTCCCGGCCGTCATCATTACGCTGTTTCTCGCATCCTGCGTCGCCTTCGCGGTTTCGCGATTCGCGTGGAAGTTCAACGTCAGCCTCCTGATCCTGTTCACCGCCGGAAACCTGCTACCCCCGCAGATCCTCGCGACACCCATCTATCAGCTGTTCAAGAACATCCCGCTGCCACTGACCGTCTCCGACTCCGGTTCATTGCTGAACACCTACTACGGCGTGATCGTCATGAACGTCGCGTTCCAGGTGGGGTTCTGCACCTTCGTGCTCAGCAACTACATGAAGGCCCTGCCCGACGAGCTCGGCGAGGCGGCTCGGGTCGACGGCGCGAGCGTGTGGCGGCAATACCGGTCGATCATCATGCCGCTGTGCCGACCGGCGCTTGGCGCCCTGGCCACCCTCGAAGTCATCTGGATCTACAACGACTTCTTCTGGGCGCTGTTGCTCGTGCAGACCGGCAGCCGCCTGCCGATCACCACAGCGATCAACAATCTCAAGGGCGAATTCGTCAACAACTACAACCTGATCGCGGCCGGGGCCATGATCACCGTCATCCCGACTCTCATCATCTATTTCGTGCTTCAGCGGCAGTTCGTCGCCGGGCTCACTCTCGGCGCGAGCAAGGGCTAGCACGAGATGATGGGACCATGATGACGACCCGAGTCGAAGGTCCCGCAATGCTCGCCGTGGGTCGCCGTGTGCAGATCGTCGAGCGACTCCGCAGGGACGGCACCGTGCGGGTCCGTGAGCTGGCACGGGCCCTCAACGTGTCGGACGTCACGATCCGGCGCGACATCGATGCACTGGTCGAGTTGGGCAGCGTCGAGAAGGTGCACGGCGGTGCGCAGTTCCTCGGACGCCTCAGCCACGACGAGCCGGCCTTTGAATCGAAGATGGGCTGGCACGGGCCGGAGAAACAAGCAATAGCGCGCGAGGCCGCGAAACTGGTTACCGCGGGAATGGTCGTCGGCATCTCGGCCGGAACAACAACGTTTCTCCTTCCTGCCCTCCTCCGAAGCGTTCCGGACCTCACGATCGTCACCAATTCAATTCCCGTCGCCACCGAATTCGACAGGCCGCACGGCGACGGCGGCTCGCCGGTAACCGTGCTCCTCACAGGGGGCGAGTCAACTCCGTCCAGCGCCCTGGTCGGCCCCCTGGCGATGTCCACCATCCGCCGCCTGCACGTCGATCTTCTTTTGTTGGGCGTGCACGGCATGGACGAGCAGGCTGGCTTCACCACACCGAACCTACGAGAAGCCGAATTCGACCAGGCATTCATCGAGGCCGCCAAACGAGTAGCCGTCCTGGCGGACAGCACGAAGTGGGCAACCGTTGGGATGACCAGCATCGGACCGCTCGAGTGCGCAGACATACTTATTACCGACGCAGGCATCTCAAGTGAAGCCCGACGATCGTTGGAACAGCGCGTCGGTCAGGTCATTGTTGCTCACCCTGAGAGCGAGACCGGAGTCGAGGTCACGCCCGACCGCCCGTGACCACTGCCGGGCCGGCCTTGCGGATCGTGACCCGCGTCACGCTTCCGTTGAGAATTCTGCCCTGGTATTCGACGAGGTCGCCGGTGCTGATGTTATCCGGGCACGGGGCGAGAACGACTTCATAGTTGGGGATCATCCGGCTCTGCGCGATCGGACACCACCGGTACTCCTTCCTGCCCTTTGTCCAGTCCGTCTCGGTTGCCGGAACCGCGCCGAGAAGAATCGTGTACGACCCAGCCGGATCGCGTTCCATGGCCTGGTCGATCATTCGGTCAATCAGAAGTTGAAGTTGCATGGTGCGCTCTCGCTCTCGCTAATTGTGGATCGTTGACTCCGCGGTGAGTGCGGCAGTCCTCGCGACGTGATCGCGCGCGTGCGCGACGGCATCATCGAGATCGGTGAACAGGTGCTTGAGGTGGCGAAGGGACGAGATCACGCCGACACGATTGGCGAGGCGCAGGTGCTGGGGCCGGATTCCCTTGACCAACACCGTGGTGCCGCGGCGTTCGAGCCCGGTGATCATCTCGGTGATGACTTTCGCCCCTGTGGCATCCAGTACCTGCAGCTGCGACATCCGGATGATGACGACCGAGACGTTGTCGATCTCGGTTACCCGCTCGAGCATCCGGTCCGCTGCACCAAAGAACAGGGCGCCGTCGAGACGGAACAGGGCGATGCGTTCATCTCCCGGATGAGATGGGAGTGGCAGCTGTTCACGGTGAACACCCCCGGATTTCGCCAGCGCACGAAGCGCGAAGAACGCTGCTATCGCGATCCCGATCCCGACGGCGTCGATGAGGTCGAACGAGACGGTAATGATGGCGGTGGCGACGAAAACGACCGCGTCTGACCGGGTCGAACCGACAACGCTTCGCACGGTTGCAAGCGAGATCATCCGGGTGGCGGTGACCATGAGCACACCGGAGAGGGCCGCGAGCGGGATCTGCGAGACGACCCCGGTCGCAAGGTAGACAACGCCGAGGAGGACAAGAACGTGCACAATTGCGGAAACGCGTGTCTTCCCGCCCGTGCGGACATTGACCGCCGTTCGGGCGATCGCACCGGTTGCGGGCATCCCCCCGAACAGTCCGGATGCGATGGATGCAAGCCCCTGCCCGACGAGTTCACGATCGGCGTCGAATGGCCCGGTGTCGGAGATCGAGACGGCCACACGGGCGGACAGGAGCGACTCCATCGCCGCGAGGGCCGCGACAGTGAGCGCCGGAAGGATCAGCGAGGTCACAGTGGCGGCGCTGATGGCTGGCATGGTCGGGGTCGGAAGCGAGTCCGGCAGCGCGCCGATTCGGGCAAGGGGTAGACGGGCGAGCGCGGCAACAATCGAGACCACGATGATGGCAATGATTGATCCGGGAAGCTTCCGGTGAATCCTTGGTGCGAAAATCATGATCGCGGCGACCGCGATGACCGCGGCGATGGGCAGGGCAGCGGTCCCCCAGCTCACCTGGCCAAGGGATTGAACTGCGGAAACGAAGGCATTGCTGCTGGGTCCCGGTTTTGTGCCGAGCGCGGCCGGGACCTGCTGCAGGAAGATGATGACGGCGATCCCGAGGGTGAAGCCCTCTATGACCGGCCAGGGGATGAAGGAGACAAGGCGACCGAGTTTCAGCGCCCCGCCGACGACGACTACCACGCCGGCCATCACGCTGACGACGGCGACGATCCCGGGTCCGTGTGTGGCAACGATCGGCCCAAGCACGACGACCATCGCCCCGGTGGGCCCGGATACCTGGACGTTCGATCCGCCGAATACCGCCGCGACGACACCGGCAACGATCGCGGTGACCAGTCCGCTCTCGGCTCCCGCACCGGAGCTGACTCCGAAGGCCAGCGCGAGCGGGAGGGCAATGATTCCGACGGTGACACCGGCAACAAGATCACCGCGCCACGTTCGTTTGACCGCACGATAGTCCTGCCGGCTCGGCAGGAGGGAGCGGATGTAGCGCGTCGGATTCACTAGGTCACCCGACCATCATCCCCGTCGCTCGAGACGATTTCCGGAAGGTTCACCGTCGAGACCAACTGCTGCTGCGTCGTCTCCAGGATCTTCACGAGAAGGGATCTCGCCACCGTGAGGAGGTTAGCGACCTCGGGGTAGGCGAGACGGTAAAACATTTGACTCGATCGTCGTTCTGCGACAACGAGATTGTGACGGCGAAGCACGGAGAGGTGTTGGGAGAGGTGGGATGCCTCGAGGCCGGTATCCGCGAGGAGGTCGGTTACCGAGACGCTGTCGGCCGCAGACAACACCTCGAGCACGCGGACGCGAACGGGATGCGCGAGCCCCTTGAAGAGGTTCGCTTTGACCTCGTAGAGCGGCCGCTGCGCACCGGAGAACTGATCGGTTCCCTCTGCCGTGGAAATTGCCATCGAGCGTTCAGCCGATCGATCGTGATTCGTTCACCTCAAACCGTGTCACTGCGGTTTAGGAATTGATGAATTCATCATATCGACATATCTGCGGATTGCCTAGAGGCCAAGGAACTGGCCGGACGCGTGAGTCACCTCACCTCCGAGAATCGTGAGGTCGCTCCTAATGTCCGCAAGTCCGTCTGCTTCGCACTCGAACGGGTCGAGCGTTGGCACACACAGGTCGGCGTCGTAACCCGGAACCAACCTGCCGCGCTGGCCCTCCTCGCCGGTGAACCAGGCCGCATCCCGGGTGTAGGAGGCAAGCGCCTGCTGGATGGTCAGGAGGTGCTCTGCATCGCGCGCCGCTGCTCCATCGACGGATTTCCCCGCCACGAGCCAACAAATCGATGCCCACGGGGAGAACCAGTTGGCACGAGTTGCGTCCGTTCCTCCCCCGATCGTGACGCCGTGGGAACGCATGAGGCCGATCGGCGGCGCGGTGCGCACCGCCTCCGAACCCCAGCCGTCGTGATAATCGGTCGACTTGAGCATGAGCCGGTTCTGCACAAGCACGCCGGCACCAAGAGCGGCGATCCGCTTGATGCTCTTCTCGCTCGCCTGGTCGGCGTGCACGATGGAGAAGCGCTTCCCCGCGACACCACCGGTCTCACGCTCGACCTGTTCCCACGCATCCAGCACGCGGCTGAGGGAATCCTCGAGCACCGCATGGACGGACATCCGCCAGCCGGACCGGACGCAGTTGCGTACGATCTCGACGAGTTCGTCGTAGGCAACCTGTTCGAAGGCGAACGGGCTCAGCCCCTCCATGTCGTGGCAGGAGAGGTGCGGAATCTCGCCGACGCCGGCGATCTTCAGTCGACCATCGCCAAATCCGGGGTGCAGGAATTCGGTGAGGCTCGCGACATCGCCGACCTCCCCGCCCCTCGTCCAGGCCGAGATGAACAGCCGCACTCGCACGGCGAGTTCGTCTGCGCTCCACAGGCGGTACAGCTGGTGATAGTCGGGCGGCGTCATCTTCAGCCCGCCACCGTCGGCGACCCCGGTGAGACCGTGAGTCGCGAACTCGCGGAACATGGCGCGCGTGCCTGCATAGGCCTGCTCTGCGGTGGGAGCGAGCGCGAGGCCAAGCGGAACCGCGAAGGCCCCCATGCCAACGAGTTCGCCCGTTACGCTGCCGGCCGCGTCTCTTAGCAACTCGCCACCGGGCGGATTGGCCGAGGAATCACCCCAGCCACAGGCCGCAAGAGCCGCGGAGTTGACGACGCCCCGGTCGTACAGCTCCTGGATGAAGACGGGGTTATCCGGCGCGGCCGCGTCGAGTTCGGCGCGGGTCGGCAACCGCCTCTCCGCCAGCTGCCGCGAGTGCCAGCCGCCCACGACAGAGATCCACTCCCCTGGCTTGAGGGATGAAGCGCGCTCGGCGATCTGGCGAAGACCCTCCGCAAGCGAGCGCACGTCTTCCCAGTGCAACGACAGGTTCCATCCCGCACCGGCGCGAACGGCGTGGATGTGCGAGTCGATGAGACCGGGCAGCACCCGGCGACCGCCGAGGTCGATGACACGCTCCGCCTGTGCGGCCAGCGGCGCGAGTTCCTCGTCCGAGCCGACTGCGACGATCCGGCCGTCACGGATCGCGATGGACGCGACCTCATTGGGCATCGAGTCGTCGTCCTCTGAGCCCGTCCAGATGCGCCCGCCGACGAACACGGTATCCACAAGATGCAAAGTCATAGGAGTGGACCGACCGCCTCGCACGCGAATGTGTTGAACCCTGACATCATGCCGCTCCATTGCCGATGCGAACGAGATCCGGCAGCAGGAAGTCGCGCGAGTTTCTCGCCTCGTCCTGGACCGCCCGGAAATCGTGGCTGAGCAACTCCCCAGCCGCCTTCACGAGCACGCCGGCGACGAACACGTTATCGACGTTTTCACTGTCGCAGAGGGTGATGGCCGCGGGAAGATTGTTGACGAGCGACAGGTTGGGTGTGTCGACCCTCAGCATGATGATGTCGGCCTGCTTACCCGGTGTGAGCGACCCGATCTCGCTGTCCAGCCCGAGAGCACGCGCTCCCCCGATGGTGGCCATTTCGACGACATTGCGCGTGCTCAGTTTGAGCTCGCTCGTCCACTCGCCGCGACCGAGGGTCTCGTGGTTCTGCCAGCCGCGCTCGGCCTCGAGGGTGCCGCGCATCTCCGCAAAGATGCTGCCACCGACTCCGCTGACGACGTCGACGCTCAGGCTCGGCTGCACGCCCGCCGCGATGAGCCTGCCCGTAGCGGGATAGCCGTGCCCCATCTGCATCTCAACGCGAGGGGAGATGGAAGCATGGCCGCCCGACTCATGGATGATCTGCAACTCTTCGTCGGTGCAGGTGTTGCAGTGCACGAAAATGAGGTCGGGTCCGAGTAGTCCGAGCTCCTTCATCTTGGTGATCGACCGCTTTTCACCGAGCAGGCCGACCCCAATGTGGATTGACGTTCGGATGCCGAGCTCACGCGCCAGGTCTACGTCCGTGACGGTCTCTTCGAGGCTGGAGAATTCCGGGCCGAGGCTTGCCAGGGCGAGGGTGAGCAGCTGTCCCGGCGTGGAGAAGTGCTCGGCCGCGACGCGACGCACGTCGTCGGCGTACCACTCGGCCGCCGGGGACCCGGGGGCGCCGTATCCGAAAACGGCGCGAATGCCGGAGGCCCGCAATCCTGCGATCGCGGAATCGGCGTGAGCCGGGGAGTTCATGATGTGTGACCAGTCCATGACCGTGGTGATGCCGCCGTTGAGCGCCTCGAGCGAACCAAGCAGGTCGGCGACGTAGACGTCTTCCGGCCTGAACGCGGGACCATACTTTCCGAGCATGTTCTCCACGTACTGGCCGAGCGTCCAGTCGGCGGCGATCTGTCGAATGGACGACTGCCACATGTGACGATGGGTGTCGATCAGCCCAGGCATGACGATCCGGTTGGTCGCGTCAACGAGCTGGGCATCAGGTGCGTCGATCTCGGGCGCTACGGCGACAATTCGATCGCCCTCAATCAGGACGTCACCTTGAGGCAGATCCCCGATCTCCGGGTCGACGCTGAAGATGATTCCGCCCTTGATAAGCGTCCTGTTCACCATGTTTTCACTCCTCGCTGAGCCAATCGAGAGCCTGAATACAATCGATTGCATTGACTATGCGCCACGGACGGCGGTCCCGTCAAGTCGCGGAACGCGACTCCAAGCAACTTGCTAAGCGCACATCCGCACCGCCCGATCCCGTCACCGCCAAATAGACTCGGCACACCTGGCCGCACACGATGGGAGCACCATGGCGACGAGATGGGCGCGCGTGTTTCGCGGGCTCGTCGCGAGCTCAGTCGCCGTGTTCGTCGCTGCCTTCGCCCACGTCACGGGTGGTGGCGTGATGCCGGGCCTTGCGGGACTCGCGCTGGCTTTCGCATTCTGCGCACTGGCGAGCATCGGGCTGGCGGGTCGTCAGGTCTCGAGGGTCAGGCTGGCGGCCACGGTCATCCTCAGCCAGGGCGTCTTTCACCTGCTGTTCCTGATGTCGGGCGGAATGGCGACGGTGCTGCCGACCCCGACGACAACCGGCATGCGCATGATCACGACGCAGATCGCGGTGACCCCCTCGTCGACCGGCCCGGCGATGATCGACGACGGCTGGATGTGGCTCGCCCATGGCATTGCCGCGATCGTGACCATCGTCGCGCTCGCCTGGGGTGAGCGCGCGTTTTGGCGGCTGTTCGAGACGGTGCTTCGAGCGCTCTGGGTCGGCTGGGGCCACGTCCTTCATGAGGCCAAGGGGCCGCTGGTTCCGATCGCGTTCGTGCGGGTTTCGCTCGTGCAGTTTCTGCTCAGCGGACTGAGTCGACGCGGGCCGCCGCTGGCAGTCGCATCCGTCTGAGCTGAACGACCGGATGGATGCCCTCGCACGCAATCATCCCGCTTCAACCAGAGGACTTCAGCATGAAATCAATTAGTAGAGCCCGCATCGGTGCCGCCGCAGCAGCGGTCGCCATCCTGGTGCTCGGTGCACCGCTGGCCGCCGACGCGCACGTCAAGGTCTCGCCGAACACGGCGGTGGCCGGTGACGACATCGCCCTCACCTTCCGCGTGCCCAACGAGATGGAGAACGCCGGAACTGTCAAGGTCGAGATCGACCTCCCGACGAAGACTCCGTTCGCGGATGCCGAGTACCAGCCCGTGCAGGGCTGGACGGCGAAGATCGTCAGCGCGAAACTGCCCAAGCCGATCAAGAACGACGGCGTCGAGGTGACCGTCGCGCCGACCAGGGTGATCTTCACGGCCGACCCGGGCGTGCAGATCAAGGCTGGGCAGTTCCAGGAGTTCGCGCTCGCGCTCGACCTGACTCCGGACACCGGCAGCGTCGAGTTCCCGACCTACCAGACCTACTCGGATGGAACCGTGGTCAAGTGGAACGAGGCGACACCGAAGTCGGGCGAGGAACCGGACAACCCGGCGCCGACCCTGTACATCAACGATCCGGCGCCGGATGCGGCGGGCGGGATCGGGCTGTCGGCAACCGACACCGCAACCTCGACCGCGAACACCGCGCTCATCATCGGAACAGGCGGCCTCGCACTCGGGGTGATCGCTCTCGTGCTCGGAGTCTTCGCGTTCGTGCGGTCCCGGCGCAGCTAGGCGCGCATCCGCCGATACGCTCGAATCATGACTGCTCTCACGCCGGCACTGCGCGCATCCATCGAGGAACTCTTCGCGGCTCGGGTTCTGGGCGGCCAAACACCTGGCGTGTACTTCTCGCTGTTCGAGAGGGACGACATCCTGCTCGGCGGCGGCTTCGGGGAGCGCAGCCTCGGCGGCCCTGTGCCGGATGCCGACACGGCGTTTCGGATCGCCTCCTGTACCAAGAGCTTCACCTCGGCGACCCTGCTCGTGCTGCGCGATCGTGGACTGCTGAACCTGGATGCGCCGATCACGGATTTCGTGCCGGCCTTCCGCGCGAATACGCCGGCGGAAGATCCGGTCGTCCCGACCGTTCGGATGCTCATGTCGATGTCGGGAGGGCTGCCGACCGATGACCCGTGGGGCGACCGACAGGAGGCCATGACGCCGACCGAGCTCGCGGACTTCCTGGAGCGGGGCGTTCCGACGGTGTCCGTGCCGGGAACCGCCTTCGAGTACTCGAACCTCGGCTATGCGCTGCTCGGACAGGTGATCGCGAAGGTGACCGGCGGGACGTACTTCGACGCCGTCCGCGGCGAACTGTTCGAGCCGCTCGGGCTGGCTTCGACCGGATATGACCCGACCGTCGTCGACGGGGGTCGCCTCGCGCTGGGCTACCGCCGGTCCGGCGACGCGTGGGTCGAGCTGCCGTTTTCCCCGCCCGGCGTCTTTTCGGCGATGGGCGGCATCTTCTCGACGGCGACCGACCTCGGGCGCTGGGCACGGTGGATGTCGAGTGCGCTGGACCCCGCGACGGCGCTGCCGGGCCCGTCAGCCGCAGCGAGCAGGCGGGAGCAGCAGCAGATCCAACGGGCGATTCCGCTGGGAGCGGATGCGACATCCGGGATCTCGACCGGCTACGGCTTCGGCCTGTTCGTCGAGCACGATCCGGTGTGGGGAACCACGGTTCACCACTCGGGCGGATACCCCGGATTCAGCACGCACATGCGCTGGAGCGCCGAGACAGGCATCGGGATCGTGGCCTTCGAGAACGCGACGTATTCGGGCGTGAGCGCACCCGCGAGCGCGGCGTTGCGCCTGGTACTCGAGAGTCGCGGCGCACCGGACCTGTCCCCGGCCCCGTGGCCGGCAACCCTGGAGCTGCGGGCTCGGGCGCAGCAGTTGGTTCGTTCGTGGAGTGACGGCCTGGCCGACGACCTGTTCACCGACAACGTCGCCGAGGATGTTCCCTACGTCGAGCGGGTCGCACTCATCGCGCGGGCGCTGGATCTCGTGGGCGACGTCGACTGGACCGCAAGCCCGATGGGCGTCAGTGGCAACTCCCCCGCGCAACTCACGTGGCACCTGCCCGCAGCCCGCGGATCCCTGCGGATCGAGATGCTTCTGGCTCCCACGACGCCGGCGCTGATCCAGCGGCTGGCGGTCACGGCCGTGCCCCGCTAGACGAGCGGAATGTCTTCGTCGAGCTGGGTGTCGCCGACCGACGCGTCGATGAGGGCAAGTAGCGCGCGGGCGTAGGCATCCTCCGCGACGGGCGCCTCGAAGATGCGCGAGAAACCGTCGATCGTCGCCGTGACGCTGAAGCCCGTCTCGGTCACTGCAAAGGCGGAGAACGCCGCGCGCAGCAATTCACGCAGCTGGGTCTCGCTGGGAAGCCAGAGCGCATCCTCGATCGAAACGGAGTCGAGAGCCCACTCGGTCGTTCCATTGAAGCCGAGGACGATGCCCGTCGAGAACTCGTGCGCCTCGACCGTCATGTCGCTCAGGTGGAACACCTCGGCGTCGACCTCGACCCTGTCGATGAGAAAGGCGTCGCCGATGCTCGGCTTCCAGACCAAACCGGAGTCGCGCAGCGCGCGCGCCAGCGGAGTTGAGATCACGCTTCTATTGTGCGCGGTGGAGCTTGGAAAGTTGCGAAGCAACCTGCGACCCCAGCGCCGACTGAGCCTGCGAAGGAGGTTCGACGGCCCGAAGGAGGTTCGACGGCCCGAAGGTGGCTCAGCCGGAGTACTTCACGCCCCAGGCGGCCTGCCAGGTCTCACCCGGGTTGACCCACTTGAGCGACTGGCCGGTGTTGAACGCGTTCGCGGGCGCCGTCATCGGCTCGATGGCAATCGCGGTGACGACGCCGGTTCCACGCGGGAATGAGCGCGTCGTGAAGACCTGGACGTACGGGAAGTTCTCGTCCTGCCAGAGCGAGACCGTCCGGCCGTCGGGCGCGGTGAGCACCGCGGTCACCTGGTCCTCTGGCGAGACGTCACCGTAGGCGTCATCCAGTTCGAGGTCCGAAACCTTCACGCCGCCGCGAAGGTCGTACCGGCCGTCCACAGGGATCTCGGGGCTGACGTTGAGCCGCTCATCGACCGGAAAACGGGTCGCGGCGCGAAGAGTGAGGGTGAGGTCATCCGTCTTGACGTCACCGATCTGGAAGAACGGGTGCGTGCCGATGGCGGCCGGCGCCGGCGCCTCCGACTCGTTGAGGATGCGGTGGGTCACGGTCATCCCGTCGTCGGTCAGCTCGTACTTCACCGAGGTTTCGAGCAGGAACGGGTAGCCGTGCTGCGGGAAAACGGTCGCGCCGAGCGTGACCGAACCTTCGGTGCGCTCAACCAGGCGGTACGGTGCGTTGCGCAGCAGCCCATGGATCGCGTTGTGCCGCTCGGGCTCCGTGATGTCGAGCTGCTGCCTTGCGCCGTCCAGTTCCCAGACGCCGTCCGGGATGCGATTCGGCCACGGAACCAGCACGATCCCACAGCCGGAGGGCGGCGTCGAAAACTCCGGGTACGGCTGCGTGAGGTCGATGCCGTTGATCCGCAGGGTGCGAATGGATGCTGCAACCTCCGTGATGACGGCCTCGGCCGGTCCGTTCGGAGTCGAGCGATTGAGGACGAACTGTTCACCGGTGGGCGCGCGCATTTGCCCAGCCTACTGCGGGCCCGCTGGCGCCTGAAGCACCTCGATACCGCACTCGCCGACGGCCGCGAGCGCATCGGCCTGTGCATCCGGACCGGTGATGAGAAGGTCGAATTCCCGCACGGCCGCCACGACGCCGAGATGGGTCTGGCCGAGCTTGCTGCCGTCGGCGATGAGGATGCGGCGCTTGGACGACAGCATCATTCGACGCTTGACCTCGGCCTCCGGATAGTTGATGTTGGTGACCCCGCGCTCCGGATCGATGCCGTTGCAACCGATGAACGCGATGTCGGCGTGCAGGGTCTCCAGGAAGGCGGATGCCCCCGGATTCACCAGGGAGTGTTGAAGCGGGCGCAGGGTTCCACCGGTCACCACGACCGTGAACCTCGGCAGGGCGACCTCGAGCGCGAGCGCAATGGACAGGCCGTTCGTGACGATGGAGATCCCCTCGAGATCGTCCCGTTCTACGAGGGCTGTGGCAACAGCGAGCGCGGTCGATCCGACATCCAGAATCACGCTCTGCCCGGGGGCGACCATGGCTGCCGCGGCGACTCCGATCGCTCTCTTGGAGTCGGCGGCCAGCGAGAGCGCCCGCTCGAGCGACGGCTCAGGGTTGATCGCGCGCCTCGGCATCGCGCCGCCATGAATGCGGGTCACCGCGCCCGCATCCTCGAGCGCACTGAGATCGCCGCGAATCGTGACCTCGCTCACGCCGAAGAGCTCGGCGGCGTCGATCACCCGCAGGAAGCCCCTGGTCGAGACGAGTTCGCCAAGGCGGTCGCGGCGCTCGGCGGTGTTCATTCAACGGCTCCGTTCATTCGCCAACCCTGCTCATCCGGCACCCTGCTCATCTGGCCAGCTTGCTCCTCCGGCCAGCTTGCTCCTCCGGCCAGCTTGGCGCTTTCGATATCGAAAGTCAATTTCTTCGGTATCGTAATTACATGCTCACCGGCGGAATCACCAAGCACGTCAGCACTCTCGCCGACGGTCGCGAACTCATCTACTTCGACGACGCGAACACCACGCTGACGCCCGAACGGAAGCTCGACGGACGCACGCTCGATCCTCGACCCCAGACCGCGACGATGCGCCAGGACATCCTCACCGGCGAATGGATCTCGATCGCGTCCGCCCGACAGAACCGCGTGTTCCTGCCGCCCGCCGACCAGGATCCACTCGCGCCCGCGTCTCCGGGCAATCCGTCCGAGGTCCCAGACCAGTACGACGTCGCCGTCTTCGAAAACCGTTCGCCCTCCTTCGGTCCGGCGCTCGACGGGCCCGAGGCGCCGCACTCCCTCGACGACCTGACGAGCATCGGATTCGGCCGCAGCTTCGAATCCATCGGCCGCACGGAGGTCGTCTGCTTCAGCCCCGCGACCGAAGGATCTTTCGGGACCCAGACTCCGTCGCGCGCACGCACGGTGATCGAGGCCTGGGCGGACCGAACGGCGGCGCTGTCGGCGCTTCCCGGCATCCAGCAGGTTTTCCCGTTCGAGAATCGCGGCGAACAGATCGGCGTAACGCTGCACCACCCGCACGGCCAGATCTACGCGTACCCCTACGTGACGCCGCGGACGACCCGGCTGCTCGACTCGATCTCACAGGTCGGACCCGACCTGTTCGAGCGCCTGCTCGAGCGCGAGCGAGCATCCGAACGACTGGTCCTGAGCGGCGAGCACTGGAGCGCGTACGTACCGTTTGCGGCCCGCTGGCCGATCGAGATCCACATGCTGCCGCACCGCCAGATCCCCGATTTCGCCGCAACGAACGAGGCCGAGCGCGACGAACTCTCGAAGTTGTACCTGAAGCTGCTGCGCGGCGTCGACGCGCTCTACGACACCCCGACGCCCTACATCGCGGCGTGGCACCAGGCGCCGGTCAACGTCGGACGCGATGAGGTGCGCCTGATGCTCCAGGTGACATCGCCACGACGAGCCGCGGACAAACTAAAGTTTCTTGCTGGCTCCGAGTCGGCAATGGGCGCCTTCATCGGCGACGTTCTGCCGGAGAAATCCGCAGAGTTCATCAAAGAAGGAATCAACAGAGTGAGCGACACAGTATGAGCGACATTCGCGACGAGGTCGCCGAAAACTTCACCGAGATCTACGGCTACGAGCCGACCGGGCTCTGGTCTGCGCCGGGTCGGGTCAACCTGATCGGCGAGCACACCGACTACAACGAGGGTTTCGTCCTTCCGTTCGCTATCAACCGACGCACGGTGCTCGCGCTCGGGATTCGGGATGACGCCGTCGTCCGAGTTGGGAGCTCCTTCGCGGACGAGGCGGCCGAGATCGCTCTCGCGGAGCTCACCCCCGACGCCCTCGACGGGTGGTCGGCCTATCCGCTCGGCGTCATCTGGGCGCTCGGCCAGTTCGGCGCGGACCTCGCCGCCGTCCCCGGGGTCGACATCTACCTCGAGTCAACCGTTCCGGTTGGCGCCGGACTCTCGTCCTCGGCGGCGATCGAGAGTTCTGTCGCCTTCGCACTCAACGAGGTCTGGCAGCTCGGCCTCGACCGGCAGACGCTCGCAAAGGTCGGACAGCTCGCCGAGAACAAGGCCGTCGGCGCACCCACCGGCATCATGGACCAGTCGGCCTCCCTCCTCGGACAAGCGGATGCCGCAGTCTTCCTCGACTGCCGCAGTCTCGAATCCGCGGTCGTCCCGCTCGGTCTCGCCGCCGCAGGACTCGAGTTCCTCGTGATCGACACCGGTGTGGCGCACGAACACGCGACCGGCGGATACCGGGCTCGACGCGACTCCTGCGAGAGAGGCGCGGCAGCCATGGGGGTCCCCTCGCTGCGCCACCTGACCGTCGACGACCTCGAGCGCGCTCGCGAGATCCTCGACGATGAGACGTTCCGTCGCGTCCGCCACGTTGTCACGGAAGACCAGCGCGTCCTCGAGACAGTTCGAGTTCTGCGCGAGAGCGGACCACTCGCGATCGGCGACCTCCTCGACGCGTCGCACGCCTCGATGCGCGACGATTTCGAGATCTCCGTCCCCGAACTCGACCTCGCCGTCGAGACGGCACAGGCGAACGGTGCAATCGGGGCGCGAATGACCGGCGGCGGATTCGGCGGATCCGCGATTGCCCTCGTCCCGACCGACGCGATCTCGCGCATCCAGGTCGCCATCGACGGCGCCTTCGCCGAGCACGGATTCGGCCAGCCGACCATGTTCGTGGTCACCGCGTCGAACGGCGCCAACCGGGAGTAACGCCGCCCGCGGGCCACGTGCGCAAAACGGGGTCAATGCGGCTAATAGGGGCGTCCGCGGATGCCCCGGTTAGCCGCATTGGCCCCGTTTTCGCGTGCCCGACGCCGAGAGGTCCAGGCAGGTTGGGTCAGGAGGCCGCGCGCTCGGCGGCCAGCACCACGTTTTGCAGCAGCATCGCGCGGGTCATCGGGCCGACGCCGCCGGGGTTCGGCGAGAGGTATCCCGCCACCTCCGCGACCTCTGGATCGACGTCGCCGGCCAGCTTCGCTTTTCCGCTGTCCGTCATCCCGACACGCGTCACCCCGACATCCAGCACCGCGGCACCCGGCTTGATCCAGTCGGCCTTCACCAGGTGCGGGACGCCCACGGCCGCGACCACGATGTCCGCTCGGCGAACTTCGGCCGCGAGGTCGGTCGTGCGCGAGTGCGTGAGCGTGACGGTGGCGTCGATTCCCTTGCGCGTGAGCAGCAGGCCGAGCGGTCGGCCGACCGTCAGTCCGCGGCCGATGACGACGACATGGCGCCCGGGAAACTCGATGCCGTAACGCTCTGACAGCTCGATGATTCCGGCCGGCGTGCACGGAAGCGGCGACGTCAGGACGCCGTCGACGCCGAGCACGAGGCGGCCGAGGTTGGTCGGGTGGAGACCGTCCGCATCCTTCGCCGGATCGACCAGTTCGAGCATGGCGTGCTCGTCGATGCCGCTCGGGAGCGGCAGCTGCACGATGAAACCGGTGACGCGCGGGTCGGCGTTGAGGTCCGCGATTGCCGCGCGGACATCCGCCTCTGTCGCCGTCGCGGGCAGGTCGACCCGGACGGATTCGATCCCGACCTCGAGAGAGTCGCGATGCTTGCCTCCGACGTAGCTCATCGAGCCCGGATCCTGGCCGACCATGAGAGTCGCGAGGCCGGGGGTCACACCCTTTGCCTTGAGCGCGGCGATGCGAACGCGCAGTTCATCCTTGATGGCGGTCGCGGTCGCGACGCCATCCAGCCGTACCGCGGTCACTTCCAGGTACCAGGAGAGACGAGGCCGGGGTAGAGCGGGAAGCCGTCGGTCAGCTTCACCACGCGCTCGCGGAGCGCGTTGACGTCAGGTTCCGGCTTCAGCGCCGTCGCGATGATGTCGGCGACCTCGGTGAACTCGGTGTCGCCGAATCCGCGGGTCGCGAGGGCCGGCGTTCCGATCCGGACACCGGATGGCGTCATCGGCGGGCGCGGGTCGAACGGCACGGCGTTGCGGTTCACCGTGATACCGACCGAGTGCAGCACATCCTCGGCGTTTTGGCCGTGAATGGCCGAGTTGCGCAGGTCGACGAGCACGAGGTGCACGTCGGTGCCGCCGGTCAGAACGTCGACTCCAGCCGCGGTGGTGTCGGCCGCGGCCAGGCGGTCGGCGAGGATCTTCGCGCCACGGATCGTGCGCTCCTGGCGTTCCTTGAACTCTGCCGATGCCGCGATCTTGAACGCCGTCGCCTTGGCCGCGATGACGTGCATGAGAGGCCCGCCCTGCTGGCCGGGGAACACGTTCGAGTTGATCTTCTTCTGCAGGTCGAGGTCGTTGGTCAGGATGAAGCCAGAGCGCGGCCCGCCGATCGTCTTGTGGACGGTGGATGAGGTGACGTGGGCGTACGGGACGGGCGACGGATGCAGGCCCGCGGCCACGAGCCCCGCGAAGTGGGCCATGTCCACCCAGAGGAGCGCGCCGACCTCGTCGGCGATCGCTCGGAACGCCTCGAAATCGAGCTGGCGGGGGTACGCGGACCAGCCGGCGATGAGCACCTGGGGCTTGACCTCGAGCGCCCTCGCCCGGACCGCATCCATGTCGACGAGCATGGTCTCCGGGTCGACCCCGTAAGCGTGCGCCTCGTAGAGCTTGCCGGAGAAGTTCAGCCGCATGCCGTGCGTGAGGTGACCGCCGTGGGCGAGCTCGAGGCCGAGAATCTTATCTCCGGGCTGCGCGATGGCCGAGAGAACGGCGGCATTCGCGGAGGCTCCGGAGTGGGGCTGCACGTTCGCGTAGGCGGCGCCGAACAGGCTCTTCGCGCGGTCGATGGCCAGCTGCTCGGCGACATCCACGAACTCGCAGCCGCCGTAGTAGCGGCGTCCGGGGTAGCCCTCTGCGTACTTGTTGGTGAGGACGGATCCCTGCGATTCGAGGACCGCGCGAGGAACGAAGTTCTCGCTCGCGATCATCTCGAGGGTTCCGCGCTGGCGGCCGAGCTCGCTCTCGAGGACGGCGGCAATCTCCGGATCCACCTCGGCCAGCGGAGCATTGAAAGAGGACGATGGGGCGTTGGATGAATTGGACAACGGGGCTCCTGACATGGTCGATTGATCGTTGCTTGTTAAAAGCACGTGGCCCAGGCGTACGGCCACTAACCGTGTCAGCCGCTCCCCGATGGTTGCCCATCTCAACGCCAGTTGCGACGAAGCCAGACTACCGTAAACACTCCGACTAGCGTTTCATCGAATGCCCTCTAACTGCGGATGTCTCGTCGCCGGCATCCGCAGTTACAGGGCATTCGATGGGACCCCACTGCGCAGCCGCCACCAACGTCATGGCCGGGTACCGCTAGTCCGCCAGAAGCGCGAGAACTTCCGCCCTCGTCGGAGCCGTCGCCGGCCCGCGCCTCGTGACCGCGATTGCGGCACAGGCGTTCGCGCGGAGAGCCGCGTCGCGCGGCTCCAGGCCCTCGGCGAGCGCGGCAAGGAACGCTCCGGAGTGAGCGTCACCGGCACCGTTGGTGTCGATCGCGGTGACCGCGAAACCGGGGACGCGCAGGGCCCGCCCCTCGAACGCGAGGGCGCATCCATCCGATCCATCGCGCACCAGCACTCCCCTGCTGCTGTTCGCGATGGCACTTGCCGCATCCATCGGATCGGACTTCGAGCTCAGGATGGCGGCCTCTTCCCGGTTGCAGCTGAGCCAGTCGGCGCGCGCGGCGACCGCCTTCCAGACGGCGGTGTCCGCGAGTTGCCGGACGAGGGGGCCGGGATCCACCAGCACCGTGGATTCGGCCGGGAGCGTCTCCAGCCACGGCGCGAGGACCGCGCCGTTGGTCCGCCCCAGTAGTCCGTAGCCCGACACGAGAAGGAGATCGTCGCCCGAAATTCGAATCGGCTCAAGCTGCGCCGCGGTGAGGCGCATCTCGGCTCCCGGCACGGTGAGGAAGGTGCGCTCACCGTCGTCCTCGATGATGGCGATGTCGTAGCCGCTGTCGGAGGAGGTCGAGACCTCGGTCAGGATCTCGATCCCGGCATCCCGCAGCGCAGAGCGCACGAGGTCGCCGAACGCGCCCGTCCCGTGGCCGCCCGCATACGCGGTTGAAAGCCCCTGCCGGCTCGCGGCGACCATCGCGTTGAAGGCTCCGCCCGCGCTCATCCCACCGCTCGTCGCCATCGAATCCGAGCCGCGCTCGGGCAGCCGGCCGTGAACGATGATGTCCACGAGAACGTTGCCGACGCTGACCAGCCTGCGCGTCATCGCAGCGCCAGGAGCCGATCGGCAACCGACTCGAGGTCGAGGGAATTGACCCGCGCGACGAAGGATCGAGCGTCCGCCGGGAACGCCCCGGACCCGTGCATCGACCCGTGCACCGACCCCGCGATCGCGCCGGCCATAGCCGCGACCGTGTCGCTGTCGCCGCCGAGGGATGCCGCGGCCAGGACCACCCGCCACGGTTCGTCCGGATAGGTGGCGAGGATGCCGAACGCGGCCGGCACGGACTCCTGCGTCGCGAGACTCGTGCCAACCAGCTCGTAGATGCGGGTGAGGCTGCGCTCGGGATCGGCGGGATCGGCGAGCGAGACGGCCCAACGGATGCGCGCGGCGACGTCCGCGGCGGCGACCCAGTATCCGCGGGTCGCCCCGATCGACGCTGCGGCAGCCCCGAGTTCGATGGCCTCGCGAAGGTTGGCCCCGTCGATGCCGGCGCTCACCGCGGCGGCAACCGCGGATGCCCCGGCGATCGCGACCCCGGTGTTGTGACTGACCGAACTCGCCTCGACCACGCGGTCGACGAGCGCGTTCAGATCGGTCGAGTCCACCGCGATCCCGACCGGAGTGACGCGCATGGCCGCCCCGTTGGTCGTGCCGAAGCGGCCGGATTCAGCAACCGATTCTCCGGCGATCACGGCCTCGACGGCCCGCTTGGTCGACGGGCCGAGCAGGTCGAGCGAGCCCTTCGCGCGCATGCCGTCCTCCCAGGCGACGAGGGCAAGGGCGAACTTCTCGGCGCCGACGTGACCGTCGCCTTCCACGAGGAGCCGGGCGAGGAGGAGTGCCTGTTCCGTGTCGTCCGTGATCGAGCCGGCGGGCATCCCAGCGGCGAGTGGATGATCCGCATCCGCCGGCTCGAACGTCTCGAGGACACCGTACCGATCGGCGATCGCGACGCGCGCCATCAGCTGGGTCGGCATTCCGAGCGCGTCACCGATGGCAAGGCCGTACAGCGCGGAGACGGCGGAGTCGCGGCCGCTCACAGCGCGCGATTCGCGAACTGGAAATGCAGCCTGAAGTGCTCGGGTGCGAGCAGGCTCTCGACGTTCTCGACCAGCGCGCCGGCCGCGTCTCGCGTGACGCAGCGCGACCAGAGAAAAACATCGCCCTCTTTGCGCTCGAGCAGGCGGGCATCCTCTGCGGTCAACGAGTGGATCTCGACCCACTGCTCGCCCTGCGCCGCGATGAGTCCGGCGTCGCGCAACAGCTGGGTGAGCGAGCCGCCCGCGAGCCCCTTCGCCACCGCGTCCGACACCGCCGGCACCGCAGGGATGCGCGAGCGCTCGTACGAGATGATGCCGGTGTCGACCGAGCGCAGGCGGTCGATGACCACGAACCTTGGGCTCGTTTGGCCGAGTTCGGCGGCGAGCTCCGGATCATCAACCTCGTCGAGGTTCAGGACGGTGACGCTGGTCGCGACGCCGCGGTCCTTGAGGGCGCGCGCCCAGCCGAGGCCGACCTCAAGCGGCTTGCCGTCGTAGGTGACAAAGGATCCCTTGCCGGAACGGGTTGAAATGAGCCCGGCCTCGCCCAACTCGGACAGGGCGGCGCGCACGGTGTTGCGGCTGACGGAGAAGCGCTCGGCGAGAGCGGTCTCGCCCGGCAGGCGGCGCCCCGTCGGCATGCTCCCACGCAGGATCTCGCCCTCGAGAACCTTCGCGATGCGCTCGTGTTTGAGCGGCGGAATCGACGCCCCCGTCATGCCTTTACCCCGCTCAGGACGGCGCCTGAATTCGTGATCTCGATCAGCGGCGCGTACAGGGCCATCGTATCGATTGCGCGACGGTGATCGCTGTCGCTGAGCCCGGCACACGCATCCTCGACCACCCGGACATGGATGCCGGCGTCGGCCGCCGCAAGTGCCGTCGAGATGACGCAGCAGTCGGTCGACACCCCGACGAGCACCATCTCGGAGCTGCCGTTCATCGCCCGCTCGAGGTCCGCGCCCCACTTGCCGAACTTCGTCTCGGTCACGATCGTGTGCGCGTCGCTGGCGAGTCCGTCGGTCAGGTCGTACAGCCGATCGGTCGGCGGGACCAGAGCGAACGGCCACTGTTCGTAGTACGGAACCCATGCGCCCCAGGGCTCGGCCGGCGCGACGAACCGGGTGAAGATCACCCGATCGCCGAACGCCTGGACCAGCCGCTTCACCCGCGGCTCGACCTCCGGATAGCCGGGCGTAAACCACTGGCTCGTCGGCTCACCGAAAATGACCTGCATATCGATGACGACGAGCCAGGGTCCAGGCGACGGGGTCACTACGCGCTGACCTTCACGGGCTCCTCGATCGGCAGCGCCTCCTGGCGGCGCACGGCGGCGCGGCTGAAGATCAACGTCCCGACGAAGCCGATTACGAGAGATACCAGCACGCCGAGGTTGGCATACGCCCATGCACCCTTGACGCCGCCGAATCCGAACGGGCCGAGCAGGTATCCCTGCCAGTTCAGCCAGGTCGGCACACCTAAGGTGTTAGTGATCAGTCCCCAGCCGAGGCCCGTGCCCACAACAATGAGAATAATGGCCAGCCAGCGCACGTCACCGTATCGCCCTGTCTTCTTGTAGAGGTCTGTCTCGGCGTAATTCTTGCGCCGAAGCAGGACGTCCGCGATGAAGATTCCGGCCCACGCCGCGATCGGCACGCCGAGGGTGATCAGAAACGCCTCGAAGGGAGCGATGAAGCTCGTTGAGAAGAACGCGACGTAGATCGCACCGATGATCATGACCACGCCATCGATTGCGGCGGCCGCGTAGCGCGGGATGCGAATCCCGGCGCTCAGCAAGGCGAGACCCGACGAATAGATGTCGAGAACTGCGCCACCGACCAAGCCGAGGATCGCGACGACCGCGAACGGAACGAGGAACCAGATCGGCAGGATCGTCGTAAGGGCTCCGATGGGGTCCGCGGCGATCGCCGAGTTGAGCTTGACCGACGAACCAGCGAGCAGCAGTCCGAATACCACGAGCACGATCGGCGCGATTGATGCGCCGAACGTGGTCCAGCCGACGACCGACGAACTCCGGGTCTTCCGGGGCAGATACCGCGAGTAATCGGCGGCGGCGTTGACCCAGCCGAGCCCGAAGCCGGTCATGACAAACACGAGTGCACCGATCAACGATTCGCTCGATCCACCCGGCAGCGCCGCCACTTTCGAGAGGTCAATGTGCGGAAGCGCGAGGATGATGTAGACCACGGTGAGGACGCCGGTGATCGCGGTAATCCACACTTGCAAGCGCATGATGACGTCGAACCCGATGACTCCGGCGCCGATGATGAGCACCGCGACGACGATGAGTGCGATGACCTTAGTCCCCACTCCTCCACCCCAGCCGAGCCGGGTGAACACGGTCGAAGTCGCCAGCACGGCGAGCGCGGTCAGGGCGGTCTCCCAACCCACGGTGAGGATCCAGGACAGGATCGCTGGGACGCGGGTGCCGCGCACCCCGAACATCGAGCGGCTGAGGATCATCGTGGGAGCGGAGCCGCGCTTTCCAGCGAGCGCAATTACTCCGCAGAAGAAGAAGGAGATGACGATGCCGACAATGCCGACGATCGTTGCCTGCCAGAACGAGATCCCGAATCCGAGAATGAACGAGCCGTAGCTGATTCCGAGAACGGAGACGTTGGCTCCGAACCACGGCCAGAACAGATTGCTCGCCTTGCCCTTGCGTTCGGACTCGGTGATGGTGTTGATGCCGTTGAGCTCGACGCGAGATTTAACGGGGGGTTCTGCAATTGCCACGGTAATCCTCCTGCTGCACCTGTTCAGACCTGTTCAGTCCGTAGGAAGAAACTAGCCCCAGCGGCCGACCCGTGTCAAACGTTTTGCGCGACGGCGCGCCCGCCCGTGAACGGCGCGGCTGCACTGGGAGCCGCAGCGTTGACGGGCGGGCGCGGCGTCACATCCGCGGGGGCGGGGCAGCGGGCGGGCGCGGGCGGGAGCGAGCAGCGGGCTACTTGATCGCGCCAGCGGTCATGCCGCCGATGAGGTGCTTCTCGATGAGCGCGAACAGGACGACGACGGGCACGATCGCGATGAGCGACGCCGCAAAGAGCTGCGACCAGTTCTGCTGGTACGCCGTCACGTAGCCGTTGATTCCGACCGTGAGCGGCTTGAGCGCGTCATCCTGGATCAGGGTGAGAGCCACGACGTACTCATTCCAGGCCGCGATGAACGTGAACGTCACCGCCGTCACGACACCGGGCAGCGTGAGCGGAAGCATGATGCGAATCATGGTGCCGAAGCGACTCGCGCCGTCGATGGATGCGGCCTCCTCGATCTCCTTCGGGATGGCGGCGAAGAAACCCTGCAGGATCCACAGTCCGAACGCAATATTGAATGCGGCATCGGTCAGGATCAGCGCCCCGTAGGTGTTGATGAGGCCGAGGTCGTAGAACTCGCGGTAGATGCCGACGACGAGCGAGGTCGGCGCGAACATCTGCGTGATGACGATGAGGACGAGGAACGCGACCCGACCGCGGAACGTGAAGCGCGCCGTGAAATAGGCGGCCGGGATCGCGACGAGGATGACGATGGCCGTTGCGGAGGTCGCCACGATCAGCGAGGTCTTCAGCCAGTTCTGGAACGCCGGATCGGTCACGACCTGCCCGAAGGCGGCGGCCGTCCAGTGCTTCGGGAACAGCGTCGGCGGCACACTCAGGACCTCGC
>JAODMY010000033.1 GCA_025465535.1 Glaciihabitans sp.
CGCGGCTCGAAGGGCTGCGTCGTGGTCGTCCTGAGCACATCGCGGGCTCCCTTCGGCGGCAACACGGCCGCCGCGGCGACCGCGGTGCCGACCGCCAGCATGAGGATGAGGCCGGCGCCGAGCACGGTGCGGAATCCGACGAAACGCCTGTCTGCGACCAGGTCGACGGGCGCCGTGGCGTCATCCTTCACCTGGCCCGCGAGCAGACGGATGGCGACCCGCCGTCGATAGGAACGGCGCCAGATGATCCAGGCCAGGCTGACTACCAGCAGCCCGAGCGAAATCTGTACCGGCCAGAGAGCGACCGTCGAACCGAACGCGATGGCAACGATGAACAGGATGATCGGACCGAGCGGCGCGACGTCACCGCGGCGGGTTCGCAGCGCGATCGACAGCGCGATCACCGTCAGGACCAGAATGAGCGCGTAGAACGGCACGAGCAGCGACTCGTATTGCCCGACAGGCAGTGTGATGGTCAGCAGCTGCTTCCAACCGAGGGCGACGCCCGAGGTCAGGTCGAGCAGCCCGCCGGCGGTTGGCAGCACGCCGAATGCCGTCTTGGCCGGCACCGCGAGTGGGACGCCGAAGGCGAAGAATGCGAGGACCGTGGCCCCGAGCACGATCGGTGCTGCCCACCGGAAGACGGCACCGAGGATCGCGATGAGCGAACCGACGACCACGGTAATCGCGACGACGTAGATCAGCTGGGTACTGCGGTACACGGGCCAGAGTGCGACGCTCGCCACCGCGGTTGCCAGCCACAGCATGAGCGCGTTGACGACAACGAATCCGGCGGTCGGTCGCGCGCCCTTCATCAGGCGGCCGCCGATCGGGCGAGGGACTTCTGCAGGTCTTCGAGATAGCCGATGGTCAGCACGCTGAGGCCGGCCAGCTTGCGCAGGCCCGGGATGCTGTCGGGGTCGCACACGATCGCGACAACCTCGACACCCGCCGGGAACTTCGTCGAGGCCGCACGCAGCTCGGATGGTGTCGCTCCCGATCCGCAGACGAGGAATGCCACGGAGATTCCGGCAACCTGCTCCGCCGCGACGCGGGCGACATCGGTGATCGCGAGCGCCGTCTCCCCGCTCTCGACCACGGCGAGATCGTCGAGGAGTCTCGCCCGGGTCAGCGTCGAAAGCGGACGAACCGCCAGCACTTTGCGCTTGGCAAAATCCGGTGTCGTCTCGCTGACGACGACCGAGATGTTGCGAGCATCCCGAATCGCGCGAACGCCGAGCGAACCCGTGACGCTCACTGCCATCTCGAATTCGTCGTCAGTCGCGTAGTCACCTCTCGCGAGACTCAGCGCGATGACGATGTGACTGCGTCTCGTCTCCTCGAACTGTCGCACCATGTAGGTTCCGGTCTTGGCCGAGGACTTCCAGTGGATGTACCGGCGCTCGTCCCCCGGCTGGTATTCGCGCAGCGCGTGGAATGACACGTCGCTGTTGGTCAGGTCGCGCGTCGCGTTGCCCTCGAGGTCGTGCACGAATCCCGTGCTCGTCGAAGGGATCGCGATAGTGCGCGGGTGGATGAAGATCTCGAACGGGTCTGTCCACACCAGCTCGCGCCTGACCAGTCCGATCGGATCGGCACGGATCGTACGCACCGGGCCGACCGTGATCCTCCCGCGCCGCAGCGTGGGGATGACGAACTCGTGCGCGAACCTTGCGCCCCTGCGCAGGCTCGGCGTCGTGACAGCGGCGAGCCCGGCACCGACGGGAATCTCGATGCTCGCACCGAGCACCCGCCGCGGACGCGGGTTCTCGACGACCACTTCGCCGACGGCGGCCTCCCCGACCACGATCCGGGAGTGCGCGACGCGCAGTTGGATGGCCAGCGGGTTTCGGCCGATGAGGTAGACGAGCGCGATCACGATGAGCACGCCACCGGCCCAGGCGATCGTGATGAGTTCGACCCAGCCGAGAACGTAGCCGAAGACGAAGGCGAGCGGGACGACGGCGATCAGTGTCCAGCCGACGGGCGTGACGACGGCGGCAAGGCGCAGCCAAAACCGTCGCGCGAGCACGCCGAACGAACCGGCGACACGCACCAACTCGACGACCGCATCCGCAAGGAAGCCGGTGCGGGTCCCGACTATGCGCGTGCGCGCGTTTGTTAGCCCGTCCGTTCCGGTTTCGGTTTGCTGGTCGAAGCGTGAGCTACTCCACGGCGCGGTTCCTGTACGACCGCGACCCGCTCGGGATTGATCGATTCGGTCTGTCACACGGCTTGCCGATCGCTTGGCGGTGCGGTTTCGATCAACAACTGGCCGATGATGCTCGGGGCCGTCACCCCGTCGAACTCCGCCTCGGGGTCAACGACGAGCCTGTGGGCGAGGACTGGCTCGGCAAGCACCTTGACGTCATCCGGGATCACGTAGTGGCGCCCGTTCGCAGCGGCCAGCGTCTTGGCCGTGCGGATGAGGGCAAGCGCACCGCGAACACTCACGCCGAGTCGGACCTCGACCGCCGAGCGGGTTGCGTCGACCAGGCGCGAGACGTAGTCGTTGATCGCGGGATCCACGTGCACGGTGCGGGCAAGCTTCGCGAGCTCGCCCACGGCAGCGGAGGTCACGATGTTCGGCACGGTGATGTCGTGCGCCTTGAGGGTCGCGCCCTCGAGGATGCGCAGGGTAGATGCATGATCCGGATAGCCGATGGACGCCTTCATGATGAAGCGGTCGAGTTGAGCCTCCGGGAGGCGGTAGGTACCGGCCTGTTCGATCGGGTTCTGAGTCGCAATGACCATGAACGGGTGGCCGACATCGTGAGAGACCCCGTCGACGGTGACGCGCCCCTCCTCCATGACCTCGAGAAGAGCAGCCTGCGTCTTCGGGCTCGCGCGGTTGATCTCATCCGCCAGCACGATGTTCGCGAACACGGGCCCCGGGTGGAACTCGAACGTGCTCGAGCGCTGGTCGTAGATGCTCACGCCGGTGATGTCACCCGGCAGGAGGTCTGGAGTGAACTGGATGCGACTCGAGGCGCCCTCGACGGTCTGCGCCATCGCGCGGGCGAGCGAGGTCTTGCCCGTGCCCGGGTAGTCCTCGAGCAGCAGGTGTCCCTCGCTCAGGAGCGCGACGAAGCACAGCCGGATGACGAAGGTCTTCCCCAGCAGCACCTGGTCGACGTTCGCCACCAGCCGGTTGAACGTCTCGGAAAACGAGGCGGCCTGCTCAGGCGTCATGGTCATTCGGGTCCCCTAGTCATTGTGAAAACTGCTGCCAATCGAATGTTTCCGAATACTGGGCACCGTTGGCGTTGATCGTCATTGTCAGGTTCGAATAGTCGTTCTCGGATGCCCCGATCGCCGTCGCGTCGCAGCTTCCGGCGGCTCCCGGGTTGACGGTCTGATCCACTCCCCCGCAGGAGAACGTGACAGAAGTGTAGTTTCCCCTGGGCGCCGCATCCCACGTCCAGGTTCCGGTTGCCGGAGGTGCCAGCGGATCAGTGTCAGCGGTGTGGGTGAAGGTCAGTCCGCTCGGAACAGTCGCCTGCACCGGCACGCCGAGCGAGAAGGGGGTCGACCAGTCCGAGCTGCAGAGCGGCGCTATCCCGTCGTACTGTTTGCAGGCCTTCACCGACACAGAGATGGTCTGACCGTACTGGCTCTGGTTGGTCGTCGTGAGGAAGGTTGGCGGGTTGAACGGTCCGTAGACTCCCTGGTCGACGCCGCCACCACTCAGTTTGTACTCGAAAGTGTCGGCGTCCGTTGATCCGCTGGCGATAGTGAAGCCGGTGAGACGGAAGTCCCAGAGGTTCGTTCCGTTCGCGACCGGGCGCTCGGTTTGGATGCTGCTGACCAGGCCAGGGCGCTGGCGAGGCGTCGCTGTGATCGGAGCGCTCGCGGTGCAGCCCATGCCGTTGAAGGCATAGACGACGAAGCTGTATGGCGTGTTCGGCGTGAGCCCTTCGAACGTGGTCGAGGTGCCCGTGCCGAGAGACTGGAACGTCGAGCTCGATCCCGGCACGCTGGGGGAACCCGGCAGGTCACCGGAAACGCCGCAGGTCGGGGCGCTTTCGCCCGAGGTGAAGATCGCGGCGTAGTAGTTGCTGATGCCGCGGCCGTTCGAGGTGAACGCGCCGTCCCAGTTGAGCGTCGCACTGGTCCCGTCGCCGATGTCGGCCAGGGCCTTCGGCGAGCCCGCGATCTGTGGCGGACCGGCGGGATGTCCGATTCCGCTCGCAGTATTCCAGTTCGCCAGCGAGGCGAACGCTCCGTTCCTGGCGCTCACCGAGTAGCCGACGCTCGAACCGTTGTCGATCCCGGAATCGGTAATTCCATGAGAGTAGACGGTTCCGACCGGATCCCCAGCGGGCTCCTGGACTTCGATCGTCGATGTCCCCTCGACCGAAATCACGTATTTGGTGATCGCGCTGCCGCCGCCCGACGGCGGTTTGGACCAGGTGATGGTGAGACCGTGGTCGAGCGGCGAGGAGGCGAGGTCGGTCGGCGCGGCGGGAATCACATCCGACCACACGGGGCCGGAGATGGTCGCCGCATCCGAGGTACCAATCGCGTTGGTCGCGGTGACCGCGATCCGCACCGCATTGTCCGGGCCGTTGCCCGGAGTCGATACCGAGCACAGCGAGCCGCTGCAGTTTGTCGAGGAAACCGGGGCACCCGTGTTCGCATCGGTCTCGATCACCGCGTAGCCGGTGATCGGCGAGTTATTCGCGGCCCCGTTGTTCCAGGTCACGGTCAGGTGCCTGTCGCTGAAATCGGTGACACTGACGTTCGTGACCGGATCCGGCCGGTCCTCGACCGAAATAGTGACACTGCCGAAGACGTAGCGTTGCGGGTCGTTGGTCGCATCGGCGACCTCGTACTGCATTGTCGTATCTCCCGGCGAGGCCGCCGCGGAGACCGTGACCGCCAGGCGCGACCTGTCCTTGCTCGGCGTGACCTTCACGCCCGCGGGAAGCGACGCTCCGTCAATTCCCCTGATCGCGATGACCCGCAAGGGGGTCCCCGGGAAGGGGTTGGTCGCGTTGTCGTTGGCGAGGACGTCGACGGTCGTGGTGGCTCCCCGTTTCACCGTCGCAACATCCGGTGCCGGCTGGGCGAGAGGACGAGTCGACTGCACGACCACCAGATGGATGCGCCCGGCGGTGCCAACGGAATTGGTATCACGCACGCCGACCGAGAGCGCCGCAGTTGTCCCGGTTACGGCGTTGTCATTCGCGGCGATGGTGACGTGCTGCCCGACGATCGTCGAGACGGTGAAGCCCTTCGGCAGCGGTGCGAGGAGGGTGAAAACGAGCTGGTCGATATCGTTCTGAGCCGGATAGTTGGTGAGTTTGGCGAGGTCGATGTCGATCTGCTGCCCCGGCTCGAAGTCGATTAGTGCGCCGGAGAACACCGGGGGCTGGTTTGTCTTCGGAAGCACGGTGATGGGCAGCACGAGAATGGCCTTGTGCCCCGCCGGATCGGCCGGGCTCGTGCCGTCAGTGACTTCAAACGAAATTGATGCCGGCCCGAAGTAGCTCGCAGCCGAGGTGTACTGCAGTGTGTCGTCATTGACGATGAGCGACGAGCCGTCGGCGTGCGTGGCGCGAACCGAACTCGTATCCGTGAGCTGCACCTTTTTGCCGTTGACAGCGATGACGTACTTGTTCAGGTCGATCGCAAGCTTCGCGCCGCTCACGACCTGGAGAGCAGGAGCCGAGCGGTCGAGTTGGGGCAGCGCGTCATCCGTCCCCGGCACCCAGATGAAGGCGTAACTGAAGACGTTGGGATCATCCGGATGCGTCACCTTGAACGGAATGATCTGACTGTGTGCCGTGACGGTTACCTGAATGTGCTTGTTCGGGGTGACCTGCGCCGTTGCACCGAACCCCGGATAAACCGAGAGACCCAGTTCGGAGGACGGGCCGTCTGCGAAGAACACGTTCGCAAGTACATTGACGTCCACCGTGCTCCGATTCAGCACGTCCGAGAGGGTCAGGACCGTATCGTTCGCCACCGGGAACGCGAGCGGGGCCTTGGGGTCAACCGTCACGCGCACGAATGCCGAACTCGTGCCGCCTGTCTCGTTCGCGATCGTGTAGATCACGCCGTACACGGCGGGCGTCGACGGCGGCCGGATGTCGACGATGTTGCCGACCACCTTGACCTTGGTGACCTTGTCGTTTGGCACGGCTGACACTACGTGCAGCGGGCCCCCATTCGGATCCGAATCGTTGGCAAGCACCTGCACCGAGACCGTCACATCGGGACGCACGCGCACTTCGTCGAGGGTAGCGATCGGGTTGGGCGCACCGCCGAGCGGTGCCGCGATTCCCACCCGCACTATGCCGGTCGCGCGAGCGCCGAGAGCATCGATGACGCTGTAGGTGAAGGAGTCGGTTCCCGCCGAGTAGTCGCCTGCCTTGTAGGTGATCGAGTGCGGCCCAACCGCGGTGACCGAGCCCTTCTCCGGGTTGGTCTCCTGGCCGAGCAGCTGCACGGTGTCGCCATCCGGATCGATCCCGGAAAGGGGGACATTGATGTTCACCGTGCCACCCGCGAGGACGCGTGCGGTCAGTGTCTCGGGCACCGGCGGATTGTTGGTGTCCACGTCGGCCTGGCGGACTGCGATCTTGACCTGCGCCCTCGCCGTCTGGCCATCCGGACCGGCGATCTCATACACGGCACTGTAATTGCCGGGACGAGACGGGGCGAGGTAGCGCAGCACGTCACCGGAGGGGAACAGCAGGCCCGCGCCGGCGGGAAGGTTCTTTACCAGTGTCGGCACGAGGGTGAGCGGTTCACCATCCGGATCCTGGTCGTTTGCGAGGACGGGGATGTCGATGGCCGCTCCCGCCCGCACGGTCACGGAGTCGTCGTTGGCGATCGGGGGCTGCAGCTGGGTCGGCGTCGGAATCTCGACCACGGTGATGCTGCCCTTGGCGTCCGCGAACCCGTTGCTCACGGTGTATTCGAACGTGACCGGCGCATCCAGCGGCTTCGCCAGCGTCACGCGCACCGAACGCTGCTGCAGGATTTCGGTCGTGATTCCCGAGTCCGCCGGAGTGTCCTCTACCCCGGTCACGAGCAGCACTCCACCGGCGGGGTCGATGTCGGAGTCCGCGACGTCCACACTCGACGAACTGAGCGTCTTGACGAACACGGTCTGTGGGATGGTGATCGGCTTGGTGTTGCTGTCCGGAGGCGCAACCACATCGACCCGGACAACACCCGTGACAGATGCAGAGCCGTCCGTCACGACATAGTCGAGGTAGTGCGTGCCCACCTGGCTGCTGAGAAACTGGAACGTGCCGGCCTCATAGCTCGGAGTGACCGTGACGCCCGCCTTCGTCGGCACGCTGTTGAGGCGCAGCGTTCCGCTTCCACCGCGGACGTGAACGAGCGGCGCGATCGAAAGCTGCCTGCCCGCTATCGCGATCTGGATGAAGGGATCCGCGATGATCGGCACCTTGCCAACGGCTCGAACCGTGATCGCGAGGCTTCCCGTGGTCTCGGACTTGCCGTCCGACACCGTGACCGACACGGTCTTCAGGCCGCTGGTCTTGCCACCGTCGGAGTAGACAATCGTTCCGGCCGGCGTGAAGCTGACGCTGTCCGGAGCGGATGTGCTCGCCGCCGTCACGTACATCGGGTCACCATCGGGGTCGACCCAATCGCCCAGCACCGGGGCCGTCACGCGACCTCCCTGCGCGACGATGGTCTTGCTGGTGCGCACCTGCTTGGGCGGGGAGTTCTCCGTCGGCATCCGCACCGTCACTTCCACCGATGCGGTCGCCGTTCCCCCGCGCCCATCGCTGATCGTGTACTTGAAGTCGATCGTGCCTGCCGCGGTGCTCGCGAGAGCCAGCTGAAGCTGCTGCTGGTCGTTGATGAGATCGACGTGTCCTATTTTCGCGTCGATCGGCGTCACGCTGGTGATGCTGAGCACGTCGCCGTTCGGGTCGTAGTCGTTGAGGAGCACTGGCAACACGGTCGACCGCCCTGGTCGCGCGCCGAACTGGTCATCGACGGCAACGGGCGGAAGCTGCTTTTTCTCCACCTGCGGAGGGGTGTCTTCCGTCTTCTGCTGATCCTGCTGCTGCTGGTCCTTCGGGGCGATCAAGGCATCCCAGTTGTTGATCAGTTGTCCGCTCGACTGCACAGCCCACGCCTCGCCGGACAGCGAGTCGTTCAGGACGACTCGGCTTCCGTTCGAGCGGAACTCGAGCCTGTTGGCCGGCGAGACGGCGGCGAGGCTCATGGTCGTACCGTCCGCGCCGTCGCTCGTGCAGCGCCGCCACGCGGAGCCGCCGGACCAGGCCGCGAAGTCGCATCCGGCTGCGACGAGAGGCTGTGCCGGCTCTCCGCTTTGTCCACGCACAACGGTCGTCAGCGACGACCCATCGAGCGAGAGGCTGGCAAGCCCGGAGGCACCCGCGATGAGAATACGGTCACCGGTCGAGCTGGCCTGCTGGATGGCGGGACTGGCCGCAGCGACTGTACCGGCAAGGTCCGTGATCTTTTCCGCGACGTACACCTTGTCCGTCGTCGAATCCAGCACCGCCCAGTGATCGGCGACCGAGCTGATCGAGACGGTGTCTTTCGCTGCCAACACGAGCGGATCCGTCGTCAGGATGTTGTTGGTGACGTCGGGCCTGATGCTGTAGACGGCCTTCTGGCTGGGAGAGTAGATGAAGAGCGTGCCAGCGTCATCCATGCTCGCAACCGCGTTGGCACCGAGGCTGAGCGTCGCGGGCGACTGGGAATCGTACTCGGCGAGGTCCTGGATCGGCGTGATCCAGGCCTGCCCGGTCGCCTCGGCCAGGATCACGACATTGTTCTGGCTGAGAAAGACCTTCGGCTTGTTCGGGGGCAGCGGAACGCTCTGGGTAACGGCGGATGTCGCCGGGTCGACGATCTCTAGCTTGCTGTTCGCGTTGTCGACGAGGAGCACCGTCGATCCGCCCTGCAGCACGTCGAGGTCGTTGCCCGTGCTCGGAACGACACTGTTGAGCGTGCGCACCGTCGTGTTGGCTCGGCCGATCGAGGCCTGCGATCCGTTGGCGACCCAGACGGAAGAGTCATTGAGATTGAGCTGCTGCGCGGTGTATCCGGTCGACACGATCGCGACGGCTGCGATAACGGCCGCGACGACGAAACCACTCGTGGTGGTAATCACGAGCGATTTCCGGGACGCGATCCAGCGCCTAAGCATGGCTCACACTCACGACGTCAGATCCACACACTTTTGCGAGCTGGGCTGGCCGGTCTTGCCCTCGCGGATCACGGTGACGGTAATGCAGACGTGTTCGCCCGCGGTCCCGTCGACCACGAACGAGTTGATGTCCTGGTTGCTCGAGGCGCCGTCGGTCGTCGAAATCTGATACGAGTCGTGGTCCACCAGTCCCGGATCAGCCCAGCTGAATTTCACCGAGGTTCCGTGTTGCGCCGCCACAATGTTGGACACGACGGGGATGCCGCCGCCATTGGCCCTCGCCAGCACGAACACGGCCGTTCCGCCGAGTGCGAGCGCGAGCGCCCCGAGAGCGACGACTCCCCAAATGAGCACCCGCGACCCGCGAGCACGAGGGATGGGACGAGAGGCGGAACTGCGAGCACCAGCGGTATCACGCACCATCGTTCCGACCGAGGAGTACTGCCGGTCGGTCCTGCGCCGCCGACGACGTCCCGTGTTCGAGTTGACCAGAGCACCGGCGACGCCGCGAACGCGAGTCTTCTCCTCGAGGTCGGCGACCGTCGCAAGCGCCCAGTCGTCCATCTCGACCTCGACCGGGGTCTGCGCGACTCCGAGCTCGGACTCGACCATCTGGAACGAACGGACCAGCTCGAGCACGGTGGCCGGACGATTCTCCGGCTTGCGCGACATCGCGTTCGCCAGGAGTTTTTCGAGGCTCGCCGGGACATCGGTCCGCGCGATCGGCTGCGGCCTTCCCCGGTTGATGCGCGAGATGAGATCCGGCGACTTGTTGGCATCGCCCGGGATTTCGAACGGCGAGCGACCCGCAAGCAACGAATACACGGTCGCGGCGAGCGACCAGACCTCGGAGTGGATCGAGCCGGGTGTCTCATCCATCAACACCTCGGGGGCGGACCACGGGATCGACATTCCGATCATCTCCTGGTCCCGCGAGTCGGCCACGGTCGCGGCAATTCCGAAATCGGCGAGAACCGGATGCCCGTACGCCGTCATCAGGATGTTGCTCGGCTTGATATCGCGGTGCAGAACGCCGGCCCTGTGCGCGGTCTCGATCGCGCTCCCGATGCGCACGGCGATCCGAAGAACCTCCGGAACAGGGATGCGCTCGGAGCGGTAGCGCGCGCTCAGCGAAGCGGAGCACAGCTCCATGACGAGATAGGGACGGCCATCCGCCGAGACACCAGCCTGATAGACCGTGAGGATCGATGGATGCGCGCTCAGCTGCGCCATCAGGTTTGCCTCGGCCTGGAACATCTGCCGGACCTGGTCGTTGACCACCTCGCTCAGCATGACCTTCACGGCGACCTGGCGGCGGGGCATGTTCTGCGCATAGAGGAAGACGTCAGCGAATCCACCGGATCCGAGGACGTGAACGTGCGAGAACCCCGGCAATACCGGTGGCTGCGAAGGCAAGCGGCGCGCCAAAACTACCCCCCTCGGGATCGTCGGTTTGTTTATTGTAGGCGGGTGTATGCCGCCCTAAACCGACCTCCCCCCCGAACGGGGGGACGTGGCGTGCAGTTCAAAATCGCCTGGTGCGTCGATCACATCGAGCACAATGCAGGTGATGTTATCGCGGCCACCCGCGGCGAGCGCGGCATCCACGAGCGCGTGCGCCGTCTCTCGCGCCGACAGTCCGGCGGCAAGATGCAGCCGCAGCCGATCGTCGCTGATTTCCTTGGTGAGGCCATCCGAGCAAATCAGGAGACGGAAGCCGGGGCGAAGCGGCAGCATCCAATAGTCCGCCGTCGGAGGCATGTTGAACCCCACCGCGCGGGTGATCACGTTGCTGTCCGGGTGATGCTCGGCCTGGGCCCGATCGATGAGGCCGGCCTCGACCATCTCCTGCACGACAGAGTGGTCGACCGTGACCTGCCGAAGCTCGTTGCGCTCGAACTGGTAGACCCGACTGTCGCCGATGTTGAAGACCGCGAAATAGGGCTCGCCGCCCTGGAGCGTGAGGACTACCCCGGTGACGGTCGTGCCGACACCAAGCTCGCTGTCGACGCCGACAATCTCGATGTCGCCCGTTGCGCGCTCGAGCGCGCGATCCACCTCGGCGGTCGTCGCGAAGCCATCGGTGATGACCTCGGCGAGGCGGGTGACGACCGCGGCGCTCGCGAGATCTCCGGCGGAGTGCCCGCCCATCCCATCCGCAACGGCGAAGACGGGAGACTGCGCGATATAGCTGTCTTCGTTGGCGCTTCGCCTTCGCCCTGTGTCGGTCGCAGCCGCCCAGGTGAGACGAATTACCGCGTCCGGGCGAGTAGGGAGATGCAATTCATATCTGGCCGTACTGCCGCCGATTTCGGTCACTCCCGGCCTTCTTCTGCTTGGGTTTGCCCCGTGCTCGACGCCGCGCCCGACTGTGGGCTCGATTCGAGGGGCAGGATCTCGATCACGTTTCCGTCACCAATGTCTACCAGAGTGCCGGGAGTCACGACGACCGATTCGCCCTGACGGAGCTTCCGCGAGACGCCTGCTGGCGGAAAAATGACCGACCCGTTGGTCGAACGCATGTCGGTCAGGACAACGGATGCCCCGAGCTGGCGAACCTCGAGATGCGTGCTCGACACCTCGCGCGCGGGCGAGGCGACGCGGACCAGTCGCGGCATCTGCCCGTAGCTGATGCGCGGACTGCTCGGACGCCGACCGACGTAACAGACGGCGTCCAGCCAGACGACGGTCTTGCCGATCCGAAAGCGGAAGTACCGCGGCGCCGGCTCCTCCGGCTGCTTCCACGACGCAACGGCGGACTGCGCGGGCTGGCCTACCGGAACCTCGGCAGTGAGCTCGATGCCTGACGGCTCGATGAAACGCGGGTTGAGCTCCGGCTCGACGAGTTCCGGCGGCTGATGTTCACGCACCAGCGTGTCTTCGAAGTCTTCGAAGTCTTCGGAGGGCGGTGCAACGGGCTGGAGAAGCGGCAGTCTCGGCACCGGAACCGTGTCGTGCAGTTCGTCGTCCACGGTTTGATTATCCGCCTCCTACTCCCCGATGTAACTCATCACGTGCTTGATCCGGGTGTAGTCGTCGAAGCCGTAGGCCGACAGGTCCTTGCCATAGCCCGAGTGCTTGAAACCGCCGTGTGGCATCTCGGCGACCAGCGGAATGTGGGTGTTGATCCACACGCATCCGAAGTCGAGGTGCTTGGCGAACCGCATCGCGCGGCCGTGGTCCCTGGTCCAGACGCTCGACGAGAGGCCATACTGCACGCCGTTGGCCCACTCGAGCGCCTGGGCGTCGTCGCGGAACTTCTGCACAGTGATGACCGGCCCGAAGATCTCGTTCTGGATGGCATCGTCCGTCTGCTTGAGACCCGAGACGACCGTCGCCTCGTAGAAGTAACCGTTCTCGCCCTGGCGGCGGCCACCGAGCTCGACGTTCGCGTTCGAGGGAAGCGCGTCGATGATGCCCGACACGCGCTCGAGTTGGTTCGCATTGTTGACCGGCCCGAACAGGATGTCGTCGCGGTCCGGTGCACCCGTCTTCGCGTTCTCTTTCGCCCACGCCACCATGCCTGCGACGAACTCGTCGTGCACGCTCTCGTGCACGAGCACTCGAGTCGCGGCCGTGCAATCCTGGCCCGCGTTGAAGTACCCCGCGATTCCGATGCCCTCGACGGCCCGCTCGATGTCCGCATCCGCGAACACGATGACGGGCGCCTTGCCGCCGAGCTCGAGATGGACGCGCTTCAGGTCGCTCGCCGCCGACTTAGCGACCTCCATCCCGGCGCGAACCGAGCCGGTGATCGACACCATCTGCGGAATCTTGTTCTCGATCATTGCGGCCCCGGTCGTCCGGTCGCCGGTGATCACGTTGAGCACGCCCCTCGGCAGGAACTCCGCGGCGACCTCCGCGAGCAGAAGAGTGGAGGAGGGCGTCGTGTCCGATGGCTTCAAGACGGTGGTGTTTCCGGCCGCCAAAGCCGGCGCGAACTTCCATACGGCCATGTTGAGCGGGTAGTTCCACGGTGTCACCTGGCCGATGACTCCGATGGGCTCACGGCGGATGAACGACGTGTGATCCTTCATGTACTCCCCCGCGGACCTGCCGTCGAGGTTGCGAGCCGCGCCGGCGAAAAACCGGATCTGGTCGACCGACACCAGGATCTCATCCTCGACGAGCGACGCCCTCGGCTTGCCGGTGTCCTTCGACTCGAGGTCGGCGAACTCCCCTGCGCGGGCCTCAATGGCATCCGCGATCCGGAACAGAGCGAGCTGTCGCTCACCAGGGGTCGTCTCACCCCAGACCTCGAAGGCGTCCGCTGCCGCACGGAACGCGGTGTCGACATCCTTCTTCGAGGAGACCGGTGAGGACGCGTAGGTGGCCTCGGTTGCCGGATCGATGACATCGAAGCTCGAGTCCGCGTTCGCCTCGACATACGCGCCATTGATGAAGTTCTTCAGGTTTCGTGCGCTCATATCTCCCAGCCTACTGAGCACACGCGCTGCACTCTAGGGACAAATCAACGAATTTCGTGGGTTAAATGGCCCGTTCTATGCGGATTCGCTTGTGGCCCGCCCCGGGCGCTGACAGAATCGATTCATGGCAACGCCAGGAAAGCAGTCCGGCTCGAAGCCGATTCAACTCGATGACGTGTCGAAAGCGATCATCGAGCAGCTCCAGAGCGATGGCCGACGCTCCTACGCGGAGATCGGCAAGGCCGTGGGCCTGAGCGAAGCCGCCGTGCGCCAGCGCGTGCAGAAGCTCACGGACTCCGGCGTCATGCAGGTTGTCGCCGTCACCGATCCGATGCAGCTCGGGTTCTACCGCCAGGCCATGATCGGGATCCGTGTCTCCGGGGACACGACCACAGTGGCCGAGCAACTCGGCAGCATCGCCGCGGTCGACTACGTCGTGCTGACCGCGGGAAGTTTCGACCTTCTCGCCGAAGTCGTCTGCGAGAACGACGAAGACCTCATCGAACTTCTCAATAAGAAGATCAGGGGGATCCCGGGCGTGCTCTCAACCGAAACGTTCGTCTATCTCAAACTCCAGAAGCAGTTCTACAACTGGGGAACTCGCTAGTTAGAAGGCAGTCATGACCACAACAGAGCAGGCAGTACCGGTGGGCGACAGTTCGAAGTCCGCCGGAAATTCCCAGTCCTCCGGCAGCTCGAAGTTCAACGAGCGTGAGCTGCAGCAGAAGGCAAAGGACCACCTGTGGATGCACTTCGCCAGGCAGTCCGTCATGGAGGACGGCGCGGGCGTGCCGATCATCGTCAAGGGTGAGGGCCACCACATCTGGGACTCGAACGGCAAGAAGTACTTCGACGGCCTGTCCGGACTGTTCGTCGTGAACGCCGGGCACGGGCGCCGACGGCTCGCCGAGGCCGCGGCCAGGCAGGCCGAGGAGCTCGCGTTCTTCCCAATCTGGTCCTACGCCCATCCGAACGCCATCGAACTCGCGGATCGCCTCGCGTCGTACGCACCGGGAGACCTGAACCGCGTCTTCTTCTCGACCGGCGGCGGCGAAGCGGTCGAGACGGCCTTCAAACTGGCCAAGTACTACTGGAAGTTGCAGGGGCGCCCGACCAAGCACAAGGTGATCTCGCGCAACGTCGCCTATCACGGCACCCCGCAGGGAGCGCTTGCGATCACGGGCATCCCCGCCATGAAGGAGATGTTCGAGCCCGTCACGCCCGGCGGATTCCGCGTGCCGAACACGAACTACTACCGCGCGGAGGAGATGGGCTTCACCGGTAGCGAGGAAGCCTTCGGCCAATGGGCGGCCAACCGCATCGAGGAGATGATCCAGTTCGAGGGGCCGGAGACGGTCGCCGCGATCTTCCTCGAGCCCGTGCAGAACAGTGGCGGATGCTTCCCGCCGCCGCCCGGATACTTCAAGCGCGTACGCGAGATCTGCGACCAGTACGACGTGCTGCTCGTGGCCGACGAGGTCATCACGGGCTTCGGCCGCATCGGCAACTGGTTCGCCTCGACCACCTACGGCTTCCAGCCCGACATGATCACGTGCGCCAAGGGAATGACGAGCGGATACTCTCCCATCGGCGCCACCATCGTGAGCGACCGCCTTTACGAGCCGTTCAAGCACGGCACGACGTCGTTTTATCACGGCTACACATTCGGCGGGCATCCGGTCTCGGCCGCGGTTGCGCTCGCGAACCTCGACATCTTCGAGGAGGAGAAGCTCAACGAGAACGTGCGGAAGAACTCGCCGATCTTCCGATCCACGCTCGAAAAGCTCAAGGACCTGCCGATTGTCGGCGACGTGCGAGGAGATGGCTACTTCTTCGGAATCGAGCTCGTCAAGGACAAGGAGACCAAGGAGACGTTCAACGACGATGAATCCGAGCGCCTGCTGCGCGGGTTCCTGTCGAAGGGCCTGTTCGACGCCGGACTCTACTGTCGAGCGGATGACCGCGGAGACCCCGTCGTTCAGCTCGCGCCGCCGCTCACCGTCGGGCCAGCCGAGTTCGATGAGATCGAGGGCATCCTGCGTGGCGTCCTGACCGAGGCGTGGAGTCGTCTCTGATGTCCACGAAGTGACGCAGTACCGGGAGTTGTCGTTCTGGCACGAAACCGTGCCAGATGAACTGGATCCGCGGGCGGCGCTTGGCGGCGATATCCGGGTGGATGTCGCCATCATCGGTGGCGGCCTCACCGGGCTCTGGACGGCGTACTACCTCCTTGCGCACTCGCCGGGCCTCAGCGTCGCCGTGCTCGAGAAGGAGATTGCGGGGTTCGGTGCGTCCGGGCGCAACGGTGGCTGGTGCAGCGCCCTGTTTCCTCGATCAACGGCGTCGCTCGCCGAGGCGCACGGGCTGGACGCTGCCCTCGCCATGAGGCGCGCCATGATCGGGACCGTCGACGAGGTCGGTCGCGTCGCCTCGGAAGAGGGAATCGACTGCGACTTCGTCAAGGGAGGAACGGTCGCCTTCGCGCGAACTCCCGTCCAGGCCCGCGCCGCCGATGCCGAGGTCGCCGAGGCAGCGCACTTCGGCATCGATCCGCTCGAGCGACGCACGGCATCCGTTTTCGATCCGAACTGTGCTCGCGTTCACCCCGCGAAGCTCGTGCGTGGGCTCGCGCGCGCGGTCGAGAGACGCGGCGGCACCGTCTACGAGCAGACCGAGGTTCTCGACTGGGAGGCTGGCTCCGTCCGGACCGCTCGCGGCACGGTATCCGCCACCAGCGTGATCGTGGCGACCGAGGGATACAGCGCGACCCTTCCGAAGACGCGGCGCGGCATCCTTCCGCTGTACTCGCTCATGATCGCGACCGAGCCGCTGCCGGAATCGACCTGGACCGACATCGGGATCGAGCACGGTCAGACATTTACCGACTATCGACACCTGCTGGTCTACGGGCAGCGAACGGCGGACAATCGTTTTGCGTTCGGCGGACGCGGCGCGCGTTATCACTGGGGCAGCGCCATCCGGCCCGATTACGATCACGTTCCCCGAGTCTTCGAACACCTTCGCACCGCGCTGGCCGAGCTGTTCCCTGAGGCAAGGGATGCGGCCGTCACCCACCGCTGGGGTGGCCCGCTCGGGGTTCCCCGCGACTGGCACGCGTCGGTGCGCTACGACCCGCACTCCGGCATCGGTTCCGCGGGAGGCTACGTCGGCGACGGACTCTCAACCACCAATCTCGCGGGCCGCACCCTCGCCGATCTCGTGCTCGGCACAAGGTCCGAGCTCACGACCCTTCCGTGGGTCGGCCACCACTCCCCCGACTGGGAGCCCGAGCCGCTGCGCTTCGTCGGCACCAATCTCGGGATGCTGGCGATGGAAGCCGCGGACGTCGAGGAGCGCGTGACCTCCCGCGCCTCGATCGCGGCCAGGGTCATGGGCCCGCTCACGGGACACTGACGGGTTTTATTAACAACAGAAAAAACTTTGGTGAGATGTCAACAAATTCGGAATAACTCCCAGTTCCATGCACTTGCATAGGGTTATGACAGATATCGCCACTCATCCCCAGTACGTCGTCGGCACGTGGGCGCTCGACCCGGCGCACTCCGAGGTCTCTTTTACGGTGCGGCACCTCGCCATCAGCAAGGTGCGCGGTACCTTCGAAAAGTTTGACGTCACCGCCGTGACCGGCGCGACACCGGAGGAATCCACGGTCGAAGCAACCATCGACATGCTCTCGGTCAACACCAACCAGGCCGACCGCGACAAGCACCTGCGCACCAACGACTTCTTCAACATGGACGAGTTCCCAACGATGACGTTCAAGTCGACCGGCATCACTGTCGATGGCGAGGACTTCACTGTCGCGGGCGATCTCACCCTTCGCGGCATCACCAAGCCGGTCAAGCTCAAGGGCGAGTTCGGCGGATTCATCACCGATGGCTACGGCCAGCAGAAGGCCGGCGCGACCCTCTCGACGAAGATCAACCGCAAGGACTTCGAAGTGAATTGGAACTCCGTCATCGACGGCGCCGGCGGCCTCATGCTCGGCGACGACGTGACGATCAACCTCGAGATCGCGCTCGTTCTCCAGAAATAGTCCACCCAACCGAGTACGGAAGGCCCCACCGAGTAATCGGCGGGGCCTTCCGTTTTTCGTGTCGGCGCTCGAAGGCGAGGCGTTGCCTACTCGAACGGAAAGACCAGAAGAGTGCTGCTCGCCGTCGCGACGAGTCGTCCCTGGGAGTCGGTGACGGTGCAGTCGGCGAACGCCGCCCGCCGACCCGGTTTCGTGACGATGCCGACCGCGGTCAGCGTGCCCGTCGTGGCGAGCACCGGCCGCAGATAGTTCACTTTGATCTCGAGCGACGTGTAGCCCTGGCCCGCGGGGAGCGTGGTCTGCACGGCGCATCCCGCGACCGAGTCCAGCAGGGTACAGACGAGGCCACCGTGCACGGTGCCGATCGGGTTGTAATGCGACTCGTTCGGCTCGCAGGTGAACGTGACCCTGCCCACCTCTGCCGCGACCGCCCTCATGTTCATGAGGTTGACGATCGGCGGCGGCGGGATGCTGCCATCGATCAGCGCCTGGATGTATTCGAGACCCGTCATCGTCTTCGCGAGCTCCGCGCCGACCAGTGGATCCTCCCAGTTCACGACCCGGGAACGCGCTGCTTCGTCACTCATCCCCCCAAATTACCTTCCCTCTTCCGCTCGAGTCGGGGCATTCGGCCCTTCCCGACGCTTCGGAAGGGCCGAATGCCCCGACTCGGCGAGAGATTTAGGCGTCGTGGTTAAGCGGCGTCGACGGGGGCGGCGAACTGGGCCGCGTACAGCCGGGCGTAGGCGCCATCCGCGGCGAGCAGCTCCGCGTGGTTGCCCTGCTCGACGATGGAGCCGTGTTCCATGACCAGGATGAGATCGGCATCCCGGATCGTCGAGAGCCGGTGCGCGATCACGAAGCTGGTGCGATCCTGCCGCAGCGCCTTCATGGCCTGCTGCACGAGCACCTCGGTGCGCGTGTCGACCGAGCTCGTCGCCTCGTCGAGGATGAGCACGTTCGGCTGGGCCAGGAAGGCGCGCGCAATCGTCAGCAACTGCTTCTCCCCCGCGCTGACGTTCGATGCCTCGTCGTCGAGCACGGTGTCGTAGCCGTCCGGCAGCGAGTGCACGAACCGATCGACATAGGTCGCCCGAGCCGCGTCCTGGATCTCCCCATCCGTTGCGCCGGTTCGGCCGTAGGCGATGTTGTCGCGAATCGTGCCGCCGAACAGCCAGGTGTCCTGGAGCACCATGCCCATCCGGGATCGCAGGTCGCGCCGGTTCATCTTCGCGATGTCGACGCCATCGAGCGTGATGCGTCCGCCATCGAGCTCGTAGAAGCGCATCATGAGGTTGACCAGGGTCGTCTTGCCTGCCCCGGTCGGGCCGACGATTGCGATCGTCTGGCCGGGCTTCGCGACCAGCGAGAGATCGTCGATGAGCGGAGTCGCCGGGTCGTAGCGGAACGAGACGTTCTCGAAGGCGAGTCGGCCGGTCGAGGAGGTCGGAACCTCGGACGGGGAGGCATCCGGAGTCTGCTCCTCGGCGTCCAGCAGCTCGAAGACCCGCTCGGCCGAGGCAACACCGGACTGGAGGAGGTTGGCCATCGATCCAAGCTGGCTGACCTGCTGGGTGAACTGCCGCGAGTACTGGATGAACGCCTGCACGTCACCGAGGGCGAGCGACCCGCTGGCGACCTGGAGTCCACCGACGACCGCGATCGCGACGTAGACGAGGTTGCCGACGAACATGGTCGAGGGCATGATGATTCCGCTGACGAACTGCGCGCCGAAGCTCGCCTGGAACAGCTGCTCGTTCTTCTCCTCGAAGCGCTGCTCCACCTCGCGCTGCCGCCCGAACACCTTGACGAGCGCGTGCCCGGTGAAGGTCTCCTCGATCTGCCCATTGAGCTCACCGGTGTTCTTCCACTGCTGCACGAACAGTTTCTGCGAACGCTTGGCGATCAGGGATGCGATCAGCAGGGTCAGTGGCACCGTCACCAGCACGATGACGGCGAGCAGCGGCGAGATGATGGACATCAGGATGAGCACGCCAAGGACGCTGAGCACCGAGGTGAGTGCCTGGCTCATGGTCTGTTGCATGCTCTGCGAGATGTTGTCGATGTCGTTCGTGACCCGGCTGAGCAGTTCGCCGCGAGGCACCCTGTCGAAGTAGGTCAGCGGGAGGCGGTTGATCTTGGCCTCGACCTCGCCGCGCAGGCGAAACACCGTGCGCTGGGTGACGCCGTTCAGGACGTAGGACTGCAGGAACGAAAAAATTGACGCGAAGACGTAGAGCACGAGCACCGAGCCGAGGATGACCTTCAGCTGGTTGAAATCGACGCCATTGCCGCTGAGGACGCCCGCGTAGATCAGCGTGGTCGCGTTGCCGAGGATCTTGGGCCCGACGACGTTGAGCGCGACGCTGATGATCCCAAGCACGATGACGCCGGTGACGGCGATGCGCTCCGGCGCAAGGCGTCCGAGCAGTCGCTTGGCCGACGGACCGAAGTTGAGGGACTTCTCGACCGGCATGCCCATCCCACCGAACGGACCACCGCCGCCGCCGGGACCGCGCCGCATGCCGCCGGGAGGGCCCATCGGGCGGGCGGGGGCTGCGGGCTTCTGTGTGTCGCTCATGCCGCGTCCTCCGCTGCGAGTTGGCTCGAAACGATCTCGGCGTAGGTTTCGGATGTCGCCAGGAGTTCGGCGTGCGTGCCGCGGCCGACGATGGCGCCGTCCTCCAGGACGATGATCTGGTCCGCGCCGATGATGGTCGACACCCGCTGCGCAACGATCAGCATCGTCGCGCCCGTCACATCTGTCGCCAACGCTCGTCGCAACCGTTGATCGGTCGCTGTGTCGAGCGCCGAGAACGAGTCGTCGAAGATATAGAGCTCCGGCCTCTTCACCAGGGCGCGCGCGATTGCGAGGCGCTGGCGCTGTCCGCCGGAGACGTTGGTCCCGCCCTGCGCGATGACCGCATCCAATCCCTCCGGCATCTCCGAGACGAATTCGCGAGCCTGGGCCGTGTCAAGCGCGGCCCACAGTTCGTCTTCTGTCGCGTCGGGCTTACCGTAGCGGAGGTTGCTCGCCACGGTTCCGGAGAACAGGTACGGCTTCTGGGGAACGAGCCCGATCCGGCTCCAAAGCAGGTCCTGCTCGAGCTCACGGACGTCAACCCCGTCGACGAGGACCGAGCCACCGGTCGCATCGAACAGTCGCGGAAACAGATTGATCAGCGTGGTCTTTCCTGCCCCCGTGCTGCCGACGATTGCTGTCGTCTTGCCGCGCTCGATCGTGAGGGTCACTTCCCGAAGGACCGGCTGCTCCGCACCGGGGTAGGCGAATGAGACGTCGCGAAGTTCCATGGTTCCCGTGCCGCGCAGCAGCGTCACCGGATGGGCGGCGAGCTTCACCGACGACTCGGTCTCCAGCACCTCCCCGATCCGGTCGGCGGAGACGGCGGCGCGCGGGGCGATCACGGCCATGAAGGTGGCCATCATGACGGCCATGAGGATCTGGATCAGGTAGCTCAGGAAGGCGATGAGCGCCCCGATCTTGAGCGAGCCATCCTGCACCCGGTATGCGCCGAACCAGAGCACAGCGACGCTCGAGACATTCAGGATCAGAAGCACGACGGGGAACATCAGGGCGAACAGGCGACCGGCGCGCACGGCGACGGAGGTAAGACTGGCGTTGGCTCCCTCGAACCGGCCCTCCTCGACATCCTCACGAACGAAGGCCCGAATGACCCGGATGCCCGTGAGCTGCTCGCGCAGGACCCGGTTGATGCCGTCGATGCGCACCTGCATCGTGCGGAACAGCGGAACCATCCGCGAGATGATCAGGCCGACCGCGAACAGCAGAACCGGAATGCTGACCACGAAAATCCAGGACAGCGGGAGGTCGAGCTGCAGCGCGGCGATGACACCGCCGATGCTCAGGATGGGCGCGGAGACCAGGAGCGTGCAGGTCATCAGCACGAGCATCTGCACCTGTTGCACATCGTTGGTCGACCGCGTGATGAGGCTTGGAGCCCCGAACCGCGAGACCTCGCGCTCGGAGAAGTCACCCACCTTCGCGAAAACGGCGGCGCGCAGGTCGCGACCGAGCGACATGGCGACGCGAGCGCCGAAGTAGACGGCGATGATCGCGCAGACCACCTGCCCGAGTGAAATCAACAGCATGACAGCGCCGGTCGAGAGGATGTAGCCGGTGTTGTTCGTCACCACGCCGTTGTCGATGATGTCGGCGTTCAGTGTCGGCAGGTACAGCGAGGCGATCGACGAGCCGAGCTGGAACACGATGACGCCGACAAGCAGTTTCCAGTGCGGCCTCAGGTACGACTTCAGAAGCTTAAGCAGCATCGCTGTCCTTCCTCTCCGCCGGGTTGCCGGCGATTCCGTAGGTGATGAATTTCGCGAGCTCGTCCGTCGGAACGGACTGGCCCTCGTTGAACTGCGGAACGGCCGACGCGAACGCGACGAGGCGCAGGAACTGGGCGATGCGCTCCGTACTCACCTGCAGCCGCTCGAAGTCGGGTCGCAAGACCTCGTCGATGAGGTCATAAAAGCTTTCCGGGCCCGGCCGGCCCGGCGGACGGCCGGACATCCCGACCGCGTTCATGATGCCGAAGATTCCGGTCATCCGATTGCGCAGGTAGAACAGGAGGTCGTTGATCTTCTGCTCGAGCGGCAGCTCCGGGTCGATCGCCCGAAGCGCGGCGTGCAGCGGAGCTGGATCGAGAAACTTCTCGACGGCGGCATCGATCAGTTCGTCCTTGTCGGCGAACGCGCGGAAGATCGTTCCCTCGGCAATGCCAGCCGCATCCGCTATCTGGCGGGTCGTCACGGCTCGCCCGTGTTCGATCAGGAGCGGGATGACGGCGTCGATGATGGCAGCACGACGGTCCTCTACGGACAGCGGCTTTGCCCGCTCGACCCTTGCCGCTTTCGTGGTCTGTACCAGCACGCCTACAGGCTAATGAGTGAGCACTCACTCGGCAATGGCGAGAGCGCGATTTACTCCCCCGGGAGTAGCAGCGCCCCCGGGAGCAGAACTCCCGGGGGCGCGTCAGCTGCGATCAGGCCGGGAACAGCTCGGAGATCTGCGCGAGGTCGTCGGCGGTGGGCTGCCACGCCGTGCCGGCAGCGGCGTTCTGGAGTACCTGCTCTGGCTTGGTTGCGCCGGCGATGATGCTGCTGACGCCGGGCTGGGCGAGGAACCAGGCGATCGTCGCATCCAGCATCGTCACGCCGCGCTCGTCGCAGAAGGACTGGAACTTCTCCATGGCATCCCACGGAACGCTGTCCAGCTCTTCCGGACGTGAGGTGAGCCGACCATCGGCCGGCCCGCCACCGCGAGTGTACTTGCCCGTGAAAAGACCGTTGAACAGCGGGAAGAACGGCAGCAGTCCGAGGCCGTACTCGTTGATCGCCGGCAGCACCTCAGCCTCGATACCGCGCGCGAGGAGGCTGTACTCGTTCTGGGCGGAGATGAACTTGGGAAGCCCGGCTTCCTTGGCACGGTACTCGGCATCGGCGATCTGCCAACCGGACAGGTTCGAGTGGCCGATGTAGCGGATCTTGCCCTCGTCGATCAATTCACCGAGGGCCGCGAGGGTTTCCTCCATCGGCGTGATGCCGTCGGGGCGGTGCAGCTGGTACAGGTCGATCCAGTCGGTCCGCAGGCGGGTCAGCGACGACTCGACGGCCCGACGGATGTAGCGGCGCGAGGCACGGGCGTCCCAGTCGGGGCCATTGGCTCCCGCCATATCGCCGCCGAACTTTGTCGCGATCACAACCTCGTCGCGGCGATCCTTGAGCGCGACGCCCATGAGCGTTTCGCTCAGGCCCTTGACGCTGCCGCCGTAGACGTCCGCGGTGTCGAAAAGGTTAATTCCCGCGTCGATCGCGGTGTTGATGACGGCACTCGTGCCGTCCTGGGTTGCGGTCTGGGTGTTCGGTCGACCGAAGTTATTGCAGCCGAGGCCGATGGTCGAGACCATGAGGCCGGAATTTCCAAGTGGGCGATAGGTAATGGTAGACACCCATACATTCTGCCCCGTCTTCTCGTGCACAAGCTCCACGTCACCGCACCTCTACCCCATGTCCGATTTCTGCCAGAGCGGTGTCGGGCGCTGCGATTACAGTCGAGTCATGTTCAGTCGTTCCTCCACCCAAACAACCCCCGCGCATCTCAAGCGAGTCGACTCGCCGCTCGGTCGCATCGAGATCGCGAGCGACGGCGCCGCGATCACCTCACTATCCATCGAGCGGGCGGGCACACTTCCCTTCGACGAGCTGCCGGAGAACTCGAGCAGGCTGCTCGACCTCGCCGCCAAACAGCTCGGCGAATACTTCGCAGGCAAGCGCCAGAACTTCGAGCTCCCCGTCGCGTTCCATGGCACCACCTTCCAGGAGTCAATCTGGAGCCAACTCGTCGACATCCCGTTCGGCGAGGTCATGAGCTACGGCGAGCTCGGGCTCGCGAGCGGCCGGGCATCGGCCGGGCGCGCGGTCGGCGGTGCGGTGGGCGCCAATCCCGTGCCCATCATCGTGCCGTGCCACCGTGTTCTCGCCGGTAACCGAAGGATCACCGGGTACAGCGGCGGCAACGGGATCCCGACCAAGGTATGGCTGCTCGAGCACGAGGGCATCGAGCACGTCGCATGAGCGACGTCGTTGCTGGGCCATCGGTTGCACCTGCGCCATCAGTCGTGGTCGGTGAAGACGGGCGGGCTCGCTGCCGCTGGGGCGCATCCGACCCTGACTACCTGCGCTACCACGACGAGGAGTGGGGCTGGCCACTCCACGGGGACCAGCCGCTCTACGAGAAGCTAAGCCTCGAGGGATTCCAGGCCGGACTGTCCTGGATCACGATCCTCCGTCGGCGCGCCGGTTTTCGCGACGTCTTTCACGGGTTCGATCCTGCGCTGGTGGCCGCCATGGGCGACGACGAGGTCGAGGCGGCAATGCTGGATGGACGCATCATCCGCAACCGCGCGAAGATCCTCGCGACCATCAAGAACGCAAAGCTCACGCTCGAGCTGACCCGCGACCATCCAGGAGCACTCGACGAGCTCATGTGGTCCTTCGCGCCGGCTCCACGGGCACGGCGTCTCCGCTCGATGTCCGAGGTGCCCGCCGTCACCGACGAGTCAATCGCGATGAGCAAGGGCTTACGAAAACTCGGATTCGGATTCGTCGGCCCGACCACCGTGTACGCGCTCATGCAGTCGTCCGGAATGGTGGACGACCACGTCGAGGGCTGCTGGCGAGCCGACGGCTAAGAGAAGAGGCTAAGAGAAGAGTGGCTACGAGGGCACGTGGGGTCCGCGCGCGGATCCAACACCGGCGAGCGGTGGACCGTACCCGGCCTGGCGAATGAGCTCAGGGTCGTAGACCTCGTTGTCGGCAGCGAGCAGCCACGCCCACACAAACGGCAGGAAGATGAACAGGACTACCCAACTGCCTGTTTTGCGGAATGCGATTCCGACGTGGTGTGCGCCAATCGCTTCGAACACGAGGACGACGATCCCGCCCGGATTGACCAGCTTCAGCAGTGCCAGCCAGCCAAACTGACCGCCGAATTCGAGAAGTCGCCAGTTGAAGAAAACCGGCACCCATGCCGCCCACGGCTCGATCCCAACCTTGCGGAACAGCTTCATGAACGCCAGGCCATTGAGCACGTAGTAGGTGATGGCGATGAGAACTACGAATCCCACGAATACGAATTCGAGCACTAAGAGGAGCGACAGTATCGGCAAATCATGGTTGCGCATTCTTCAACCCTAGCCACGGCGCGCAAACGGGCTCCGCTGAAATTGAACCCGGGCCTCAGACGACGAGATCCAACTCCCCCGGCGCGCCCGCCTCGAGACGGATTCCCGCGCCAGGAGCCCACGCCACCAGTTCGTCGACGGTGGAGAAGTCGTGACGACCGAGGGCGAGCGCGCGCACCAGCTCGCCCTTGCCGTGCTTGTTGAAATGATTGAGCGCCCGCCTCGTCCCGGCTTCACCCACCGTGACGACTCGAAGGAAATAGCTGCCCTCTGGCGCCGGACCGAGGTGAACATACGACTCGGAGCGCAGGTCAAGAATCAGCCCGGTCTGCTCAGCGAGGACAGCGGCATTGGCCTCACGCCAGAGTCGCGCAAGAGAGGTCGCGGGTATCCGCGAATCGTGCGAAAAGCGGTAGGCCGGCAGCGGATCATCCGCACGCACGAGCCCGAACAACGCCGAATGGACGACCGCGACGCCACCGAGAAAGGCTCGCGACGCCGCATCCATCGACTCCACCGCTAGTGCGTCGTACAACACCCCGGTGTACCGCTCGATGGCCGGCATGACGGCAGACGTCGAGAGCGCACGGTTCCGATCGATCTCAAACCGCTGCGTCGGTCCGAGCTTCAGCGCGGTCATGGATGTCGCAAGCGACTTCGACACGGATCGAAGACCAGCGATCGCCGCACGCCGAGATTTCGTCAGCGACGGAAAGGAGAGGTCGGCCAGATCCAGCGACGACCCGGGGACGCCCCCGTCACGCTTGGTTTCGGACGGAGGAAGCAGCAGTAGCACAGCCCGTAGAACCTAGACCTGGATGAAGGCCAGCGCCTGCTCGACGGTCTGGCCGAGACGCTGAACGGAGTCCAGCGTAATCCGGGGAATTGCCGCCGTCGGACCGGTCCAGTCCGCGTACTCTTCGAGGCTCTGCTCGACCGCGTGCCAGGTCGGCTCCGGGAGATGGGTGAGGTTGCGATCGCGAGCCTCGAGCCGTTCGCGATGCAGTTCGGTGTCGGAGCAGACCACCTCGATGAAGTGCAACTGCTCACCATGCTTCTTGGCCAGATTGACCCACTGCTCGCGGGCCGGATCGACGGCGTTCACGGCGTCCACGATGATGGTCTGCCCGTTGGCGAGTGCAGCGTCGGCGATCGCCTCCGCGACCAGGTAGGCCGCGAGCCCGGTGGGCTGATCGGAGTCGATACCTGCCGAAAGGATGGCCGACTCGATCGGGTCAACCGACAACAGCGCGTAACCCAGACGATTGCCGATCACCTCGGCGATCGTGCTCTTGCCCGCCCCCGGAAGGCCGGCCATCACGATGAGCACGCCTAGGCTGACGCGGTGTCGCGCGCTTCGCCCAGGTAAGCGTTGCGTGCAACCACGGTGACGCGATCGTGCTCGACCGACAGGAACCCGTCCGCCGCCTGCGCCGTGATGACTTCGCCGGCGGGCGTCGTTACACGTACCTCACCAGACCCGAGGATCGCCAGGATCGGTTCGTGTCCGGCGAGGATCCCGATCTGGCCCACCATCGTGCGCGCGATGATCTGCTTCGCTGCCCCAGACCAGACCTCCTGGTCGGCCGAAACGACGGAGACGCTGAGCTCGTGCGGAGCTGGCTCGTCCATGACTAGCCGTTCTCCTTCTGGATCTTCGCCCACTGCTCTTCGACGTCGCTGATCGAACCGACGTTGAAGAACGCCTGCTCAGCAACGTGGTCGAACTCACCCTTGGCAATCGCGTCGAACGACTCGATGGTGTCCTTCAGCGGCACGGTCGATCCCTCGACGCCGGTGAACTTCTTCGCCATGTAGGTGTTCTGCGAGAGGAACTGCTGGATGCGACGAGCACGGTTGACCGTCGTGCGGTCCTCTTCGCTCAGCTCGTCGAGACCGAGGATCGCGATGATCTCCTGGAGCTCCTTGTTCTTTTGCAGGATCGCCTTGGTCTGCGTCGCGACCCGGTAGTGGTCCGCGCCCAGGTAACGAGGGTCGAGGATGCGGCTGGTCGAAGTCAGCGGGTCGATGGCCGGGTACAGGCCCTGCGAAGCGAGGTCACGAGAGAGCTCTGTCGTCGCATCGAGGTGGGCGAACGTCGTTGCCGGAGCCGGGTCGGTGTAGTCGTCGGCCGGAACGTAGATGGCCTGTAGCGAGGTGATCGAGTGGCCACGCGTCGAGGTGATGCGCTCCTGGAGCACACCCATCTCATCCGCGAGGTTCGGCTGGTAACCGACGGCGGACGGCATGCGGCCGAGCAGCGTCGAAACCTCGGAGCCGGCCTGCGTAAACCGGAAGATGTTGTCGATGAAGAGCAGCACATCCTGGTTCTGCACGTCACGGAAGTACTCCGCCATGGTGAGCGCGGACAGCGCGACGCGAAGTCGCGTTCCCGGCGGCTCATCCATCTGGCCGAACACTAGGGCGGTCTTATCGAATACGCCCGCCTCTTCCATCTCGGCGATGAGGTCGTTACCCTCACGCGTGCGCTCGCCGACACCGGCGAACACCGAAACGCCACCGTGGTCCTGCGCAACGCGCTGGATCATCTCCTGGATGAGCACGGTCTTGCCGACACCGGCGCCACCGAACAGGCCGATCTTGCCGCCCTGCACGTACGGGGTGAGGAGGTCGATCGACTTGATGCCGGTCTCGAACAGCTCCGTCTTGGACTCGAGCTGGTCGAATGCCGGTGGCTTGCGGTGGATGGGCCAGCGCTCGGTGATCTCGAACTTCTCGCCGCCCACCTTCGAGTGGTCGTCGGGGTCCGTGTTCAGCACGTCGCCAATGACGTTGAAGACCTTGCCCTTGGTCACATCCCCCACCGGGACGGAGATCGCAGCCCCGGTGTCGCGAACCTCCTGGCCGCGGACCATGCCGTCGGTCGGGTTCAGTGCGATCGCGCGAACGAGGTCGTCTCCGAGGTGCTGGGCAACCTCGAGCGTGACCTCAGTGCCAACGCCCTCGATCGTGATCGTGGTCTTGAGCGCGTTGTACATCTCGGGGATCGCGTCGTGCGGAAACTCGATGTCGACGACGGGCCCGGTGATGCGGGCAACGCGGCCAACGCCCTGCGCCGACCCGGTCTCTTTCGCCGAGGCCTTCTTCTTCGTTGGAGCAGTGGTAGTCATGATGGCTTCCCTTTTCTTCGTTTCTACTACTTGGCCGAGCTCAGGGCGTCTGCGCCGCCGACGATCTCGGAAATCTGCTGGGTGATCTCGGACTGGCGAGCGTTGTTCGCGAGCCTCGTGTAGTCCTTGATGAGATTGTCCGCGTTGTCGCTCGCCGCGTGCATCGCAACCTGGCGAGCCGCGTGCTCTGCTGCGGCGGACTGCAGCATTGCATTGAAGATGCGGCTCTCGATGTAGACGGGCAGCAACGAGTCAAGAACGTTCTCGACATCCGGCTCGAACTCGTAGGCCGGAAGCGCCTCGCCCTCGGTCGGCGCCTCGTCGCCCTCGACTACCTCGAGCGGCAGGAGACGGACAACCTCGGGAATCTGGGTGACCGAGTTGACGAAGCGGTTGTAGACGATGTGGATCTCGTTGACACCGCCGTCGGCCTCCGGCTGCACGAACTTCTCGACCAGGGTCGAACCGATCTCCTGTGCCCGCGCGAACACGGGGTGCTCGGTGTCGCCGGTCCAGATCTTCTCTGCGGCCCTGCGGCGGAACGCGAAGTATGCTGCGGCCTTCCGACCGACCGTGTAGTACACGACCTCTTTGCCCTCGGCCTGCAGCTTCGCCACCAGCTCACCCGATTCCCGGATGATGTTGGTGCTGAATGCGCCGGCGAGACCGCGATCGGAGGTGAACAGCACGACCGCGGCGCGGGTGATCGTCTCGGGCTCTGTCGTCAGGATGTGGTCGACGTTGGAGTACGTCGCAACCGCTGACACGGCGTGCGTGACGGCGCGCGAGTACGGGCCGGATGCCGCAACCCTGGCCTGCGCCTTCTGGATGCGCGACGCCGAGATGAGCTCCATGGCCCGAGTGATCTTCTTGGTCGTCTGGGCAGCCTTGATCCGCTGCCGGTAGACCCGAAGTTGCGCTCCCATGTCCTGTCTTCCTGATTCGTTTGGTTAGCTCCAGCTTCTTAGCTCGAGCTCATCGAGACCCTGTCGGCCCGATCTCGTTGGCGAGATCGCAGCCGGCCGGGTCCGTGGTCGGTATTAGCGTTTCTGCTTCTTGATCTGTTCCTGCGCGATGTCCTCGGCCTCGATCGCCGTGAACTGCTCTTTGCCAGCAGGCACGAGCGAGTTGCCGTCGCCGGTCTGGAACTCGAGCTTGAACTTGTCGATCGCGGCGTCCAGCGACTCGGTGGTCTCATCGCTCAGCACATTGGTGTCGCGAAGCGTCGTGAGAATCTCGGTGTTGCGGCGGAGGTAGTCGAGCAGTTCGCTCTCGAAGCGGAGCACGTCCTCGACCGGCACCTCATCGAGCTTGCCGTTCGTGCCGGCCCAGATCGACACAACCTGGTCTTCGACCGGGTAGGGCGAGTACTGCGGCTGGCGAAGCAGCTCGGTGAGGCGAGCGCCACGAGCGAGCTGGCGACGGCTGGCCTGGTCGAGGTCGGAGGCGAAGAGCGCGAACGCCTCGAGCGAGCGGTACTGCGCGAGGCTGATCTTCAGCGTTCCCGAGACCTTCTTGATCGACTTCACCTGGGCGTCTCCACCAACGCGCGAGACCGAGATGCCGACGTCGACAGCGGGTCGCTGGTTGGAGTTGAACAGGTCGGACTGAAGGAAGATCTGTCCGTCGGTGATCGAGATCACGTTCGTCGGGATGTAGGCAGAGACATCGTTCGCCTTGGTCTCGATGATCGGCAGTCCGGTCATCGAACCAGCGCCGAGCTCATCGGAGAGCTTCGCGCAACGCTCGAGCAGGCGGGAGTGCAGGTAAAACACGTCGCCGGGGTATGCCTCGCGTCCCGGCGGACGACGCAGCAGCAGCGACACTGCGCGGTAGGCCTCGGCCTGCTTGGACAGGTCATCGAAGACAATGAGAACGTGCTTGCTGTCATACATCCAGTGCTGGCCGATGGCCGAACCCGTGTAGGGGGCGAGGTACTTGAATCCGGCGGGGTCGGAGGCTGGGGACGCGACAATGGTCGTGTACTCCATGGCCCCGGCATCCTCGAGCGCGCCCTTGATGGCGGCGATCGTGGAGCCCTTCTGGCCGATGGCGACGTAGATGCAGCGGACCTGCTTCTTCGGGTCGCCCGACTCCCAGTTGGCCTTCTGGTTGATGATGGTGTCGATCGCGATGGCGGTCTTACCGGTCTGGCGGTCACCGATGATGAGCTGGCGCTGGCCACGGCCGATCGGGATCATGGCGTCGATCGCCTTGATTCCGGTCTGCATCGGCTCCTTCACGCTCTGGCGCTGCATGACGCCCGGTGCCTGGAGCTCGAGCGCGCGACGACCCTCAGTCGCAATTTCGCCGAGGCCGTCAATGGGGGTACCGAGCGGGTCGACGACGCGACCGAGGTAACCATCCCCTACAGCAACAGAGAGCACCTCACCCGTGCGAGTGACCTCCTGGCCCTCCTCGATGCCGGCGAACTCGCCGAGCACGACGACGCCGATCTGCGTCTCTTCGAGGTTCTGGGCGAGTCCGAGGGTTCCATCCGAGAACCGGACGAGCTCGTTCGCCATAACGCCGGGAAGGCCTTCGACGTGCGCGATGCCGTCAGCGGCATCCGTCACGTAGCCGACCTCGGTCTTCGCCGACTTGCCAGGCTCGTACGCCTTGACGAAGTCCTTCAGCGCATCGCGGATCTCATCCGGGCTGATGGTGATGTCTGCCATGTTGTTCCTTACTCGTGAAAAATCCGGGTGTTGCGATGCTCGCCAGGTCTAGCTGGCGAGTCGGAGTCTGAGGTCGGCGATGCGATTCGCGATGCTGCCGTCGATGACGTCGTCACCGATCTGCACGCGGATGCCGCCAACGATAGATGGATCGACCACCTGCTGCACGCGCATCGCTCGCCCGTACTGCTCGGTGAGGGCCGCAACAAGCCTGTCGAGCTGCTTCGCTTCGATCGGTCGAGCGACAGTAACGTTCGCGACGATGAGGTTCGACTGGTCTGCGACGATCGAAGTCGCATACCGGATGAGCTCGCCGATCCGACGGCCTCGCGGTTGAGCCACCAGCGCGGTCAGGATCGCAATGGTCTGTGCGCTGGCCTTGCCGTCGAGGAGAGCGTGAATGATCGAGATCTTGCCCTCGACCGTGCCGAGCTTGCTTCCGAGCGCGAGCTCGAGCTCGGAATCTGACGTGACCGCATTGACGAATGCGAACAACTCGTCTTCGATTGACAACGACTTCGGCGCCGACTCCGCGACGGCGCGAATGCCGAGCTCTTCCATGCCCGCGATGAGATCGTCTTCGCTCGACCAGCGTTCGGTCGACAGCGTTTCAATCACGCTTCGCGCGGCCGTGCCGTACTTCGCGAAAACCGCTGCGACGATGCCCTTGCGGTTCGCGTCCTCTGCCGTGTCGTCAGCGAGCGCGGCGGCCAGCTGGGGCGAACCGTCGAGAACGAGCGATGCAGCGAACAACTGCTCGCCCGTGGCGAGATCCACCTTCGCCTGCGCGTTCAGTGTTGCCACTGCCCGCGCCAGCGCTCCTCTGGTTGCCGAACCCATTGCTGTTACGCCTTTACCTTTGCTGCTTCTTGGGCACGATCGACGGCTTCGAGATCGGCGAT
>JAODMY010000045.1 GCA_025465535.1 Glaciihabitans sp.
TGCAGAAGCTGCTCGCCGAGCAGATTGAGCTTCTTGGGGACGGCCATCGGCTGGTGCGGCGCGAATACATGACGGCGATCGGGCCGGTCGACATCCTCGCGCGGGATGCCGACGGCGGATCCGTCGCGGTCGAGATCAAGCGGCGCGGGGACATCGACGGGGTCGAGCAGCTGACCCGCTACCTCGAGCTGATGAACCGCGATCCGCTGCTGCAGCCGGTGCAGGGCGTGTACGCCGCGCAGGAAATCAAGCCACAGGCACGCACTCTTGCCGAGGATCGCGGCATCCGCTGCCTGCTCCTCGACTACGACGCGATGCGCGGCCTCGACGACAGCGCCCACCGCCTCTTCTAACCCACAGCCTCTTCTAACCCGCCGCTTCTTCTGACCAGCGCCGACGCGGGCGGGTGATCTGGGGGCCTCGCTATCGCGAATAGGCTTGGAGGTGATGGCACCCGCATTCACCAGCATCCTGTTCGACCTCGACGGCACCATCGTCGACTCCGCGCCCGGCATCACCTCGACGCTCGCGTACACATTCGAGGAGTTGGGTCGTCCGGTCCCCGGACCCGCCGAGCTTCTCGCCTACGTTGGCCCACCGATTCTCGACTCCTTCCGCGAGCGCGCCGGGATGTCGATGGGTGAGGCCGCCGCGGCTCTCGCGATCTACCGGCCGCGATACCTCGAGATTGGCGCGCTCGACTCGACCGTGTTCCCCGGTGTCGCGGATGTTTTGAAGGCGGTGCACGCAGCCGGGATCCCGGTGTCACTCGCGACCTCGAAGCCCGAGACGCCGGCCAGGCTCATCCTGAGCCACTACGGGCTGCTCGGCGAGTTCGATGTCATCACGGGTGCATCGGATGACGAGGTTCGCAGTTCGAAGGCGGATGTCGTGGCCGAGGCCCTGGTGCGCCTGGCGGCGACCGGCGCGGACCTGTCGAGGCCCGTGCTCGTGGGCGACCGCAAGCACGACGTCGAGGGCGCGGCCGCGAACGGAATCCCGACCATCTTCGTCGACTGGGGCTACGGAGTCGCGGACGAACAGGCCGGGGCAATCGCAGTGATACCCACCCCAGCCGACCTGCAAAAACTGCTGCTGGGCTGAGGGGCGACCCGCCTGCTGGTCACCCGCGACGGCTGGGCGACCGCCCATGGCGACCGACCACCCGTGGCTCTGACCACCCATCACTGACCGACCACCCGTGACGGCCAATTGCCATTGAGCGTGCCGCTGCAGAAGTAGCCAGCTGACAGTTGTTGTCGGCGCGGGTCCGTCGGAGTGACAACTAGTGCCAGGTCACCGCCGGAAGTGGATGCCGTGACACCTCAGCGGTGGCGGTGCCATCACTCAGTGGTAGCGACAGCGTGCCATCACTCAGCGGTGGCGACAGTTTGCCGACCGCTCAGCGCGGACAGTGGATGCGCGTCGCCGTCCGCCCCTGGCCGCGCTCGATCTCGTGCTTGTCCATGGGCTCGCCACAGATCGGGCAGGCCTTGGGTCCGGTCGGCGGCAGCGGCGGCTGGTTGAACGGACCGAGCTGCGGCGGCCCGATGTATGGCCTGAGGGCTCCGTTCAGGCGATCCCACCACGGCAGTTTGCGTGACATTTTATCCTCGCGATCTCTGGTAGTTAGTGTACTAACTATTTGTGCCAACCGTATGATGGATGCGTGTCAACAGACCCGCTCGCCCTCGATCGCCAGGTGTGTTTCGCGCTGGCCGCCGCATCCAGAAGCGTCATCGCCCTGTACCGCCCGGTGCTCGAGCCGCTCGGACTCACGCATCCGCAATACCTCGTGATGCTCGCGCTGTGGGAACACAGTCCGCGCACCGTCCGCGAAATCGGTGAAACGCTCGTGCTCGAACCCGCGACGCTTTCCCCGCTGCTCAAGCGGCTCGAGTCTGCCGGGCTGGTGACTCGCACCCGCAAGGCCGACGACGAGCGCGCGCTCGACGTCGAACTGACCGCCGCGGGACGCGCGCTTCGCTCACAGGCCGAGGCCGTTCCCGGGCAAATCGTGAAGCGCCTCGGGATGCAGCTGTCCGAGCTCGAGACGACCCGCGACGCGCTGAACCGCCTGCTTGCCGCCGCTGCCACAACCCCGCCGCGTTAGTCCCGCCGCGTTATGGCCGCCGCGTTAGGGCCGCCGCGCGCGGTGCCCGTTACTGCCCCCGCCCAGCGAAGCCCGCGCCGAGCACCACGCCGTGCGCGCGCACCACGGGCGGCATGTATACGGTTAATCGAGATCAACCAGCGCGACGGGACACCAATCAATGAAGCTTCACACCGTTCGAGTTCACCGCAGCGACGAGAACCTGCCCCGCCGCGAACAGCTCGCCTGGAAGATCGCCGAGGTCGCCGCGGATCCCGTACCCGTGACGGATGCCGTGGCCGACATGGTCATCAACCGCATCATCGACAATGCCTCGGTTGCGGTCGCGTCGCTGGGCCGCGCATCCGTCGTCGCCGCGCGCGGGCAGGCGGAGGCGCATCCCGTTTCGGCGCACAGCGAGGCCGACACGGAATCCGTGCACGGCTCCACCGTCTTCGGCATCACCGGGCACTACTCGCCCGAGTGGGCGGCCTGGGCCAACGGCGTTGCCGTTCGCGAACTCGATTACCACGACACGTTCCTCGCCGCGGAGTATTCGCACCCCGGCGACAACATCCCGCCGGTCCTCGCCGTCGCTCAGCACGCCGGGCGCACGGGCGCCGACCTCATCCGCGGGATCGCCACCGGTTACGAAATCCAGATCGACCTTGCGAAGGCGATCAGCCTGCACGCCCACAAGATCGACCACGTCGCACACCTCGGCCCGAGCGTCGCAGCCGGCATCGGCACCCTTCTCGGTCTCGACACCGAGATCATCTTCCAGGCCGTCGGCCAGGCGCTGCACACGACGACAGCGACGCGTCAGTCACGCAAGGGGGAGATCTCGAGTTGGAAGGCATACGCCCCAGCATTCGCCGGCAAGGTCGCCATCGAAGCGGTCGACCGTGCAATCCGTGGGCAGACGAGCCCGACCCCGATCTATGAGGGAGAGGACGGCGTCATCGCCTGGCTGCTCGACGGTCCGGATGCCAGTTACGAGGTCCCGCTCCCCGAGCAGGGCGAGCCTCGCCAGGCGATCCTCGACAGCTACACGAAGGAGCACTCGGCCGAGTACCAGGCGCAGGCCTGGATCGACCTGGCGCGAAGGCTCGGAGACGCCCATCCCGAGCTAAGGGATGCCGCGAACATCACCCGGATCGTCCTGCACACCAGCCACCACACGCACTACGTGATCGGTTCGGGCGCAAACGATCCGCAGAAGTACGACCCGACGGCCAGCCGCGAAACGCTCGACCACTCGATCCCCTACATTTTCGCCGTGGCGCTCCAGGATGGCGAGTGGCAGCACGAGCGCAGCTACTCTCCGGAGCGAGCGGGGCGCCCCGACACCGTCGCGCTGTGGAACAAGATCACGACCGCGGAAGATCCGGAGTGGACCCGCCGCTACCACTCGCTCGACCCGAAGGAGAAGGCGTTCGGCGGCCGCGTCGAGATCGACCTCGCCGACGGTACGCGCCTCGTCGACGAGATCGCCGTGGCCGACGCGCATCCTCTCGGCGCCCGCCCGTTCGCGCGCGAGCAGTACATCGGTAAGTTCCGAACGCTTAGCGATGGCGTGCTCGATCCGGCCGAGATCGAGCGCTTCCTCGAGCTGGTCCAGCGACTCCCGGAGCTCACGGCCGCGGAACTCGACGGCCTCACTGTGGTCTCACCGAACATCACGGCTTCCCCGAAGGGACTCTTCTAGTGCTCTACTCGAAAATCACACCGGCCGACAAGCGTGTCGCCTTCCGCGCGCGACTCGCGAGCGGCGACATCCTGCAGCTGCCTGGCGCGTTCAATCCACTGAGCGCCAAGCTCATCGAGGACAAGGGCTTCGACGGTGTCTACATCTCGGGCGCCGTGATCGCAGCGGACCTCGGCCTCCCGGATATCGGGCTCACGACGCTGACCGAGGTCGCCGGCCGCGCGCAACAGATCTCGCGCATGACCGACCTGCCGAGCCTCGTCGATGCCGATACCGGATTCGGCGAACCCATGAACGTGGCCCGCACCATCCAGAGCCTCGAGGATGCGGGGGTCGCTGGCCTGCACATCGAAGACCAGGTCAACCCGAAGCGCTGTGGGCACCTCGACGGCAAGGCCGTCGTCGACGCCGACACCGCCACCAAGCGCATCCGTGCCGCGGCCGACGCGCGCCGCGACCCGAACCTGCTGATCATGGCGCGCACCGACATCCGCGCGATCGACGGAGTGGAGGCCGCCATCACCCGCGCGAAGCAGCTGGTGGATGCGGGAGCCGACGCGATCTTCCCCGAGGCCATGGCGGACCTCGCCGAGTTCGAGGCAGTTCGGAAGGCCGTCGACGTGCCGATCCTCGCGAACATGACCGAATTCGGCAAGAGCCGGCTGTTCACCAAGCAGCAGCTGGCGGATGTCGGAATCAACATCGTCATCTATCCAGTGAGCCTGCTTCGGCTGGCCATGGGCGAGGCCGAACGCGGACTCGACACCCTGCGCGAGACGGGGACTCTCGAGTCGGTCGTGCCTCAGATGCAGACCCGTGCCCGGCTGTATGAGCTGCTCGACTACGAGGACTACAGCGCGTTCGACACCAGCGTATTCAACTTCCCCATTCCAACCGGGATACGGTGAGACTGCGGCAACAATCGCAGCGCGAAGGAGCAAAATGCCAGACATCCACAAGGGCTTGGCCGGAGTAGTCGTCGACACGACGGCGATCTCGAAGGTCAATCCCGACACCAACTCGCTGCTCTACCGCGGCTACCCGGTTCAGGAGCTCGCTGCGCGCTGCAGTTTCGAGGAGGTGGCGTACCTCCTCTGGTACGGGGAGCTGCCGACGCCGAAGCAGCGGGCCGAGTTCGAGCAACTCGAGCGCTCGCTCCGCCCGCTCGACCCGATCGTCAAGCGCATCATCGACGAACTGCCGCCGACGTCGCATCCGATGGATGTCGTCCGGACGGCCGTCAGCGTCATCGGCGCCCGCGATCCAGAGACCGAGGATTCCAGCCCGAAGGACAACCTGCGCAAGTCGATCGCACTCCTCGCGCAGCTGCCCGCGATTGTCGCCTACGACCAGCGTCGTCGTCACGGTGAAGCGCTCATCGAGCCGCGCGAGGACCTCGGCTATTCGGCGAACTTCCTGCACATGACGTTCGGCGAGGTCCCGGATCTGGTGGTCGTCAACGCGTTCGACGTCTCGATGATCCTGTACGCGGAGCACTCGTTCAACGCCTCGACGTTCACCGCGCGGGTCATCACCTCGACGCTGGCGGACCTGTACTCTGCCGTCGTCGGTGCGATCGGTGCGCTCAAGGGGCAGCTGCACGGGGGCGCGAACGAAGCCGTCATGCACACCTTCGACGAGATTGGAACGGCGGCGAAGACGGATGCCTGGCTCACGAAGGCCCTCGCCGACAAGCGCAAGATCATGGGCTTCGGTCACCGCGTCTACAAGAACGGCGACTCGCGAGTCCCCACGATGAAGGCCGCGCTCGACACGCTCGTTGTCGAGTACCAGGCCCAGGATCTCGGCGACCTCTACGACGCGCTCGAGGCCGGGATGGCATCCGCGAAGAACATCAAACCGAACCTCGACTACCCGAGCGGCCCGGCGTACCACCTGATGGGCTTCGATACCCCGATGTTCACGCCGCTGTTCGTCGCCAGCCGCGTCGTCGGCTGGACGGCGCACATCATGGAGCAGCTCGAATCCAACTCGCTCATCCGCCCCCTGAGTGAATACAACGGTCCGGACCAGCGCGAGGTGTCAGCGAGCGAGACTCTCGACGACGGCACCAAACCGGCCGGGTAGCAGCGCCGACAGCGGAACGATTCCGCGCCGCAGCGGGCTCGTCGCGGCGAACACGAGCGCGTTGGTCGTGACGCGAAAGTCATGGGTGATTCGCTTCCACGCCTTCTCGTAGTCGCGCGGCCGATCGGCGAGAACGCAGTCGATCGCTGCCGCCGCCTGCGCGAATCCGAGCCGGAGGCCCTCACCCGTGATCGCATCCACGTAGCCGGATGCGTCCCCCACCAGCAGGACGCGCCCCGCCGTCCGAGCCCGAGTTCGCTGCCTGAATGGGCCGGCGCCCTTGCGCGAACTGGTCAGCGGCGCCCCCGCCAGGCGGGAGGCGAGGGCCGGGATCGCCGCGACTGTGGTGTCGAAGTCGGTGTTCCGGCGTCCGAGAATCGCGACGCCGACCTCGTTCTCGGCGATGGGCGTGACGTAGACCTCGGCGCGCGCCCCGTAGTAGATCTCGACCGTGTCGCCCCACGGCCGCAGCGAATAGTGCTGGCGAATTCCGTAACGGCGGCGGCTCTTCGGCGCGGGCCTTGCGAGACCGACGACGCGGGCGACCGTCGAGTGCAGGCCGTCACAGGCGAGCAGGTAGCGCGCGGCAATTCCCGCCACGATCACACCCGTCTCGGTGGCTTCGACGCCCTCGACCTTTGCCGTCAGCCTCACGACGCCGAGTTCGTCGGCGCGCTTCGACAGCGCCTCGTGCAGCGTCGTTCGCCGCACGCCGCGCCCGGGCGAGCCGTCGAAATGGTGCGTCACCGAGCGACCGCCCTGGTTGTAGGTGATGCCGAGGATCGGCATCCCGGCAGGATCCACCCCGAGGCGATCGAGGATGGGCAGCGCCCCCGGCATGAGCCCCTCGCCGCAGGCCTTGTCGATCGTGCCGTCACGCTGTTCGATCAGGATGACCGTCAGTCCGGCGAGGCGCGCTTCGATCGCGGCGACGAGGCCGACCGGTCCGCCGCCCACGATGGCGACGTCACAGTCGGGCGCGGCGGCATCCATTGGGGGAACCTAACACGGGGGCAGCCGCTAGCGGGCGTGTCGCATCCCGCGGTAGTGTGCATTGCGCAGTAGTGTTGCCGCGTTAACAGCACATCAGCCGGACACGATCTCGATCGAAGGGCGCCACAGATGGATTCGACCCAATTGCTCAAGGGGGTGCTCGACGTCGCGGTGCTGGCCGCCATCCAGGATGCGGATGGCTACGGATACGACGTCGTGCGCCGCCTGCGCTCCGCCGGCCTCGAGGAGATCGGCGACGCGTCCGTCTACGGAACACTGCGGCGGCTCTACAACGCGGGAGCTCTCACGAGCTACGTCGTGCCTTCCGACGGCGGACCGCACCGCAAGTACTACGGCATCAACAGTCAGGGCCGGGCGATGCTCGCAGCCCAGCGCGAGAGCTGGGCCGAGTTCGCAACCACCATGAACGGACTGCTCGACACGACGAACCGACCGCTCGCCGTCCGGAAGATCGGAGAAAAGTAGATGTCAACCACAACACTCTCCTCGGAGGTCGCGGCCTTCGCGAGCGCCGTCCGTGCCGCCCTCGCCGATCTGCCCGCTGACGAGGTCGAGGATCTCACCGACGGTCTCGAGGCCGACCTCACCGAGCGGGCCGAGGATACCGAGTCGCTCGACCTCGGCGATCCCGTCGCCTACGCGCAGGAGCTTCGCTCGGCTGCGGGCCTTGCGCCGGCCGCGCGGACGACACCGAGAAGTGAATCATTGCCCGAGTCGTGGCGCGAGGTGCTTCGGGACTTCCGCCAGCTCCCGAAGGAGCACGCGGTCCTGCGTCGCCTCGGCGCGTTCTTCGAGTCGCTCCGCCCGCTGTGGTGGCTGTTCCGCGCCTGGGCCGCGTACATGATCATCGCCGCGCTCGACGGAGCGCTATCCGCCGCACCCATCAATCCGTTCAATGTCTTTGTCGGCACCGTGTTGCTGATCGCCAGCGTGCAATTCGGTCGCGGCAAGTGGCTGCCTCGGCGGTGGATGCGATACCTCCTGACCGCCGTCAATGTCGTGGTGATCATCACGGTTCCATTCGCGGTCGCCTGGGGCCTTTCGCTCGCGACCAACCCGAGTGCGAGCTACGCCGACTCAAGCACCGGTGACCTGAGCAGCACGGGACTCCTGATGAACGGCAGCCCCGTGTGGAATGTCTTTGCCTACGACTCGAACGGCCAGCCGCTCACCGGGGTGCAGCTCTTCGACCAGGACGGGCATCCGCTCAGCGCCGCGGCGGATCCGAGCCAGGAGTCCGCCCATTACAGCACCGATACGAGCGACGTCTGCTTTGTTCCGAGCGCCGCCGTGCCCGGCCGACTCGCATGGAACGTGTTCCCCCTGGCCCAGCCGCCGTGCGCAGACATCAACGCAATCACGAGCGAACCAAACCAGTCGACCTTTGAGGTGCCCGCGTCGCCGGAAGCCGCCACTGTCGCACCGCTCGCCGCAACAAGCGTGCCGACACCCTCGCCAGCACCCACGCCGACACCCACCCAGACGCCGCCCGCTACGACGCAGTAACGACGAGCGCCTTGAGGGCGCGGTCCTCGGTCGGAATGCGGAACCCCAGAAGCAGGATCGCGTTCAGCACCGTGAAAGCCAGCGCCGTGATCCACGCCGTGTAGACCAGCGGAAGCGCGATGCCCTCGATCGCGACGATCAGGTAGTTGGGATGCGGTAGCCAGCGAAAACGGTACGGCCCGCGATTCACCCGCCCGAGGCCCGGCACCACGATGACGCGTGTGTTCCACTGGTGGCCGAGCGTGCCGATGATCCACCAGCGTCCGGTCTGGCAGATGAGGGCTATGGCCAGCATGGGCCAGCCGAGTGCCGGAATGAACGGGCGGTGCAACAGGAACACCTCGGCGAGCGCGCCGGCCAGCAGCCCGAAATGCAGGGCGACCATCCAGGGGAAGTGCCGCCTGCCGTGCTCCACGCCGCCGCGCGCAAACGCCCAGCGCGCATTCCGGGTCGACACCATCATCTCGACGAGGCGCTCGACCCCGGTCAGAAGCACGAACCCGAAGAAGAGGATCACGCCGGCCACTCGAGCAGCACGAACTCCGCGCTGACGCCTGGGCCCACCGCGAACAGCAGGCCGCGGCTTCCGGCATCCTGCTCGAATCCGCTGGCCAGCACGTGCAGGACGGATGCCGACGACAGGTTGCCGACGCGGGCGAGCGACGAGTAGCTCAGGTCGAACGCGTCCTCGGTCAGGCGAAGCGAATCGGCGAACGCCTCGAGGACTCGCGGTCCACCCGGATGCGCGAACCAGGCGTCGATATCGCTTTGGGTCAGGCCGTTGTCGGCGAGGAATCCCGCGACATTGGCCGGGAAGTTCCTCGCAATCACCTCGGCGACCTCCGAGGTGAGAACGATCTCGAATCCCGATCCTCCGACGTTGAATCCGATGACCCCCTCGCTGTCCGGATAGACGTAGCTGCGGGTGTCAACGATGGTCGGGCCAGGCTCCGCGCGGTTGTCGCCGACCATGACCACGGCGGCAGCGCCATCCCCGAAGAGTCCGCTCGCGACGAAGTTGGCCATCGACGAGTCATTGCGCTGCAGCGTGAGCGAGCACAGCTCGACCGCGATCAGCACGCCGACCTCATCGGGATGACCGACAAGATAGTCGTGCACCCGCGCGATCCCGCTCGCCCCGGCGACACAGCCGAGTCCATACGACGGAAGCCGCTTGATGTCAGGGCGTAGGCCGAGTCGCGAGATCAGGAGCGCGTCGATGGATGGCGCGGAGATTCCAGTAACCGACGTGAAGATCAGGTAGTCGACGTCCCTCGGCTCGAGCCCGGACTGATCGAGCGCGATCGACAGCGCACGACCCGCGAGCTCGGTCGCAACCTCGACGAAGATCTGGTTGGTCTCCCGGAAGCCACCGAGACTGCGATAGCGCTCGAGCGGGAGCGCGGTGTGCCGGGTCAGAATGCCGCTGTTGGCGTGCATCCGCTCGAGGACGATCCGGTGCGAATCCTGGTGTGTGATGAGCGGCGCGAGCTCGGCCGTGATCTCGGCCTGGCTGTACGAGTAGCCCGGGACCACCGGCGCCACTGCCGCAATGCGCGTCATTTTCCGACCGTAGCACGGGTGCTCGCCGGGCGATTGGCTGGCGACATGGGCTTTTCGAATCCTTCCGAACTGCGACAGTGCACTCGAACGGACGGCGCAAACCGTCTTACCCAGTTACAACGAAATCCACGCTCCGAAGGTTCAACCCTCGCCGGTTACAAGCCGGAGGTCGGTGGCTTCGTCTTGTCGTCTGCGGATCCGCTCGGGGCGCCGTCCACGTCGTTTTCGTAGCTGGTCGG
>JAODMY010000078.1 GCA_025465535.1 Glaciihabitans sp.
GCGATTTGACGTCGTTTTGTTCCAAGAGCTACAGTCACCGTCATGGGAAACCGTTGGTATACGTATCGTTCGTTGGCTTGGGAGCCGACGGTCTGACGCGCTGACCACTCCTCTCCAAGCCAACAGGCAGAAACGAATCGTTTCTGCCTTTCGCCATTAAATGAGCCGATTACGGCCAGGCGGGCTTGCCGGGAGGCTCCCGCCGGAACGGGAAACATCATGACCTCGACACGGGACCTCCGCGTCACCTCGATCCAGCGACTGCCACTGCCGCGAGACCTGCGCGCCGAGCTTCCGCTCGGCCCGATCCGCGAAGCACTCGTCGAACGCAGCCGGGCGGATGTCGCTGCCGTGCTCCGCGGGGACGACCCGCGTCTCCTGGTCGTCGTCGGCCCCTGCAGCGTCCACGATCCGATCGCGGCCCTCGACTACGCGCAGCGGTTGGCGATCGAGGCGGCGCGGCATCCGGAACTCCTTGTCGTCATGCGCGTCTACTTCGAGAAGCCGCGCTCGACCGGCGGCTGGAAGGGGCTCATCAACGATCCACACCTCGACGGTTCGCACGACGGGGAGGCCGGGCTCCGGATCGCCCGCAAGCTGCTCCTCGACATCCTCGACACCGGGCTCGCGGTCGGCTGCGAGTTCCTCGAGCCGACAACTCCGCAGTACATCGCGGATGCCGTGAGCTGGGGCGCGATCGGCGCGCGGACGACGGAGAGCCAGATCCACCGCCAACTCGCCTCGGGTCTCTCGATGCCGGTCGGTTTCAAGAACGCGACCGACGGCGACATCCAGGTCGCGATCGACGGCTGCACGGTCGCCTCGAAGCGGCAGGTCTTCTTCGGCGTGGACGACGACGGATACGCCGCGATGGTCTCGACCACGGGCAATGACGCGGCGCACATCATCCTGCGTGGCGGCCGCGGCGGACCGAACTTTTCGACCCCGCAGGTCGAGGATGCGGTTGCCATGCTCGAGCGCGCCGGTCAGGTTCCGCGCCTTGTCATCGACGCCAGCCACGCGAACAGCGGCAAGAGCGAGGTGCGGCAGATCGGAGTCGTGCGCGAGCTCGCGGCCCAGGTCGCCGCCGGCAAGTCGAACGGAACCAACCCCATCGCCGGCATCATGATCGAGAGCTTCCTCGAGTCCGGTCGGCAGGAACTGCCGGATGCGGCGCCGGCTCGCTCACGCGATGCCGCGCCGGATGTCCCGCTTGTCTACGGCAAGAGCGTCACGGATGCCTGCATCGGCTGGGACGACACCGCCGACCTGCTCGCGGTGCTGGCTGCGGCATCGCGGTCGCGCCGCGCCATCCCCTCGCTCGCCTGACGCTGCTCCAGCTACCAAGCAGTGTCTGCCCCCGTACGTACGGGGGCAGACGCATCACCCGGGGGCAGACAGGGAAATTGCCGACGGAATTGCCGGTGCCGCGATTACTCTGCGACGGCCGCGAACGCCCGCCACATGGATTCGTAGCGGCCGCCGAGCTCAAGCAGCTCCTCGTGCGATCCGACCTCGACGATCGTGCCGTCGTGCAGCACCGCGATGCGGTCGGCGGTTCGCGCGGTCTGCAGCCGATGGGCGATGACGAGCGTCGTGCGACCATGTGATACTCGCTGCATCGCCGCGGCCACTCGCGCCTCGGTCGCGAGATCGAGGTTGGATGTCGCCTCGTCGAGCAGCAGGATGGCCGGATCCACGAGCTCGGCCCGCGCCAGAGCGATCAGTTGGCGGTGGCCGGCGGACAGTGAGCGGCCACGCTCGGACAACTCGTGCAGGTAGCCGCCGTCGAGTTCGACGACGAATTCGTGGGCGCCGACCGCTCTCGCGGCCGACTCGACCTCGGCATCCGTTGCCTCCGGCCGACCGTAGGCGATGTTGTCGCGCACGGACCCGGTGAAGAGAAATGCCTCCTGCGGTACATAGCCGAGCTGCTTGCGGAACCTCGGGAGATCGAGCCCGCGCACATCCATTCCGTCGACGAGGACTGCACCCTCGTCCGCGTCGTAGAACCGGGCAACGAGCTTCATTACTGTGGATTTGCCTGCCCCGGTCTCGCCGACGAGGGCGAGCGTTTCGCCCGCCGCAATCGTCAGGTCGATCCCGCGGAGCGCCTCGGGCGGCTTCACGAAGGCGGCATCTTCGGCGACGAGAAGGTGCGAATCCGCGGGCCCGACCCGGTGCGGGGCCGTCGTGCTCACCGCGGGATAGCTGAATCGCACACCGTTCAGCGACAGCGCGCCATCCAGTCGGCCCGGATCGACCGGATTGGATGCCGCGGGCGTCAACGTGTCCAGCGCCATCAGGTCGGAGATCCGGCCGACCGACACCCGCGTCTGCTGCCAGGCGTCGAACACCTGCGACAGCTGCTGGATGGGCGAGAAGAACATGTCGACGTACAGGATGAACGCGATGAGCACACCAGCCGTGATGTGCCCCTCTCCGATGAGCACGGCGCCGACCCCGAGCACGATCGCGTCGGCGACACCCGAGAGGAACTGCACGAACGGGAAGTAAGTCGCAACGAGGCGCTGAGCCGCGACGCGGGACTCGAGGTACCGGGCGCCAAGGCCGTGGAACCGCTTCATCGTCTCTGCCTCGTGCACGAAGGCCTGCGATTCGCGGACTCCGGACAGGCTCTCCTGGAAGTCGGCGTTCACGATCGCGATCCGCTCACGCGACAGGTCGTAGAGGACCGCGGCCTTCCGTCGGAAGATCACGGTCGCAATCGCGAGCGGGATGACGACCGTCAGGGTCGCGAGCCCGAGCTCGACATTCACCACGAGGAGGGCGACCCCGACTCCGACGAATGTGACGATGGCGACCAGCGCGGACAGAAGTCCGGTCTGGATGAGCGACTCGAACTGATCGACATCCGTCGTCATCCGGGTCATGATCCGCCCGCCCATCTCGCGCTCGTAATAGTCGAGCGAGAGGCGTTGCAGCTGCGAGAAGATCCGGATGCGCAGCGACAGCATGACCCGCTGGGCGATGCGCCCGGTCACGAAGGTCTCCGCGATTTCGTCGATCAGGTCGGCGAGGGTCACGACAAGGAACAGCCCGGAGGCGAGGAACAGGATGCCAGCGGATCCACTCTCTACCCCGCCGTCGATTCCGGTCTTGACCAGGTATGGACCTGCGAGGCCCGCGACCGCGTCGATGATGACCAGCGCAAGTCCCAAAAGCAGCGGTTTGCGGAACTCGGCGAGCAGGCGCGGCAGCGAGAACGAGCGATCCTGAACGGTCTCCTTCGTAAGGTCGATGACCGGCACATCGCGTACCGGCCCGAGCGCGGCAACGCTCGCGAGAAGCTCCGGCGTCGCGGCGAACATCGCGCTCATGCCGCGCCCACCACCGCGGCCGCCGCCCCCGCCGAGCCCCATGCCGAGGCCGCCGGCCGCCGGCATCGAGGTGTTGGTCGTCGACTGCGAACCCGCGGTCCAGGCCGCCTCTGTCTTGCCTGTGTTTTCGACATGCACCGCGGTCAGCGTCGCCAGTGCCTCGATGCTGCCGACCGCGACCGCGGCGGCAACGTCCTCATCCAGTCCGGACAGGAGCGTCCGGTACGTCGCGCTGGACTCGGTGAGCTCGTCGTGCGTGCCCTCCTCGAGCACGCGCCCGTGATCCATCACGACGATGCGATCGGCGAGACGCAGCGTCGATTCGCGGTGCGCGATGAGCAGGACGGTCCTCGTGTCGAGCACGTCGCGCAGCGCGTCGTGAATCGATTCCTCGGTGCGCGCGTCAATCGCGCTCGTGGCATCATCCAGGATGAGGATGCCGGGGTCGGCCAGGATCGCCCGCGCGATCGCGATGCGCTGCCGCTGCCCTCCCGACAGCGAGAGGCCCCGTTCGCCGACGACGGTGTCGTATCCGCGCGGCAGGTCCCGGATGAAGTCGTCGGCCGCGGCGACGCGAGCCGCCGCTTCGACCTCGGCGTCGCTGGCGGTCGGACGCCCGTAGGCGATGTTGGAGCGCACCGAATCCGAGAACAGGAAGCTCTCCTCGAACACGACGCCGATGTCGGAGCGCAGCGACTTCAGCCGCAGTTTCCGCACGTCGATTCCGTTGACCGAGACCGAGCCCTCGTTCGGATCGTAGAACCGAGAGACGAGGGCCGCGACCGTCGACTTTCCCGAGCCGCTCGGACCGACGAGCGCGACGCGCTCCCCCGGTGTGATGTGCAGGTCGAATCCGTCGAGTACGGGCTCTGCGCCGTAGCCGAAGGTGACGTTGTCGAAGCGGATGTCGCCGCCGGCGATGTTGTCGGCGGACACAGCACCGTCGACCGAATTGTTGGTGGTCGGCAGATCGACCGCGTCCGGCGCATCCGCGATGGCCGATGGACGGTCAAGAAGCTGGAAGATCCGCTCGATCCCTACGCGTGCCATCTGGCCGATAGTCAGGATGCCGGCAAGCTGTCGAGCGGGTGCGACCAGCTGCGCGATGTAGGCCGAAAACGCGAGGAACGTGCCAATCGTGAGCTCGTGGTTGAGGGTCAGCCAGCCACCGAACGCGAGGACGGCGACCTGGCCCAGCGTCGGAATTGCTTCGAGCAGCGGCTGGTAGCGGGATTGGATGCGCACCGAGCGCATCTGCGATCCGTACAGCGCGGTCGACACATCCACGATCCGTTGAACCTCGCGCGACTCACGGCCGAACGCCTTGACGACGCGAACGCCGCTGACATCCTCATCGACGATCTGGGCGACCTCGCCCTCGTGTTGCTGCGCGTCCCAGCTCGCGGGGAAGACGCGCTTGCGCATCCGATACGAGGTGATCACGAGAAGCGGCGTCACGATCAGGCTCACGATCGCGAGCAGCGGCGACAGGAAGAACATCACCACGAGCGACAGCAGCATCAGGATGACGTTGCCGCTCATGATCGGCAGCATGTTCAGGAGGCCCTGCACGAGCGTCGAATCCGAGTTCGCGCGAGAGACCAGCTGGCCGGTCGACATGCGGTCGAGGCTGGCAAAATCCATGGCCTGAAGGTGATCGTGCATGTCGTTGCGCAGGTCGTTCTGCACCTCGAGCGCGACCCTGCCGCCGCGGTAGCGACGCAGGTAGGAGAAGCCGAACGTGGCCGCGGCGAGCACGATCAGCAGCACGAGCCACGGCAGCAGAGGCGAGTTCTTCGCGACGATGACGCCATCCACAATCTGGCGGGCGATCAGCGGGACGACGACCTGGCACGCGCTGCCGAGCAGGGCTGCCCCAAGTGAGATGACGACGCTTCGACGGTGGCGCAGCATGTACTGCCAGAGGCGGCGGACCCAGCGCGAATCGGTCGGTTTCTGTGTTGTCGAAGTGCCGCTCACGCCTGGACTTCCCGGGAGTGCGCGGCCATCGACGCTTCGATCGCGTCGCCGAGCCAGTTGATCGATTCGATCACCTGCCC
>JAODMY010000084.1 GCA_025465535.1 Glaciihabitans sp.
CGACGATGGCGACCACAGCGGCGAGAGCCGCGAGTGGCACGTTGTGCTGGTTCGTGCCGAAGGTCAGAACGATGAATACGACCTCGAGGCCCTCAAGGAGCACACCCTTGAAAGCGAGAGTGAACGCGTACCAGTCGCTGACGCCGAAACGGGATTCCGACTTCGCGTTCCGCGCCGCCTGGAACTGCTTGTCGTAGATCTTCTGCTCGTCGTGCAAGGGCTTGTACCCGCTGGCCCGGAGCACCGCCTTGCGGATCCACTGCAGGCCGAAGACCAAAAGCAGACCACCGACAACAAGTCGCAGTGCGCCGAGGGGCAGCAGTGAAATCGCTGGGCCTGCCACCGCGATGACGATCGCGAGGACCACGATGCCCGCAACAACACCGGTCATCGCGGACCGCCAGTTGCGTGCCGTGCCAGCTGCCAGCACAATGGTTGTCGCCTCAACGGCCTCGACCGCACAGGCCAATAGCACCGCCAGGAAAAGGGCTCCGTCGTTCATCGAGACTCTTTCGTTAGGTTAATTAGAAATACAGGTGTTCGTTGTTCGACAAGTCTAACAGTTGTTAGCTTTATGGTTGCGGGTAGGCAATACACCCATCCGGATCGATTCGGATAGCGCACGCCGAACCACGAGCCCACGGGTGGGTATCGAACACCGAGGTCAGCTGGCCGTAGGCAGATTCGATCACGTGCTCGTAGCCCCTCCCACGGAAAGCGATGTCGACCACGGTCCCCGGAATCTGCGCTGGTTGATCACCGAGACGCTCCCCAAGGGAACTCGCCGTCGGACGGATGAGAAGGTCGACGAGGCTGCCAGGGGTGACGCCAGCCGCCGCTCGGCACGACAGCTCGTGATCGCCCACCCTGACCCGGAAATATCCGTCACGGTCGCCGACCGCGCGCCCGACGAATGATCCGGCAATGCCGGTGAATCGGGCGACGAACTGCGTCGCCGGACTGCGAAAGATGTCCTCGGGGGTCCCCCGCTGCTCGAGAAGGCCCGCCCGAAGCACGCCGATCTCATCCGCCAGCGCGAAGGCCTCGGACTGATCGTGCGTGATGTACAGCGCCGTCGCTCCGGACTCGCGGGTGAGAGTCGCGATCTCGACTCGCAGCCTCTCGCGAAGGTCCGCATCGAGGTTCGAGAGGGGTTCGTCGAATAGCAGAAGCGCCGGCCGCGCGACCAGGGCGCGCGCGAGGGCAACGCGCTGCTGCTGGCCACCAGAGAGCTCGCCCGGATAGCTTTCGAGCTTGGCGTCGAGTCCAACCCGCTCGAGGGTTTCGTTTACGAGTTTTCGGCGAGTGTGCGAATCAAGGCGGCGACGACGAAGCGCGTAGCCAACGTTTTGTTCCACAGTCAGGTGGGGCCAGAGGGCGTAGTCCTGAAAGACCATCGACAGGTCGCGCCGCTCGGCCGGAGCGTGCTTCTGTCCGCCGCTGATCGGATTGTCCCCAAAGTGCACAGTGCCGGCGTCGAAGCGCTCGATTCCAGCGATGCCGCGGAGCAGCGTCGTCTTTCCCGATCCCGATGGCCCGAGGAGCACCATGAACTTGCCGACTTCAATGTCGAGGTCGATCCCGGCGAGAGCCTCGACCGCACCATAGCGCTTGCGTGCCCCGCGAACGCGAACCCGATGCCCGCTGGGTGCGGAAACGGCGCCCGCGACCGGCTCGACGCCGGTACCAACATCTACTTTTTTTCGTTCGATGATTGTCATGCCGACCTCCCGATCCGACGCCAGCCGACTGGCGCAATGAGCTTGAAGAGCAGATAGCCGACCCCGACGACCGCAAGGGCGGAGAGGATCGCGAGGACCTCCATGGCTGTTCCGCCGCCGTAGTCGTACTTGCTCAGGGCGGTCGTGATTCCCACTGAGATCGGCATCTCCCCCGGCGGCGCCAGAAGCTGCGACACCGGCAACTCGAGAAGCGTCGCCGTGTACGTGAGCAACCACGCCGAGAGCAACGGCCGCGCCGTCACCGGGAGCACAATCGTCAGCCACGATCGGATGGGACCGCTGCCGTGCACGCGCGACGCGTGGCTCATCGACTCCTGGATCTGACTCATCGTGCCGACCAGCACCCGCGATGTGGATGGCAGAGCCGTCGCCAGATAGGCCAAAACCAGCAGCGTGGTCGTCCCGTACAGATGGATGCCGAGCGCATTCGTCAGAGGCAGGTTGTACGCGAAGATGTACCCTGCCGCGAACACGATGCCCGGCAGGGCGACCGCCGCAAGCAACACGAGGTCGAGGACGCGACCGCCGACGCTCCCTCCCTTGTTGGCGAGCAGCCGCGCGCAGACAACCGCGAGCACGAGCGTCACCGTCGCGGTGATCGCAGCGAGTTCGGCCGAGTACAGCAGTGGCTGGCTGAGATCCGGGCTCACGATGACGCGTTGATAGTTGGCAAGGCTCCACTGGTGCGTTCCCGCAAGCGAACCGAGACCGTCGATCAGGGAGGCGGAGATCGCGCCGAACGTCGGGACGCCGAGCGAAATGACCAGGAGCACGAGCAGCGCCACGGTGGAGGCGATCTTCGCACCGCGCGAGAGCTGCACCCGGATGACCTGCCTGCTGCGCCCACCGAGAACGCGGTAGCTCCGCCCGCGAAGAGCACGGTTCTGGGCGAGGAGGGCGAGGATCACGAGAACCAGCAGCACCCAGCTCACAGCCGACGCCACGGGGAAATTGACCGGGAACGCCTGCACCGCGTTGTACAGGGAATAAGTTGCGACGGGAAAGTGCGCGTCGTTGGCGAGCGTCGATGCCACGCCGAAGTCGCTCACGGATTCCGCGAAGACGATGGCCAACGCGGACCATACCGCCGGGGCAAGGAGTGCAAGGACGATGCGCAGGGAAGCGATCGGCCCGCCGCCGTGAACTCGCACCGCATCCTCGAACTCGTGCCCGAGTCCTCGCATCGCGTTCGAGATCGCGAGATAAGCGAACGGAAGTCCTTTGACAGTCAGGACGACGACGATTCCGACCGGTCCATAGATCACGTCGCGCGCCCAGGTCGCGTCATAACCGAGCACCTCGAGCACTCCGTTCGGCTCGACGAGCCGCTCCCAGCCGAGCGCAATGAGATAGGACGGCGTCAGCAGCAGCGCGAAGACTACGCCGGTGCAGATCCTTCGCCCCGGTGCGTTCGTGCGGAGGACGACCCAGGCCAGCGCGAAGCCGATCGCCGCGGAGATGACTGCGGTGGTTATGCCGATTATCAGCGAGTGCAGCATCCCGAGCAGGAGGTCGCTGTTCACCGCTCCGGCGAATGCCGACAGCGTGAACCACTGGGTGCCCTGGTCGAGGAGACGCGGACTGAACGCGACCGCAAGAAAGAGCGCGATGGGCAGGATCAGGATGGCGACGATCAACAGCCAGAACACGGTGATCGGATTGAATCGTCCGCCGATCCTTCGGGTCCGGCCGAACCACGAGGATCGAGCGACCGGGGGAAGTGGCGCGAGTTGGGACAGATCAAGTGGCGCTGCGGTGCCGAGGACATCATCCGTCGTCGGCACCGCTACGCGAACTTGAGCGTCAGGCCTCGCACCTTTTATGGTCGTTCGAGCCAGCCCAATCATTGCGATGACTTACTTGATGCTCGTGTCGAACCACGTGACGACCTTGGCCTGCAGCGGACCCCAATAGGTGGGATCGATGCGCTGGTAGGCGCTCGGGAATGTCGGCAGCTGGCTCAACGCGGTGACCCCGTTGACTACTGGCCAGTACAGCGAGTCGCCAGCCGTGTCGGCCGCCTGCATCACTTTCTGCCCAGCCGGCGAGAGCGCGAAGTCCACGAACTTCTCCGCCTCGGCCTGCTGGGTCTTGTCAATGGCCTTGTCGATACCGAGCACGCTCGGCAGCAGGGTCGACTTGGGGAGGTATACAACCTTCGGCGCGTACTTGGACGTGGGCTTGACGTTGATGGTCTCACCCGTCGCCGCGGAACTCTGGATGAGTCCGTAGTTGATCTGGCCGGTCTCGAGAGCGTGCAGGGTGTCACCGTTGGTCGGGTACACCTTCAGCCCGTTCGACTTGAGCTGGCTGAAATACGCCTCACCGTCGGCGACTCCCGCGGCCTGGCCGCCGAGTTGGTTCATGATGCCCGCGATGAAGGGATACGTCGGCCCGGACTGCGACGGATCGTTCATGCCCACCTGCCCGCGGTATGCCGCCGTCGTGAGGTCCTGGTACGTCGTGGGTACGCTCGTGACCTTCGCCGAGTTGTAGATCAGCGCCGCCATCACGGTTGTGCCGGTGGGGAAATAGCTATTGTCGGTCGGCAGGATCGCCTTGCCCACGGTGTTGTATGCGGCTGTCGGCTGGTACTTCAAGAGCTCACCCTGCTGATCGAGGGAAGCGAATGCCGTGTCGCCGTCGACCCACAGCAACGACCACTGCGGGTTGTTCTTCTCTGCTGCGACCTTCGTCAGGAGCGGGCCGGTGCTGTCGTCGACAACCTTGACCGGAATGCCGGTCTTGGCGGTGAACGCCTTGCCCATGTTGGCGTCGTAGGCCTCGGCTGCATAGAGCACCAGAGGTTCGACCGCCTTCGACACGGAGCCCGTCTGCGAGACCGACGTGCTCGTGCAACCAGCCAACAGAACCGTGGCGGTGAGGACGACTGCCCCGATGGCCACGCGAGATTTGTGGATCATGATGTACTCCCATGAGTTACTTGTTTAGAGCCTGATCTAACCGTCGTTAGACACCGTAAGAAACAAGAATGGACACCGCGTAGCACCAAGATGACGATTGGGTAAACGGGCGCGACAATAGTCCGCTGTCCGCAGGGAGGTCTTTCGCTATCTCTAGCGGCGCGGAGCCGAGTTCACGACGATCCGCGCATCCGAAGAACGCTGGAATGGGAGTCTGCTCCAGCCGGCGCTCCTCCGGTTAGTCGAGGTGGATGAGCTCCACGTCACCGAGGGCGTCGTAGACGCTCTGATCCATATAGTGCAGTGACAGCACGAGTACGGCGTCCGGAAGGCTCGTTCTCAACGTCTTCAACACGGTCTGCGCCGTGCTCTCGTCGAGGCCTGCCATCGGCTCGTCGGCGATGAGCACTCGCGGTTCGGCGAGCACCGCGCGCGCGAGACGAAGTCGAGTCTGCTCACCACCGGAGAGTGCGCGACCCGCAACACCGATTGGCGTCGATGGATGAATGCCAGCGGCGGTCAAACGCATTTGCTGGAGGATCCCGACGAGTTGCTCATCGTCGGCATCCGGGAGCGCGAGACGCAGGTTCGACGCGACGGTGCCCGTGAAAATGTGGTCGTCGACGGGAACCTGGACCGCATCGGTTCCGAGGGTCTCCCCCAACGATTCGAGGAAGGTTGTCTTGCCGCTGCCGGAGGGGCCGGTCACGACGAGCGCGCCGCCCCGACTGATATTCCCGGACAGGATGCGTTCAGTGGCGCGGAACGCGTTTTCGGGAAGGTGATAGTCGTCGAAGCGCATCCCGTGTTCGTCAAACACCACCGAGATACCGGGAAGGGCCGCCTCGGGGGAAGTCGCCGTCGTGACCAAACTCATTCGGCGATTCCGCGCGGCCCGCACTGCAGCCAGCGCATCGAATGCTTCGCCAGTGCGGGCGGCAACCCCGAGCATGCCCATGCCAAGCAGCACAACCAGTGCAACTCCGGGTGCGCCGACGTGATCGACGAAAACGGTCGCCCCGGCAATGAGCGCGAGCGCCACAGCCGTGAGCGCGCCAGCCCCAGTGCGACCAGTCGACACGCGCCGGAGATCTCGCGCCTGGCCTGCGGCGAGGCGGTCCACAACCTCTGTGCTGCGCTCGGCGAGTCGTCCCGCCGCGCCAAGAGAGACAAGCTCCGGCCACGCATCAATGGCCGTGACGAGCTCCGCTCGAGTTGCGGCACGGACAAGTTCGTCGCGCTCTTCCCGATCCTTTCGACGCGCCGCGTTCCACGAAAGAAGAATTGACGCGATCCCCGCTGCGGCAAGAACTACTCCCGCAGCCGGACTCACAATGGCGACAACGACGACACTGGCGGCACCGGTGACAATGAACACCGTCAGGGGCGAGATCACCGTGATGAGTGACATGCTCTCGGTCTCGGTGTCGTTCAGAGCCCGATCGAGCACGCTGCCATCCCGCAGTGGACGCGCGCGCTTTGATGTCACACGTGCGGCGTCGGTGAAGAAGTCCAGGCGGATCTTTCCGAGAACACGAAGCACGGCGGCATGCTGCACGAGACGCTGGCCATAGCTCGCGCCGATGCGCAGCAGAGCAAAACTACGCACCCCACCACTCGGAGCAATATACGAAAAGGTGCTGAAGAGCGTTGCTCCAGCGACGGCGCTGGCTGCGATAAACCAGCCGGACAGGCCCAGCAGGCCCAGCGATCCTGTCTCAGCGAGTACCGCGAGCGCGAGCCCCAGCAGCGCGAGACGCGAAAGCCGCGCCGGGCGCCGGCGTCTATCTTTTTCATGCGGATCTGAGGCGGTGCGAGGAGTAACGAGCGTTGTCATGAGGTTGCCACCGGTCCTGCGAGGGTCTGAACGCGTCCCTCGTCTATTCGCCAAACTGTCTCGGAACGCTCGATGACCAAGCGCGAGTGCGTGGCAACGAGAACGGTGCTTCCTTGGCTCGCGGTAACCAGCGAGTCCAAGACCTGCTTTTCGGTCGCGGCATCGAGGTGCGAGGTCGGCTCGTCGAGGATCCAGAGCTGCGATCGCGACAGCACCGCCCGGGCGATTGCCACTCGGCGCGCCTCCCCGGTGGAAATACCCCACCCGCTGTCGCCGATCACGGCATCGAGTCCCACCCGATCGATAACGGGCAGAAGACCCGCTACTGCTGCGGCCTTGAAGACGTCCTCATCGCTGGCGTCTGCACGACCGAGTCGGATGTTTGCCGCCAGCGTGTCCTCGATGATCACGGTGGCCTGGCCAATCCACGCACTCTCTCCGACCACCGGTGGCGTTGCGAAGTGTTCCGTCCCGATGAGATCGTCGCGAACCCAGGTCACCGATCCGGTTGTCGGTCGCAGCCCAGCGATGATGGAAAGCAGCGTGGTCTTGCCCGCGCCGGAGATTCCGGTGATTGCGGTCCACACGCCGGGTTCGGCGTGGAGTCGATCGACCGTAAAGACGACTCGATCGCCCGACTCGACGGTGACATTCTCAAGAGAAACGCCGACTGGCGTTTCTGGTGCGGTCCACTCGGACGCGAGCCGCGAGTCGGCCGCCTGCGGAGCTTCTGAGGCCCGCACACTCTCATTGGCGAGCATGCCGGTCAGGATATTGGCCGCAGACTTGGCGCGCTCACGATCGTGGAAGGCCGCGGCCGAGCGCCGCAGTGGCGTGAAGTACATAGGAATGAGGACAAGCGCGAGCAGCCCGGCGAAGAGCGTGAGCGGCGGAGTCCCCGGGACAGAGACGTAGTGCAGCAGCGACAACCCGATGTAGGTCGCATTGACCGCCATTGAAAACGTGACAACGGTGTCCATGACGGCGCCGGAGAGGAATGCGCGCTTGAGTACGTCGAGATTTGCCTTGGTCAGTTCGGTCGAGGCAACCGAGATGTCCTCGCGCCGACGACCGACCGCGCCGAGCGACACAAGGGTGTGCAGCCCGCGGAAGCTGTCGAGCACCACGGCACTCATCCGCTGCATTGCAATGAAGTGGCGGTCGTTGCCGTCCTGGGCGAATATCCCCGCCAGCTTCATGTTCAGCGGAATGAGCGCGGTCGAAACCAAAAGCACGATCACGGCGGGCCAGTTCACAATGGCGATGATGACCATGATGATCACCATGGATGCGGGAGCCTGGCGTCGTAGCGGGATGACCGCCGCGTGGTATTCGGCGACCTGCTCGGAGAGTTCGATCACCGCGTTCGCCGCCGCAGCCGGCTCGGGGGTAACCCTACGAGCGTGACTCGGCAAGAGCGCCCCGATCAATCGCTGGCGAATTCCCTGGACCACTGCCATTCGCCCGGCGAGGGCGGCGCGGTCGGCCATCCGACCGACCGCGACCGCCGCAAGACCAGCGACCAGCATCAGGAAAACGCCCCAGCCGAACGACTCGACCTGGCGCTGCAGTGCTCCCTGGGCGACGAGCGCGACGCCCGCCCACTGGGCGGCCTGAAGCGCGCCTTCCACCACGAGCAGGTTGCCCGACGAGGCGAAAGATCGCCTGCCCGGCCCCGCGGCATCATCCAGCCAGCTCTCGCTGGTGCTGCGCTCGCGGGGCTTTCGAGGCGATCTATTTTTCGTCATCGCAATCTAGTCCTCGTCGTCGATGTGCCGACGCTCGTCGCGAATCCAGATGAATGCTCCGAACAACACGAAGGCGATGACCACGACCCAGGTCCAGAAGTACGAGTTGTACTTCGGGAACCCGTCGAACATTCCGTCAAAGACCCAGTAGAGGACGAATCCAATAAGGCCGATGCCGATGCCGCCGAATACCCGAGCCGGAGCGCTCCGGCGGGGCTTGACCTTGTCGGTTTGCTTAGTGCTCATTGTGTGCTCCTGTGAGGATTGGTGCCTGCGCGGCGTGGGATACCGGCCCTCGGAACTTGCCGCTGAAAACACGGTGCGCGAACCAGTGGTAGAAGATGATCAGCGGAATGTTGAGTCCGATTCCGACAAGCAGGAAGATCATCGTGCCGCTGGGGCTTGCCGCCGACATGACAGTTAATCCTGGGGGAACGAGCACGGGGTAGTGCGAGACCGTGAACGCGAGCAGCACGGCGACCGTTGTGACGGCGAGACCGGCAAACGGCAGGACATCAGCCAGCGGATGAGTCTCCGTGCGACGCGAGAAGTTCACAGCCGTGGTCACAGCCCCGGCGACGGCGAAGGCGATCAGCGCCCAGAACGCCCAGGCACGCCCGGTTGTTGCGAGGTTCAGCGGCGCGTCCGTTCCCGCAATCGCGATGAGGCTCGCGGCCGCAAAGACCACGGTGATCAGCGCGACCACTCCACCGCGGCGCGCGGCCGTGATGCGCAGTTGTCCTTCGCTCTTGTGCTTGAGGTAGGCGTAGCCGAGGGCGGTGTACGCCACGGCGACCGATGCTCCAAGAAGGATCGAGAACCACGGGAATTTTCCGTCAGATCCCGTGTAGGCCCCGTCAACGATGTGCGCCGTTGACGCCAGCTGTCCGAGCGCGAAGCCCTGTGCGAACGCCGCAACGAGCGATCCGATCCCGAACACCCAGTTCAAAATCCGCGGAGGATTCTCCAGCTGAGAGATCAGTTCGATGCTGCCACCGCGAACGATCAACGCGAACAACGTGACGATCAGGGGCAGGTACAGGTGAGGCAGGATCACACCGAAGGCGAGCGGGAATCCGCCCCACAGCGCCACTCCCATGAGGATGAGCCAGGTTTCGTTCCCATCCCAACCGGTGGCGACGAGTTCGATCATGTGACGCCTGCGTCCGGGGTTCCTCTCGAACAGCGTGGCGACTCCGATGCCAAGGTCATAGCCATCGAAGACGATGTACATGGTCAGGGTGAACAGGACTACAAGGAACCAGATGATAGTCATCGTGAGACCTCCCCGGCTACGGCAAACGTGTTGGACTTCTCGGCATTGACGATCAGTTCAGGCGTGAGATCGGGGCTGACCCGTGGGTCGTCCCGCTCCGGGCCGATCTTGACCGTGTGAACGATGTACGCAATGTAGGAGCCCAGCAGGATCAGGTAGATCAGTGAGAAGCCGATTACCGAGAACAGCACGGTACCCGGCGCTAACTTGGATACGGCAGCCGAGGTCCGCAACAGCCCGAACACCACCCACGGCTGTCGACCAGCCTCAGAGGTGACCCAGCCGCCGATAATCGCGAAGATGCCCATGGGAGTCGTCCAGAGGACGTACTTGTGGAAACGCTTCGACTCCCACAACCGGTTCCGCAGCCTAAGTACGACACCGATGAAAGCCGTGGCGAACATGAACAGTGACGAGAAGAACATGGCACGGAAGCCCCAGAAAGTGGCCGCCATGTCGGGACGGTCGGCCGCCGGCGTATTGTCAAGGCCTGGAGTGGCGGTCTTGCCGGTTGGGTCCTTGCTGATGGCACTGCCAAGCCAGGGAATCGAGATCGAGAAGATGTTCTTCGCCGCGGCCTGATCAGGGATGTCGAAGATCATCCAGCCCGTGTTTCCGTTCTGCCAGTTGCCCTCGATCGCTTCGAGCTTAGACATCTGGTACGGAATATCAACGTTTCCTGCAACGCCGTCACCAACGAGGAGCTGAACGGGCAGCAGCAGTGCCACTACGCCGAGAGCGATGGAAAGGGATCGGCGGGCGACGCCGTGGGCGCGATTCTTCACAAGGTAGTACGCGGCGATGCCCGCGATGAAGATCGCCCCGGAGATCAGCACCGCGAGGAGCATGTGCGGGAAGCGCCACGCGAACGCGGGGGTGAAGATCGCCGCGGCCCAGTTGGTCGGGACGTACTGTCCGTTCTTGACCGCGTACCCTTCGGGGGTCTGCATCCAGGAGTTGGCGGCAAGGATCCAGGTGGACGAGAGGATGGTGCCGATGGCGACCATGACAGTCGACGCGAACATCGTGATGTGACGAACGCGACCGTCACCGTAGAGCAGGATGCCGATGAATCCGGCCTCCACGAAGAATGCCGTCACGACCTCCATCCCGATGATCGGGCCGATGATCGGGCCGGTCTTGGCCCCGAAAACGCCCCAGTTCAGGCCCATCTGGAACGTGATCACAGCGCCCGCAACGACGCCCAGTGCGAATCCGACGGCAAAGATGCGACGCCAGAAGCGGAACATCTGCAGGTAGACGGGCTTCTGTGTGTGCCAGTACATGGCGTAAATCACACTCAGAAACACAGACATGCCGACAGTAATCGAGGGGAACGTCATGTGAAACACAACGGTCAGCGCGAACTGCCAGCGTGACAAGTCGATCAGACTCACCATTTTCTCCTTGGAGGAACGCTAGCGCGCGGCGCAGAGAAGCGTGAGTCGGGTGAGTCGGGTAAGCCGGCTAGGGTGCCGACGGCCGGCATGAACTGTACTCCCGAAGGAGTTCGGCCAACGTTGGTCAGATCGCTACCGCGGTGCCTGGGTGCGTTCCGCTCCCCGTGGGCACGGACCAACTATATAGCAGTTCCAACGTTGAAATAACC
>JAODMY010000087.1 GCA_025465535.1 Glaciihabitans sp.
CTCAGCTCGCTCATTGCGAAGCAAGCTGTCGGCGACAAGGTCACGATCGACTGGACCAGCGGGACCGGAGCGGCGCAGTCCGCCACCATCACCCTCGTGGGCGGTCCGGCAGCGTAGGTCTCACGACTGGGCCCGACCTCTCGGGGTCGGGCCTCGTCATGTTGTCCCGACCGCGTGCTTTCGTCGTCTGCGTTCCCTCGACTGGTCCCCGACGGGGCGGACGGTACCGTGCCCCCGGCGAGCTCTATCCGCGCTGACGCTGGGCCAATCTGCGGTCGGCGTGCCGCTCCTAGCCTCTGGCGGGGGCCTGCTGGTAGAGTGAGCGCCGGAGCAGGCTGGCAAGACGCTGGTCACCGGTGGTGAATTACTGGACCTCGATCTCGAGAAACCAGTGACTTTCTACTGTTGGCCAGACATGCGCCCCACCTCTGCTGTTTCTAAGAAAACGCATATGGCCGCGCGTACACGCGATTTTCACCGTGTCGACGAACCCGCTCCTGCTCTTGATAGTCGCCTCCCACACGGGGAGACGACGTAAAAAAAAGGAGAAACCCCCCTATGGAGGGTCCAGAAATCAAATTCGCCGAAGCCGTTCTCGATAACGGCAAGTACGGCAAGCGCACGGTCCGTTTCGAGACCGGTCGCCTCGCGCAGCAGGCACAGGGTGCCGTCGCTGCCTACCTCGATGAAGACACCATGATCCTGTCGGCCACCTCGGCTGGCAAGCACCCGCGCGACGGCTTCGACTTCTTCCCACTGACGGTGGATGTCGAAGAGCGTTCCTACGCCGCAGGCAAGATTCCCGGTTCGTTCTTCCGTCGGGAGGGTCGCCCCTCGACGGAGGCCATCCTGGTCTGCCGCCTGATCGACCGTCCGCTGCGTCCGACCTTCGTCGAGGGCCTGCGTAACGAGGTCCAGATCGTCATCACCGTCCTGAGCATCGCCCCGGACGAGTTCTACGACGCTCTCGCCATCAACGCCGCATCGCTGTCGACCCAGATCTCCGGCCTGCCGTTCTACGGCCCGGTCGGCGGCATCCGTCTCGCCCTCATGCCGGGCAACGGCAGCGGCGACCAGTGGATCGCGTTCCCGAAGTACAGCCAGCTCGAAGAGGCCGTGTTCGACCTCACCGTCGCGGGCCGCCTGGTCACCGACGAGAACGGCAACGAAGATGTCGCGATCATGATGGTCGAGGCCGAGGCAACCGAGACCAGCTGGGACCTCATCAAGGCCGGCGCAACCAAGCCGGATGAGACCGTGGTCGCCCAGGGACTCGAGGCTTCCAAGCCCTTCCTCAAGCAGCTCATCAAGGCGCAGCTCGAGATCGCGGCCCAGGCTGGCAAGGCCATCCAGGACTTCCCGCTCTTCCCGCCGTACCAGCAGGCGACCTACGACGCCGTTGCCGGTCTCGCGTATGACGAGCTCAAGGGCGTCTACCAGATCGCTGACAAGATCGAGCGCCAGAATGCTGACGACGAGCTCAAGGACCGCGTCAAGGGACACATCGCGGCAGAGGTCGAGGCCGAGCGCCTTCCGGCATCAGCCAACGGTGAAGTTTCGGCCGCGTACAAGTCCGTGAGCAAGAAGGTCATGCGTACGCGCGTCCTCACCGAGGGTGTCCGTATCGATGGCCGTGGGCTCACTGACATCCGTGCGCTCGATGCCGAAGTCCAGGTCATCCCGCGCGTTCACGGTTCGGCGATCTTCCAGCGCGGCGAGACCCAGATCCTGGGTGTCACGACCCTGAACATGCTCAAGATGGAGCAGCAGATCGACTCCCTGGCCCCGGTCAAGAAGAAGCGCTACCTGCACCACTACAACTTCCCGCCCTACTCGACCGGTGAGACCGGCCGTGTTGGTTCGCCGAAGCGTCGCGAGATCGGGCACGGCTTCCTGGCCGAGCGCGCACTCGTGCCGGTTCTGCCGCCGCGCGAGGAGTTCCCCTACGCGATCCGCCAGGTGTCCGAGGCTCTCGGCTCCAACGGTTCGACGTCGATGGGTTCCGTCTGCGCATCCACCCTGTCGCTGCTCAACGCTGGTGTGCCGCTGCGCGCGCCGGTTGCGGGTATCGCCATGGGGCTCATCTCCGACGAGGTCGATGGTGTGACGCGATACGCGGCACTCACCGACATCCTTGGTGCTGAGGATGCCCTCGGCGACATGGACTTCAAGGTCGCCGGAACCTCAGAGTTCGTCACCGCGATCCAGCTCGACACGAAGCTCGCCGGGCTGCCGTCCTCCGTTTTGGATGGCGCGCTCAAGCAGGCCAAGGAGGCTCGCACCACGATCCTCGCCGTGATCAACGCTGCGATCGACGCACCGGATGAGATGGCCCCGACCGCGCCTCGCGTGATCTCGGTCCAGATTCCGATTGACAAGATCGGTGAGCTGATCGGCCCGAAGGGCAAGACGATCAACCAGATCCAGGACGACACCGGAGCCGACATCTCGATTGAGGATGACGGAACGGTGTACATCGGAGCGGTTGACGGTCCGTCGGCAGAGGCCGCGCGTGCCGCGGTCAACGCCATCGCGAACCCGCTGAACCCCGAGGTCGGCGAGCGGTTCCTCGGAACTGTCGTCAAGATCGCAACGTTCGGTGCGTTCGTCTCGCTCACTCCCGGCAAGGACGGCCTGCTGCACATCAGCGAGGTTCGTAAGCTCGCCGGTGGCAAGCGCGTCGAGAACGTTGAAGACGTGCTCGGTGTCGGCCAGAAGATCCAGGTCGAGATCACCAAGATCGACGACCGCGGAAAGCTGTCGCTGGCGCCGGTGCTCGAAGAGGGCGACCTCGTTGCCGTCGGTGCTGAAAATGTCGGTGCAGACGCCGAGGGCTCGCCGGCTTCGTCCGACGAGGACTAATCCTTCGTAAGCAGTGAAGGCCCGCATCACTTCGGTGGTGCGGGCCTTCCGCGTTAACCCTCGCGTTCGCCCGGTGATCGCTAACAGAAAGATTGCAGTCTGACAAGGCATGAGGTTCGGCGGGGAGCCGCCGTACGGTTGTCTCATGAGTGCTTCGACACTTGACGAGAGCACGCCCCCGACGATCGCTCCACGCACCATAGACGACACCGGAATCGTTGTGCGCCCCATTGCCCTCGACGGGGGAGTGTTTGGCTGGGCATCCGGCGTAGGGGAGACATCCAGCGTTCTCGATCTCTTCCACGAATCGGGTGGCAACCTCGTCAGCACCTCCGACCATTACGCGGGTGGTCGCAGCGAAATCATGATCGGCAGCTGGTTGCGGACGCTCGACGACCGCTCGAGTGTCATCATCGCAACCAAGATCGGCAAGCATCCGGATGCGTTCGGGCTCGGACGGCGGACCATCCTTCGCGCGGTCGAATCGTCCCTCGACCGGCTTGGCACCGACTACATCGACTTCCTTTCGCTCGACGGGGATGATTCCACGTCGCCCATCGAGGAAGCGCTCGAGGCGGTCGACCGTCTGATCCGCGAAGGCAAGGTGCGCTTTCTGGCGGCTTCGGGCTTCAGCTCCGCCCGCATCGAGGAAGTCGCTCGGCTTTCCGGCGAATCGAACCTCCCGCACTTTCGTGCGCTCTTCATGGAATACAACCTCATGGAGCGCCGACACTACGAGACCGAGCTGCAGCCCATCGCGGTCCGGCTCGGGTGTGGCGGGCTCGCGCGCCTGCCGCTGGCGGGCGGATACCTCAGCGGCCGGTTTCAGACCAGTGAGGATATACCGCAGAACGTCATGTTCAAGTCCACCGTGCGGCATATCGGTCGCCGGGGTTTGCACGTTCTCGATGCGCTCGGCCGGGTCGCGCGGGAGCTGGATTCGACTCCGACCAGGGTCGCGCTGGCCTGGGTGCTCGTCAAACCCGGAATCGCGGCGGCAGTTCTCAGGGCGAAAGACGCCGTGCAACTCGAGCACGCACTGGGGGCACCCGACCTTCGGCTGACCCGCCATCACGTGTCGCAGCTGGATAAGGCGAGCGGACACTGAGCACGCGTCTGCCGGGGCAGACGACAAAGCCAGCCACGCCGCTGAGGTACAGGCGGCGAAGCTGGCTCTGTCGGGATGGGAACTAGTTCGCTGGGGTTTCGGTCGTTCCCACCAGCTGAGCGCGGCCGATGATGTGGCCGAGCATCGTGAATCCGAGGACGGCGGGCGTCGTTCCGGGCTGCAGATCGAGCGATTCGACATCCAGCGCCGACACCGTGAAGAAGTATCGGTGCGTGCCGTGCCCAGCGGGTGGAGCGGCTCCGAGGAAGCGATCCAATCCCACCTCGTTCTTGAGGGTGATCGCTTCCGACGGAAGCAGCTTCGCGTCGGGGTTGCCCGCGTCGGCAGCGAGGCCCGTGACGCTGGCCGGGATGTTGTACGCGGCCCAGTGCCAGAATCCGCTTCCGGTAGGCGCGTCGGGGTCGTACACGGTCACCACGAAGCTCTTGGTGCCTTCGGGTGCTCCCTCCCAGTTCAGCGCGGGTGAGCGGTCTTCGCCGCCGGCGCCCATGATCCCGGATCGTGCAACGGTCGGCAGCGAGCCGCCCTCTGAGAAATCTGGACTTGTGAGTGTGAATTGGGCGACTTCTGGGAGTCGCCAGTTTGGATCATTAACCATTCCCCAATGATGCGCCAGAATCCTGAATGTGTTCCCCCTGAAGTGGGGGCCGACACCGCGGTAACGATTTGCTCAGCTTGCGAGGATTCCTTGGGGAATGGGCCTACTCTCATCACTAACGGACCACCATGCTCCATGGTTCGCGGTCACAGCGGGGGCAACCGTCGGGAGGCGGGTGATGACACTTCTTGAGAATCCGGCGGTCCTTCGGGCCCGCGTATCCCTTCCCGTTCCGCGTCTGCGGACCATCGGCTCATCGGACCTCAAAGTTTTCCCGCTCGCGATCAGCGGCAACGTCTTCGGCTGGACTGCGGACTGCGAGACCACGGGTGCCATCCTGGACGAATACGTTTCGCTCGGTGGCAATTTCATCGATACCGCGGACGCGTACGCGGCCGGCCGCAGCGAGATCATGATCGGTAACTGGATGCGCGATCATGGCAATCGCGCCGACATGGTCATCGCGACCAAGATCGGCAAGAGTGCCGACAATCCCGGCCTCGGTGCGCGGGCGATAATGCGTGCCGTTGAGGCATCTCTGGAGCGGCTTGGCACGACCTATATCGACCTGCTCTATCTGCACATCGACGATCCGAGCGTGCCGTTCGAAGAGACGCTGCTCACGGTCGATGAGCTCATCCGAGCGGGAAAGGTGCGCTACTTCGGCGGATCGGATCACACGGGTAACCGGCTGATCGAGGCGCGGATCGCATCGGCACAGCTCGGGGTCGCCCCCATGGTCGCACTGCAAAACCACTACAACCTGCTCCATCGCGCGGAGTACGAGGGCGACCTGGCGAACGTCGCCGCGCAGCAGAACCTCGGGGTCATGCCGCGTTTCGCGCTTGGGAGCGGATTTCTGACCGGCAAGTACCGCAGCCACGCTGACCTCGCGAGTAACCCGCGCGGCGGTAAGGCCGCGCGTTACCTGACACGCAATGGGGTGAGAGTGCTGAGCGCGCTCGACGCGGTCGCGAAGGTACACGAAACGACGCAGGCGACGATCGCCCTGGCGTGGCTTCTGTCGAAGCCATTCGTCGTTGCCCCTGTCGCATCGGCGAGCGGGGTCGACCAGGTTGCGGATCTCGCGGCAGCCGCATCCATTCAGCTCAGCCGCCAACAGGTGACCGCGCTGGATCGAGTCAGCGCTCTAGTCAGGCCGCGGCAGCCCTGACGACCTGGTCGGTGATCCTGCCAAGCGCTGCCGATGCGGCGATCGGGTCGCCGGCGTATCCACCGGACATGGCGCCGTCTCGCGCGAGGATGAGGTCGTCCGCTGCATCTCCCGGCATCCGGTGTCCGGCATCCTGCAACAGCTCCACCAGGAATCCGGTGAGCCATTCGCGGTGTCGAAGGACGACCGAGCGCACGGGATGCGTTGCCTCTGAGAACTCGGCGGCCGCGTTCAGGAAGGCGTCGCCCCGAAAGCCTGGGCTGGCGATGTCTGTGACCACAGAATCCATGACGGCTCGGACAGCGTCAAGAGGGGTCTTGCTCGCCTCGACCAGCGCCTCGAGCCTGGCGACCTCGGCGGTGTGTCGACCCTCGATATAGAGAAGGATCAGGCGATCCTTCGAGCCGTAGTGCTTGTAGAAGGTCGCTTTGGTAACACTCGACTCGCTGATGAGTCGATCGATGCCAACCGTGCGGATACCTTCGCCGTAGAACAGCACGCTCGCTGTCTCGAGGATCCGGATCTTTGCACCCCCGGAGGCACGCTGGACTGCCGGTTCAAGTTTGACGTCATTGACTTCGGCAGTCACAGCGCGGCTCCTCACGGGCATTGCGGCTAGGTGTCCTCAAGCCGTTTGGGTGCTGACCCAGGTTGGGGATTCCTGGGCTTCGAATACCGGCAAAGGTTCGGGGCGATGCCGGCTGTTGCTCGACACCCCGGGGGAGGCACGAGCAAGTACTGCGTATTTAGTTGTCGGCTTCGGGTGCCGTTATCAAAATATAGCAGAGAGGACAGACAGAATCGTCTGTTTGTCCTCTCTTTTTTTACCCCAATTTTGGGGCCACGTGAAATTTGTTCGTTTAATTGATGTCAAGCAATCATTTCGGCACAGCAGAGTGGCATAGGCTTCACCGGTGACAAACGGCGCCGTGTCCCTTCCCCTTGACCTCGCTGAACTCTCGTTCACCGCATCCGGCGATTCGCTTGTTCGGCGAAGTGTGCTGCCGAGCGGCGTCCGCATTCTGAGCGAACACGTGCCGGGTGCGCGAAGCGCGACCATCGGATACTGGGTCGCGGTGGGTTCGCGCGACGAGACACCCGAGACCTACGGGTCCACCCACTTCCTCGAGCACTTGCTGTTCAAGGGCACGCTCACGCGCAGCGCCCTCGACATCGCGGTGAGTTTCGATTCGGTCGGCGGCGAGCACAACGCGATGACGGCGAAGGAGTACACCTGCTACTACGCCAAGGTGCAGGATCGCGATCTCCCGATGGCGGTGGATGTCATTGCCGACATGCTGACGTCGTCCGTGCTCGACCCGGAAGAGTTCGAGAATGAGCGCGGCGTCATCCTCGAAGAACTGGCAATGGCCGATGACGACCCGGCCGACGTCGCCAGCGAACGATTTTTCGAAGCGGCCCTCGGCGCGCATCCGCTCGGACGACCGATTGGTGGGGACGCCTCGACGATCACGGCGGTCTCGCGAGACGCCGTCTGGAAGCACTACCGTGCGAACTATCGGGCGCAGGACCTCGTCATCACGGTCGCTGGCGCGGTTGACCACGACCGTTTGGTTGCCGATGTGACGACGGCGCTCCGGCGCGCGGACTGGGACCTTGGCGTGATGGCCCCTCCCGTCGATCGCCGCGTACCGGCCGGCGATGTGATCGAACGTGGCAGCCCGCTGACGATTGTGCACCGACCGATCGAGCAGGCCAACGTCATCCTCGGCGTTCCGGGCCTCGCCGCGGCCGACGAGAGGCGAGCAACGCTGACGGTTCTCAATTCCATCCTGGGCGGGGGGATGTCGAGCCGACTCTTCCAGGAGATCCGCGAGAAGCGCGGACTTGCCTATTCGGTCTACTCCTTCTCGCCGAGCTACTCCGATGCCGGACTGTTCGGAATCTACGCGGGGTGCTCCCCGAGCAAGGCGACGCAGGTCGCCGACCTCATGCTGAGCGAGTTCCGGCGCCTGGCGAGTGACGGGGTAACCGACGAGGAGATGCGTCGGGCGTCGGGGCAGCTGAGCGGCGCATCCGCTCTCGCCCTCGAGGACTCGGATACCCGGATGTCGCGGCTTGGCAGGAGCGAGATCACGCTGGGCGAGTTCGTCGACCTCGACGAAGCGCTCAGGCGGATCGCACTTGTAACCCCGGACGACGTTCGCATACTCGCGGACGAGCTTGTCAACCGCCCGATATCCATCGCGGCGGTCGGTACGGTCGAAGATGACGCGTTCGAGGGGCTGGCAGAGTCGCCGGCTGCTGCCTCGTAGTACAGAAAGTCGAAATCAATGAGTCACTACCTCTATTTGGTGCGCCACGGTGAACAGCAGGACGCGGAGTACGGCATGCCGGACGGACCGCTCTCCGAGCGGGGCAAGCGCCAGGCGCAGGCGATAGCGGAGCGATTGAGCGGCGTGCCGTTCACCGGAGCGTGGCATTCACCGCTCACGCGCGCCGCAGACACGGCTCGAATCATGACCAATCGCATGCCCGCACTCGATTCCAGGCCGAGCACACTGCTCATGGACTGCATCCCGAGCGGGCCCACGCCGGAGATGCCGCACGCGTTCGAGAGCTTCTTCGGCGGAGTGACCGCCGAGGAGATCGAAGCGGGTGAAGCCCAAATGACGGATGCGGTCAGCGAGTGGCTCACACCGACCCACGAGGACCAGCACGATCTGCTCATCACACACAACTTCGTGATCGGCTGGTTCGTGCGTGAGACGTTCGGCGCCGAGGCGTGGCGATGGATGGGCGTGAACCAGGCGAACTGCGGGCTCACGATCATCCGGGTGCGATCCGCGAAGCCTCCGGTGCTGATCACCCACAACGACCTCGGCCACCTGCCGGTCGAGATGCGCACCGGGCTGCCGACACCACAGCCCTACTAGAGCGTCTTGCCGAACCAGTGCGTCGCGTTCGGGTTGTCGTTGTACGGCTCGATGTCGAGGTAGCCGCTCGAACGGTACAGGCCGGCCGCAGCTTCGAGACTCGCGTTGGTGTCGAGCACCAGTCGAGTCGCCCCGAACGCGCGTGCCCGCTGCTCGAGCTCGGCGAGCAATAGTCGCCCGAACCCCCGTCCCCGAAGGTACGGCTTCAACCAGAGGTGCTTCACCTCGAACACCGTGAGGGGCTCGGTTGCCGTCGGCTCGACGACGCCGCGTTCGGAAGCCGGAGGAAGTCGCCGGATGCCGCCACAGCCGACATCCGCAGGTTCGCCCGCGAGGTCGACATCCTCAACCACGAGGAAGACACCGTTGCCGCCGACGAACCGAGCCGGATCGGGTAGCGCTGTCTTGTAGATTCCCATCGTCGCGGGGAAGGTTTCCGCGCGTGACGCGAAGTATTCGGAAAGAAGAGCGTGGGCCGCGGGCGCATCGACTGGGCTCTCGCGAAAGTTCACCATCATTCAAGCCTAGGTCTGGTCTTGGTACATTGGGCGCATGACAACGAAGGTCGCCGTCGTCGGCGCAACCGGCAGACTCGGCCAGCTGGCATCCCGAATCATCGAGTCGGCTGACGACCTTGAACTCGTGGCGAGGCTCGACTCGCAAAGCGACCTCTCCGAGATGCTCGGTGCCGATGTTGTGCTCGATGTCACCGTGCCGGCGGTGAGCCAGGGCGTCGTCGAGTACGCGGTCGCCAATGGCATCAACGCACTGGTCGGGACGTCGGGCTGGACGAGCGAGCGCATCGTGGCGCTGGAGCGAACCATCAACGGCAATCTGGCTGTCGGCGTGATCATCGTGCCCAACTTCTCGATCGGTTCGGTGCTCGCGACATCGTTCGCGGTCATGGCCGCGCGCTTTTACGACTCGATCGAGATCATCGAGGCGCACCACGCATCCAAGATCGATTCGCCGTCCGGAACCGCGGTGCGGACAGCCGAGCTGATCGGCAACGCGCGGGTCACCCTCGGGCCGGTGATTGCGCCGCACTCCGACCAGCGGGCCAGGGGGCAACAGGTTTCGAGCGTGCCCATCCACTCGCTGCGCATGCAGGGGGTCGTCGCGAAGCAGGACGTCGTGTTCGGCGGCAACGGCGAGATTCTGACGGTGAGCCACGAGACGCTTTCGCCGAGCGCCTACGAGAAGGGCATCCTGCTGGCCCTGCGTGCCGCGGCAAGCGCGCGTGGCGTGACGGTCGGACTCGACAAACTCATCGATTTCGGGGCGCCCGCGCAGTGAAAAAGAACCTTATCGCCGTGATCGTCATGGCGGCGCTGCTCGCCTTGTACCTCGTCTTCACTTTCCAGTACGCGCTTCGCCTGATCGGCCTGGACGAGATCGTCGGCAAGCTCGAGGGAATCGCGCTCATCGTCCTGCCGCTCATCGGAGCCTGGGCGCTCGTCTCCGAGCTCGTGTTCGGGGTGCGAGCCCAACACCTGCTGACCCGGATGACGGCCCTCGGCGCGCTACCGGTTGACGACATGCCACACCTGCCAAGCGGTCGGATCGACCGGGCGGCCGCCGACCTCGAGTTTCCCAGGTACCAGGCCGAGGTCGAGGCCGCGCCCGAGGACTGGACTGCCTGGTACCGGCTGGCCCTCGCCTATGACGCGAGCGGCGATCGTCGGCGCGCCCGCTGGGCGACACGGAAGTCGATCAGGCTGGAGCGCGCGGTGGAGCTAGGAAAGTTGCGAAGGAGGGTCAACAAGTAGCGCCATCATCCACCGAAGGCGGCGTCGATCGCCTGCCTCACGGTCCGGTGTGTGAAGGTGAATCCGTCGGCGAGGAGCAGGTCCGGTGCGACGTCCTCGCTGGTCAGCAGGAGATCCCGCCCCGCATCCCGAAGCAGGAAAGTGATGAGCCGTCGCGGGATGGCGAAAATATACCAGCGGTGCAGACGCCTTGCCAGGTACGACGTGACGTCGTTGCTTGTCGCGGGTGTCGGGCCGGCGAGGTTCACCGGACCGCTGAGCGTGCTGGTGAGCAGGTGACGGATGGCGGCGGCCTCGTCGTGCAGGCTGATCCAGGGCCAGTTCTGGGCGCCCGTTCCGAAGCGCGCACCGAGACCGATTTTCGTCAGCAGTAGCAGTGGGGTGAACGCGCCGCCCTGACCGACGACGACTCCGGTTCGAAATGTCACGACCCGCGTCGTCCCTGTTTCCAGTCGCGCCGCAGACTCCCACCGGTCGACGACCTCGGCAAGGAAGCCGTCGCCTTTCACCGACTTCTCGGTGAGCTTTTCACCGGGCCGATCGCCATAGATCCCGACCGCCGAGCCGTTCAGGAGAACGGCTGGCGGATTCTTCGCCGCGACAATTGCCCGGACCAGAGTGCCGGTCGAGTTCACGCGCGAGGCGAGAATCTGCTTCTTGTAGCCGCGAGTCCAGGGGAGCCGGCCAGTGGATGCCCCGGACAGGTTGACCACGGCATCCACGCTCTCGAGCGCGCTCGCATCGATCTCGCCCGAATCGGGAGACCAGCGAAACTCTTCCGCGGTGCGGGGCTGCGATCGAACCAGCCGTCGTACCGTGTGACCGTCGACTTCGAGTTGCCTGACGAGTTCGGAACCGATGAATCCGGACGCGCCGGAGACGAGAACCGTGAGCGTTGCGGGCTTCGAGGTCACTTGGCGACGGCTAGGCCAGGCTGGCTTCGAGGGTGATCGGGATGCCCGCGAGAGCCTGCGACACCGGGCAATTCGCCTTGGCGTCGGCCGCGAGCTTCTGGAAGTCTTCCTCGCTGATTCCCGCGACCTTGGCGCTCACCAGCAGGTGACTGCCCTTGATGCCCTCGCCGGGAACGAATGTGACCGCAGCGGTGACCTGCAGGCTCTCCGGCGGTGTGCCATTTTCTGCCAGAACGTTCGAGAACGCCATCGAGAAACACGCCGAGTGAGCCGCGCCGAGCAATTCCTCCGGGTTGGTCTTGCCGACCTCGCCGACAGACCGCGCCTGCCAGGAGACCGGGAATTCCGCCGCATCGGACGAGTCGAGGGATGTCGTGCCCGATCCGCTTTGCAGGTCGCCGAACCAGAGTGTTGTTGCTTCGCTCGTGAGGGCCATGAGATTCCTTCCGATTGGGGAGCCTTAACCCTATGTTGCGCTAGGCCGCCGCGGGAGTACTTCCACTGCGGCCAAGAATGCCGGCGCGAACGAGCAGCAGATAGATCTGGCAACCGAGGCAGTATCCGAACGCCGAGTTGAGGAACGCCGCGACGAATGCGGCTGCCGCCGCGATCGGCAGGGCGAGCGTGAGCCCGACCAGGAAGAGCACGATGCCGATCAGCGTGATGGCGAAGCCGACTCCCTGGGCAAAGGTCGGTGGCGTCGGGTCCTCGAGTTCGGTCGGGGGTTTCAGGCGTGGACGGACCAGTGCTTTGAACAGCAATCCGTACGGATGCTTCTGCACCCCCGCGAACGCTCCCCACGCGAACACCAGCGTGATGAACAGGAAGACGATGAACGCGGCGAGCGTCAGGCCGCCAAGGAAGAGCCCGATGACCACCAGGAGAAGGATGCCCGTAATTCCGGCGCCGAATCGGGGACCGCGGGGATCGATGGCTGGCCTGTCGGCGGCAGTTTTGTCGGTGGCCGGTTTTTCGTTTGCCATTGGTCTTCTCCTATGCCGCGAGGATTTGTTCGAGCACGGCGCGCACCTCGATTGGGCGGGGCGCACCGCCGATGCGGGCGCGGATCGCACCCGTCTGGTCGAGGATGAGCGTGGTTGGAGTCTGGAGGACGTTGAATCGCGCGGCCAGGTCGGGGCGGTGCGTCAGGTCGAGGTCGACGTGGCTGACACCGTCCGTTGAGTCTGCGATCTGGCTGAGCACACGTCTCGTAGGAACGCAGGGTGCGCAAACCTCGGTCGAGAACTGCAGCAGGGTTGCTCGAGCGTTCAGGGGAACCTCCGGAAGGTTCACGAGCTCGCCCTTAGCCGTGCGCGCGCGACCCGTGCGGTTCTTCCAAACCAGTCCGAGAACGGTGGCGAACGCGACGAGCCCGACAAGGATCGCGGCGATCGCACCCGGGTTCATCGCATCAGATTATTCGCGGCGGTGCTGCGCCGACCAAGTGTGAACAGATGTTACGGGCGTGCCCGGATGACGGTGTCAGCCCCCGCCGGTATCGTGAGAGCCGTGCCCGCTGAGAACACACCCCAAGAGATCACCTTCCGTTCCGATGTCTCCGTCGAGCTTGTTCGTTCAAGTGCCTCGGATTCCGATGTCTTGTTTGCGGCACGCGTGTCGACCCAGGGCGAAAAGTCCCTCGGCGCCGCCCAGGACGAGAACCTCGACACTTCGCGCTCGAAGGGTCTCCTCAACTACCTGATGCGCGACCGCCACGGGTCGCCGTTCGAGCACAACTCGATGACGTTCTACGTGCAGGCGCCGATCTTCGTCTTCCGCGAGTTCATGCGTCACCGCATCGCCTCGTACAACGAGGAGAGTGGCCGCTATCGCGAGCTCAACCCGGTGTTCTACGTCCCAGGACCCGACCGCAATCTCGTGCAGGTCGGCAAGGCGGGAGCCTACGACTTCCTCCCAGGCACGCCAGAGCAGACCGCGCTCGTCGCGGCCGAGGTGCAGGCGGTCTGCACCGAGGCTTTCGCCTCCTATCAGCGGATGCTGGATGCGGGCGTCGCCCGCGAGGTCGCGCGCATCGTCCTTCCGCTGACGATCTACTCGTCGATGTACGTCACGGTCAACGCGCGTTCTCTCATGAATTTCCTCTCCCTGCGCACCAAGCGCGAGGGAACTCACTTCCCCTCCTTCCCCCAGCGCGAAATCGAGATGGTGGCGGAAAAGATGGAGACGTTCTGGGAGCAGCTCATGCCGCTCACCCACGCCGCCTTCAACGAAAACGGTCGCGTCGCCCCGTAGCCCGCGCTGATGTCCGCGCTAGCTGATGTGCGCGTTAGTCGGTGGGATTTGCTTCGCCAGCCCGACCGCGTCGAGCACTCCAAGTTGTTCGGGATTAGCAGGAACGGGTCCTGATCAGGAAGCATTCCTGCTGATCCCGAACACCGCGAGGGGAGGGATGTCGGACCACCCAATCGTCCTTGGGTCCTCCTCAGCGGCGCCGGTGACATGGTTGTGCACCACTTGTCACCGTCGGCTAACGAGACATCGCCATTTTGAGACGATTCTCGGGTGCTGAAGATCGAACGAGACATCATTGCGATGGGCGGCGCGGCAAAGCGCAGCGAGTTGCTCAGGCACGGTAACTCTCGCGACAGCATTGATCTGGCGGCGATGTATCAACGCCATCTGATCTGTGTGCGGAACGGCTGGTACGCCGCCACGGGAACTTCTGTCGATGTTCTCCGCGCGTGGCGGCTCGGTGGAAGGTTGGCCTGCATCAGCGCCGCGGCGCATCACGGACTCATCCTTCCCAATACCGATTCGCTCCACCTTTGCGTGCCTCGGAACGCGTCGCGCCTCGCTCGATTGGAGCCGGGAGTCACTGTCCACTGGACCGACCGCCAATCCCTCGAAGACTGCCCATACGGCGACCGCGCGGCGACGACCCTGGAGGAGTCGATCGTGCAGATCGGGAAATGCCAGGCGGCGGAGGCCGCCGTTGTCCTGCGGGCGTGGGCCGCGAGCGTGCCACGTGCAGGCGCAACCGATATCCTGTAGTTCGTGTCCCCGCAGAACAATCCCTTTGGCCAGGTGCTCGTCGCACTCGTCACACCGTTTACCTCAGACGGTGAAGTCGACTGGGCCGGCGTCGAGAAGCACATCGACGACGTCATCACCGACGGGGCCGACGGCATCGTCGTCACGGGCACGACCGGTGAGACCAGTACGCTGACCGACCCGGAGAAGCTCCGACTGGTCGAGGTCGCAAAGAAGGTCGCCGACGGCCGCGCGAAAATCATCACCGGCGGAGGGTCGAACGAGACCGCGCACGCTATCGAGCTCTACAAGGCGAGCGAAAAGGCCGGCGCAGATGCCGTCATGATCGTGACGCCGTACTACAACAAGCCGACCCAGGCGGGGGTGCTCACCCATTTCCGGATGATCGCCGACGCGACCGATCTGCCGGTCATCCTCTACGACATCCCGGGGCGCACCGGCATCCCGATCAGGTACGAGACGATCCTGCGTGCCGCGAAGCACCCGAACATCCGTGCCATCAAGGATGCCAAGGGCGATTTCGCCGAGGTCAGTCGCGTTCTCAACCAGACCGACCTTCTCTACTTCTCCGGCGACGACACCAACATCCTTCCGCACCTTTCGATCGGCGCGGTCGGGCTCATCGGGGTCACCGCCAACATCGCTGCCGCACCGTACCGGGTGATCGTCGACGCGGTAAATAACAACGATCTTCGGACGGCGACGACCGCGCACAAGCAGCTCGAGCCGCTGGTGCGTGCGGTCATGACTCACGTTCCCGGAACGGTCGCGGCGAAGTACATCCTGCACGGACTCGGTCGCATCGGCAGTCCTCGCGTTCGCCTGCCGCTGGTCGGTCCCGAGGAGTTCGAGGCGGCCCAGATCGAAGACGAGCTCGCCCTCGTCGGGGATATCCCCGGCGTCGACCTCAGCAACTTCCGCCCCGATCGCAACGCGGCCGCCGGCGGCGCGCTGCCGAAGGTCGCCGGCACTACCCGCTAACAAGCTTCAACCTGGGGAGCGAGACCCCACAGCACCCAACAATTAGGACTCGATGCCAGTCAACGTTTACGAACCCCGCAAACTCCAGCAAGGAACCCTTCGCGTCATCCCGATCGGGGGTCTCGGCGAAATCGGTCGCAACATGACCTCGTACGAGATCGACGGCAAGATCCTGATCGTGGACTGCGGCGTTCTGTTTCCAGAGGAGACCCAGCCGGGGGTCGACCTGATCCTCCCCGACTTCTCGCCCATTCGCGAGCGCCTTGATGACGTCGTCGGCGTCGTTCTCACGCACGGCCACGAAGACCACATCGGCGCCGTCCCGTACCTGCTGCGCCTGCGCGCGGACATCCCGCTCATCGGGTCGACCCTTACCCTCGCGCTCGTCGAAGCGAAGCTCAAGGAACACCGCATCGCGCCGTACACGCTCACGGTGAAGGAGGGCCAGCACGAGAAGCTGGGCCCGTTCGATCTCGAATTCATCGCCGTGAACCACTCGATTCCGGATGCGCTTGCCGTCGCCGTCAAGACGAGCGCGGGCGTGGTGCTCCACACCGGTGACTTCAAGATGGACCAACTCCCTCTCGACGACCGGATCACCGACCTGCGTGCCTTCGCGCGCCTCGGCGAGCAGGGGGTCGATCTCTTTCTGCCCGACTCCACGAACGCGGATGTCCCCGGCTTCACGGCGCTCGAGCGCGACATCGGTCCCGTACTCGAAAGCGTCATCGCAAAGGCGCCGCGGCGGGTCATCGTCGCGAGCTTCTCCAGCCACGTTCATCGCGTTCAGCAGGTGCTGGATGCCGCCGTCGCGAACGACCGCAAGGTCGTGCTGATGGGCCGTTCGATGGTCCGCAACATGGGAATCGCCGCCGACCTCGGTTACCTCAAGGTTCCGGAGGGCATCCTCGTCGAGGCCAAGAAGGCCGCGGACATGCCGGACAGCAAACTGGTCTACATGTCGACCGGCAGCCAGGGTGAACCGATGGCGGTTCTCGCGCGCATGGCCAACGGTGAGCACCAGATCGAGGTCGGCAAGGGCGACACCGTGATCCTCGCGTCCTCGCTCATTCCGGGCAACGAGAACGCCGTCTACCGGGTCATCAACGGCCTCATGAAGCTCGGCGCGACCGTTGTGCACAAGGGGAACGCGAAGGTCCACGTGTCGGGGCACGCGTCGGCGGGCGAACTGCTCTACGTCTACAACATCCTGAAGCCGAAGAACGTGCTGCCCGTCCACGGTGAGCAGCGGCACCTTGTCGCGAATGCGAATCTCGCCATCCAGACCGGTGTCCCGGAGGAGAACACGATCATCGCCGAAGACGGCACGGTCATCGACCTCCGCGACGGCGAAGCAACCGTGGTCGGCCAGCTCGACCTCGGCTATGTCTACGTTGACGGCTCGAGCGTCGGCGAGATCACGGATGCCGACCTGAAGGACCGCAGGATCCTCGCGGAAGAGGGCTTCATCTCGATCTTCGTCGCGATCGACCTGCAGACCGGGCGGGTCATCGTCGGGCCGGAGATCCAGGCGCGCGGATTTGCAGAGGACGAGGACGTCTTCGACGACGTCAAGCCGCAGATCATCAAGGCGATCTCGGATGCGTCATTCAATGGGTCTCGGGACACCCACGCCTATGCGCAGGTTATCCGCCGTACGGTCGGCCGCTGGGTCAACACCCAGCACCGTCGTCGTCCGATGATCATCCCGGTCGTAATCGAGGCATAGCCGCCCCACGGATCAAGAAGTGAATCATCCTTGGGAATGACGAAAAACAGGTAGACAACTCTGTAGGCTGAGCGAAACTCAACCCCTAGGAGTTCTCTCGATGTCGATCTCTCGCAGGTGGATCTTTCCGATCATCCGTCTCCTGATTTTCCTGGCCATCGCCATTGCGCTCGTAAAGCTTGCCTTCTTCGCCTCGGTCGACCTGCCGAAAAGCACGGCAACGCCGACCGGCAGTGTCAGTGAGCCGCTCGCCACGGCGAAGACCGGAACGGTGCTCAACAATGTGAAGGTCAGCGGCACCATCGCTGCTGATCCCGCAACCCCGGTGAAGGCGACGGCCGCGGGGCCCGTGGTGAGGATCCTCGTCCACGCGGGACAGGCGGTCAAGAAGGGCACTGCGATTCTCACGATCGAGAGTGCGGTCACCGGGACCGGGCCGAATGCCGGCAAGCCGAAGCTGGTCACGGTCAGCTCGAGCGCTGCTGGAACCCTGTCCGGCGTCTCTGTCATGGTCGCCCAGGAGGTTGCCGTCGGCGATCCCGTCGCGCAGGTGGCGTCGTCCAGATTCAGCGTCACGGGTGCCCTCCAGCCCGAGCAGTTGTATCGACTGCTCAACAAGCCCACCAGCGCGACGGTGACGATCTCGGGCGGTCCAGCTCCCTTCGTCTGCACCAACCTCACGATTTCGGCCGCGGCCGCGACCTCGACCGGCGCTGATACGGCGGCAGGCGCAGGCGCAGGCGCAGGCGTCGGCGGGAGCGGTGATGGCACGAGCATGTCGTGTGCGGTTCCCACCTCCGTGCGGGTGTTCGACGGATTGCAGGCAGCGGTGAGCATTCCGGGCGGCTCCGCCACGAACGCGATCATCGTTCCGGTCACCGCGGTTGAAGGAATCGCCGACGTGGGAGTCGTCTACCTCGAGGCCAACGGTGGGACGCCCCACAAAGAGCAGGTGAAGCTCGGCCTCAACGACGGCAAGAACGTGCAGGTCCTGAGCGGCCTGTCCGTGGGGGACACCGTCCTCCAATACGTCCCCGGCGCCAAGAAGGCGAGTGGATGTCCGGACGGGAGCACCAACTGCACCGAGGTCAGCGGGCAGTGACGCTGTTGGCTCTAGCGGACGTCACACGGACGGTCGACGTCCTGGATGCCGGGCCCCTCCACATCCTTCGCGGCATCACGCTCGATGTGGCGGTCGGCGATCACGTGAGCATCGTCGGAAGGTCGGGATCCGGAAAGTCGACGCTCCTGAACATCCTCGGCCTGCTCGACACTCCGACATCCGGGACGGTCTCGTTCGACGGAAAATCGACGAGTCAACTGTCCGCCCGGCAGCGAGACCGATCGCGCGGCGGGGACATCGGTTTCATCTTCCAGCAGTTCAACCTGCTGGACGGAAGGACTGCCCTCGAAAACGTCATGACCCCCCTGCTCTACGCGACGGGAGAGCAGTTCTGGCGTCGCAAGAGCCTCGCCGCGGCGATGCTCGAGCGGGTGGGGCTCGCGGATCGGGTGAACTCGCTTCCCTCGACGCTGTCGGGAGGCGAGCAGCAGAGGGTCGCGATCGCAAGGGCCCTCGTGCGCGGGCCCCGTCTCATCCTTGCCGACGAGCCGACGGGAGCACTCGATCTCGAGACGGGTTCGAGCGTCATGGCGCTCCTCGACGACGTGGCCGAGGTGTCCGGAGCCGCACTCATCACGATTACCCACGATGCCAATGTCGCGGCGCTCGCCCGGCGTCACTATCGCCTCGACCGCGGTGTCCTCGCTCCCATCAATGTCGCGCGCGTGCTGTCGATGGCCACGCCCGAGGTGGCGCTGTGAGGGCCTGGACAAACTTCGTCGGTGCCGTGGTTGAGGCGTGGCAGGAGTTGCGCATCCATCGTGGCAGGGTGCTGCTCAGCCTTATCGGCGTTGCGGTCGCGGTGTGCGCGATCACCTCGGTGGTCGGGCTCGGGGCAATCGCGGAGGAGGCCTCGCGGGAATCGAACGAGGCCTCGGGCGGTCGTCCGGCCGACCTCTCGATCATGGTCAGCTCGACCACCGATGGTGGCGCTGCCGCGACCGGAGTGGATGCCGCGATCTCGACGATCGCCAAACGGTACCGAATTCGGTACAGCACGCACGTGGAGAACGCCAGCGTGAACGTCGGGTTTCCGGACGGCGAGCAGGAGATCCAGACAAACATCGTCGACCCGGACTTTGCGACCATGCACCGACTTCGGATGGAATACGGCTCGTGGTTCGTCGCCAGCGACGCGCAACGTCTCGCCCCGGCGGTCGTGGTCAACTCCGGAATGTACAAGGCCATGGGCTCGCCGCAGCTGTCCTCGCATCCCACGATTGCGCTGATCGGAGCGGCCAGCACCGTGGGGGTGGTGATCGGCGTCTACCAGCAGCCGGGACAGGACGACTACAGCACCATGTACATCCTGCCGCAGGGCTACGCGCTGTTCGCCGACTCGAAGACGCTGCGTACCATCCCACCCCAGTACGAACTGTGGGTGCCGCCCGCGATCGCGACCACTCTCACCTCCGACGTCCAGTCGCAGTTGCAGAAGCAGTTCGGCAGCGGCTACCAGGTGAACGTGAGTCGCCAGGACTACCGGGCGTTCGGGGGACCTGATCCGCTGGTCATCGTCAAACTCGTGATCGGTGGAATCGCCGGTCTCGTGCTGCTTCTCGGCGCGCTGGGTCTCGTCAACATCTCGCTGGTCACGGTGCGCCAGCGAGTGCGGGAGATCGGGATTCGTCGAAGTTTCGGGGCATCGGCCGGTCGGGTGTTCTTCTCCGTGATGATGGAAAGCGTTGTCGCGACGGTGGCGGCGGGCGTGGCGGGTGTTGCGCTCGCGGTGCTCCTTGTCGAAAATCCGCTGAGCCAGCACTACCTTGCGATGACGATCATCGACGTGCCGTCGTTCCCGATCGGGGCCGCCATCACCGGACTGCTCTGTGCGACGGGGGTCGGCGCGCTCGCGGGTCTCCTGCCCGCGCTCGTCGCCATCCGCGTCAAAGTCATCGACGCCATCCGATTCTGATCGACGCGCTCGGGCGTGCCAACCGGGCAGCGACGGATGTCGCGGGTACCGTGGTTCGCATGGCAACGAGCACCAGGTCGAATTCGCGCGCCCGCGGTAGCGGCAACACGCGATCGACCACGACGAGCTCAGCGCAGACGAAGGCAGCACAGACGAAGGCAGCCCAGGCGGGCTCGCGAACCGCGCCCACCAAGCGCCTGCCCCGGGCGAAGGTGGTCCCGGAGCCAGAGCACGGCGTCCTCGCCAAGGCGTGGCTCGGCCTCGCCCACATAGCGGGCGGCGCGTTCCGCGTGCTCGGCCAGGAGACGCTCGAAAAAGACCAGCGCCGCGACGGCGTTCCGTTCTTCCTGCTCGTGCTCGCCGTCGCCGGCGCGATCGTTGAGTGGTTCAATCCGACCTCCCAGCTCGCGACGAGCCTGGATGCCTGGACCTTCGGTGGCCTGTTCGGTCGAGTCGCCTTCGCGCTTCCGGTCATCATGCTGCTGTTCGCGGCGTGGCTGTTCCGGCACCCGTCGAGTGTGCACGACAACACCCGCATCGGCATCGGCGGGATTTTCATGCTCTCGAGCATCGCCGCGCTGTGTCACATAGCCGGTGGTCAGCCCCAGCCCGGGGGAGCGCTGTCGAAGGGCGGCGGCATCATCGGCTGGCTCATTGCCAATCCTCTTTTGCTCCTCGGCAAGGAGCTTCTCGCGATTCCCGTCGCGGTCATCGTGCTCGTGCTCTCGCTCTTCATCCTCACGAAGACTCCGCCGAATAAGATCGGGATTCGCCTCCGCGAGCTTTACGCGTACCTGTTCGGTGCGACGCTTGCCGAACCCACACCGAAGACCAACGCGGCGAACGAGACCGAGCACCTCACGTTCGGCTCTCTGAGCGACGTCGCCTTCGCGGAAGACGACCCCGACAGCGTGCCGTGGTGGCGTCGAAACAAGGCAAAGCGCGACGAGAAGGCCGCGTTCGATTCGCCGGTGGTCAGCCGCGATGGGGACGACCAGCTCACCGACGTCATCGAATCAGCCGGGTCTGGCGGAGACTTCGGCATCGACCTGCTGGAAGAACTCGTGCGCGCGGAGGATGCGGTCAAACGATTCACGGGCGAGATCGACACGGGAGCAACTGGCCTGCGCGAGGATCCGGTCGGCCTGCTTCCCGGCTTCAACGCGAAAGCGAGCGAGAAGGGGGCTGCCGGCGAGTTCGAGGGGAGTCCAGAGGACTCGGTTGGGCCCGGTGGCGCGCCACGCAGGCCCTCCGCCCCGTACCGGCTGCCCGCGGCATCCATGCTCACGCCAGGCACGCCGCCCAAGGCTCGAAGCGCCGCCAACGACGAGGTTGTCGCGGCTCTCACCGAGGTGCTCAAGCAGTTCGAAGTGGATGCGAAGGTCACCGGTCTCAGCCGTGGTCCCTCGGTCACGCGCTACGAGATAGAGCTTGCCCCCGGCGTCAAGGTCGAGCGGGTTACGGCGCTCTCGAAGAACATCAGTTACGCGGTCGCGAGCAATGAGGTCACGATCCTGTCGCCCATCCCGGGCAAGAGCGCGATCGGAATCGAGATTCCCAACAAGGATCGCGAGATCGTCTCGCTTGGCGACGTCCTGCGCTCCGCGGCCGCGACCAAGAGCATCCACCCACTGACGATCGGGCTCGGCAAGGACGTCGAGGGCGGTTTTGTCGTCGCCAACCTGGCGAAGATGCCCCACCTGCTCGTCGCCGGCGCAACAGGATCCGGTAAGTCGAGCTTCATCAACTCGATGATCACCTCGCTCCTCATGCGCGCGCAGCCAGCCGAGGTGCGCATGGTGCTGATCGACCCGAAGCGTGTGGAGCTGTCGATTTATGAGGGTGTTCCACACCTGATTACGCCCATCATCACGAACCCCAAGAAGGCGGCAGAGGCGCTCCAGTGGGTCGTGAAAGAGATGGACATGCGGTATGACGATCTGGCGAGCTTCGGCTTCCGTCACATCGACGACTTCAACCGCGCGGTGGTTGCGGACGAGATCGTGCTCCCGGTGGGAAGCGAGCGCGTTCTTCGCCCGTATCCATATCTTCTTGTCGTGGTCGATGAGCTCGCTGACCTCATGATGGTCGCCCCGCGAGACGTCGAGGACTCGATCGTGCGCATCACGCAGCTCGCTCGGGCATCCGGCATCCATCTCGTGCTTGCGACGCAGCGTCCGTCGGTGGATGTCGTCACCGGACTCATCAAGGCAAACGTTCCGTCGCGGCTCGCGTTCGCGGTCAGCAGCATGACCGACTCGCGCGTCATCCTCGACCAGCCCGGTGCCGAAAAACTGATCGGCCAGGGCGACGGATTGTTCCTGCCGATGGGCGCCGGCAAGGCGGTTCGTGTGCAGGGAGCGTGGGTCACCGAGGACGAGATCGATGCCGTCGTCAAGCACGTCACAGCCCAGGCTCGACCCGAGTATCGACAGGATGTCGCGGCCCCGGTCGAACACAAGCAGATCGACGCAGACATCGGGGATGATCTCGAGCTTCTGCTTGCGGCCGCCGAACTCTGCGTCAGCACCCAGTTCGGTTCGACCTCGATGCTGCAGCGCAAGCTCCGCGTCGGGTTCGCGAAGGCCGGCAGACTCATGGACCTCCTTGAGTCCCGCGAGATTGTCGGGCCGTCGGAGGGGTCGAAGGCTCGGGATGTCCTGGTTGCGCCAGATCAGCTCCCCGCGGTTCTCGCGCGGTTGCGCGGTGCTCCCGATGCTCCGAGTGGACAACCCGAGAGTTCGCGAAGAGACCCTGTCGCTGAGATGACGACCGGATACGATGAAGTGGATGGCGACTCCGGCGAGGATGCCTGGGGCCTTACGGGCAGGGAGTGATCGTGGCGCTACCGGCACAGGACGACAGCGTGATTCCGGCCCGTCGCACGAACTCGATGCGAGGGCGTGTGGCGAGTGCGGGGGATACCCCGGCGAGCAACGGCAACGTCGCGAACATCGTGACGGTGATTCGCATCCTTCTCGTTCCGGTTTTCGTTTGGCTGCTCTTTCTCGATGCGAACGGAAACGTTGCGAGCAACGGCGTGTGGCGTTACATCGCCGCGGCGCTGTTCATTCTCGCGATCGCGACGGATGGCGTCGACGGCAAGCTGGCCCGCGGTCGCAACCTGGTCACCAACGTCGGCATCATCCTCGATCCGATCGCGGACAAGCTGCTGATCGGCGGCGCGCTCGTCAGCCTCTCGATCCTCGGCGAACTGTGGTGGTGGGTGACGATCGTGATCCTCGTTCGTGAGGTCGGCATCACGCTGTTCCGCTTTGCGGTGATTCGCAAGCAGGTCATCCCCGCCTCTCGTGGCGGCAAGCTGAAGACCGTGCTCCAGTCGGTCGCGATCTCGCTGTTTCTCGTTCCGTTCCACGCGCTTGTCGGCCCCGGCATCAACTGGGTCAACTGGGTCGACTATGTCTTCATGGCGGTCGCACTTGCGCTCACGCTGTACACGGGCATCGACTACCTCGTTCAGTACGCGCGGCTCAGCCGGGCGCCGAGCGGCCCCGCATCCAAGGCGTGAGCTCGCTCGCACAGGATGTCATCGCTGGTCTGACCGGGCGCGGGCTGACGATCGCGGTGGCCGAGTCCCTGACCGGTGGACTCCTCGTCGCGGAACTCGTGAGCGTTCCTGGAGCCTCCGCCGTGCTCAACGGGGGAGTGGTCGCGTACAACACCGCGCTCAAGCATTCGTTGCTCGGCGTCGATGCGCGCCTGCTGGCCGAACATGGAGCCGTGCATCCGGATGTCGCCGGCCAGATGGCGAGCGGTGTCCGCTCTGCCTGCGCGGTCGAGGGCGTCCCCGCCGCGATCGGGATCTCCACGACGGGCGTTGCCGGGCCCGACCCGCAAGACGGGCAGCCTGTCGGCACCGTGTTCGTCGGAATCTCCAGCGATGCGGGGACGAGCATCCTGAGCCTGCGGCTCGAAGGGACAAGGCAGGCCATCCGCGAAGCCGTCGTCTTCGAATCACTGGTGCAACTCAAGATAATCCTCGCCGCACCAGCGAATTGAGCGGCTCAGGCTCAACTTTGGGAATACCAGTCATGTCGATCTCGTTACAACTGTTGAATTCACACGCACCAAACAGGTTGCACAGGTTAGATTGTCTGCAACGGAGGCATATAGTGTTATCCCCCCGGCACACCAATTACCGTTTTGGCAATCGATAAGAGAAGGAGGGTCCCATGGTTCTAGTTCGTCAAGAAATCGGTGACGTACTGCGTGACTTTCGTCTTCAAAAGGGTCGTACCCTCCGTCAGGTCGCGAGTAAGGCGAGCGTTGCGCTCGGCTACCTCAGCGAAGTGGAGCGAGGTCAGAAAGAGGCGAGTTCAGAGATTCTTGCCTCTGTCGCAGAAGCTCTCGAGACGCCGATTTCGGTCATCATGCGTGAGGTCGGTGATCGCATCGCGGTCATCGAGGGTCTCCAGCCGATTCCGGACACGGTTCCGGATGACCTGGTTGCGGGTTTCGACGCAGACCTACTGGTTCGATAACTAGTCGCTATCCGATAGAGATCTTTGGAAAATGCCCCCGGTGGAAGCCGGGGGCATTTTTTGTTGTCATCCCGGATGACTAACGTTGAGCTGTGCGTTTGAGCGAATTCCGACTGGCCATTTCCGACGAGTTCGGGGACGCCTACGGTCGTGTCCTCACGCGAGACCTCGTTCTCGAGGAGATCGGCAGCCAGACCGCCGATGACGCCGTCAAGGCGGGTGTTCCTGTGCGTGAGATTTGGCTCGCGCTGTGTCGGGCGATGGATGTTCCACCCGAGCGCTGGTACGGCGTCGGGCAGCGAGAACCCAAAAAGAGTCGCTAGCTCGGCGGCGTCTTTCCATTTTTCCCTGGCGTGTCTATCGAACACGTGTTCGGTTGTGAGTAGGCTCCTCTACAGAGACGTTCGAAGACCAGTTATGCACCGTTCGCCTCGTGCCTCCGTCGAATTGTCGGATGCCGGGCCTACTGTCGAACTCGTAAGCGAAGTCGCTACACCCAGCCTTTGTCGGGAGGCTGTCGGCCTTGCATCATCGGCCAGCAGCGAATCGACAGCCTATGGGGCGCAACCACGACACTCAGCGCAAGCTAGAAAGAAGCAGATCATGCCATCAGCAGCAGACCGGGAAAAGTCGCTCGAAACCGCTCTCGCCCAAATCGATCGCCAGTTCGGCAAAGGTTCAGTCATGCGCCTCGGCAGCGATGATCGCGCCCCTGTCGAGGTGATCCCCACCGGATCGATCGCACTGGATGTCGCGCTCGGCATTGGCGGGCTTCCGCGCGGCCGCATCGTGGAGATCTACGGACCGGAGTCTTCGGGTAAGACCACCCTCACCCTGCACGCCATCGCCAACGCCCAGCGCGCCGGCGGTATCGCGGCCTTCATCGACGCGGAGCACGCGCTCGACCCCGAATACGCGCAGAAGCTCGGTGTCGACATCGACTCGCTCCTGGTGTCGCAGCCCGATACGGGAGAGCAGGCGCTCGAGATCGCCGACATGCTCGTGCGTTCTGGCTCAATCGACCTCATTGTCATCGACTCGGTTGCGGCTCTCGTGCCGCGCGCCGAGATCGAGGGCGAGATGGGTGATGCTCACGTCGGGCTCCAGGCGCGGCTCATGTCGCAGGCGCTCCGCAAGCTCACGGGTGGGCTCAGCCAGACGAACACCACGATGATCTTCATCAACCAGTTGCGCGAGAAGATCGGCGTCTTCTTCGGCAGCCCGGAGACCACCGCGGGAGGCAAGGCGCTCAAGTTCTACGCCTCGGTCCGCCTCGACATCCGTCGCATCGAGACGCTCAAGGACGGAACGGATGCGGTGGGTAACCGCACCCGCGTCAAGGTTGTCAAGAACAAGATGGCGCCACCGTTCAAGCAAGCCGAGTTCGACATCCTGTATGGCATCGGTATCTCACGCGAGGGCAGCCTGATCGACTTCGGCGTCGAGCACGAGATCGTGCGCAAGTCCGGCGCCTGGTACACCTACGGCGGCGACCAGCTCGGCCAGGGCAAGGAGAACTCGCGCAAGTTCCTGCTCGAGAACCCGAAGATCGCGCTCGAAATCGAGCAGAAGATCATGTTCAAGCTCGGAGTCGGTGCCGAGGCAAAGGCGGCGATCGCTGCTGCTGCGATTGCCGACGCGAAGATCGCGGCCAAAGTGGATACCAAGGCGACAAAGGGTACCGGTGCCAAGACCGCCTCTGGTCCGGCACCGATCGAGGTCGCGCCCATTGCGGTGGCACCGGCAGATTCATTGGGTGCTGATTCATTCGGCGAGCCAGCGCTTAAAGCGGTTGGCGAGTAGCAGTTCATGACGAACACGAGTGGTTCCGGTGTGACGCAGAACGGCGAGAGGCTCGCGCGGGTGACCTATTTGCCCGGTGTGGTTCCGCCGAGCTCAACACCGGAACCGCTCGTGTTGGACGAGCATGTGGCAGACGAGCAGGACAGAGAACGGGAAAGCGACGGCGAGAGGTCGGCTCGTGCCCACAATGTGAGCATGCACGCGCTCACACGCAAAGGCATGTCTTCTGCGGAGATGACGGTGCTTCTGAAGTCCCGCGACCTGGACGAACACGACGTCGAGGTCGAGGTCGCTCGTCTCGAAGAGGTGGGCCTGCTCGACGATCACGACCTGGCAAATAACCTCGTGCGCACCCTCCGCGATCGCAAGGGTCTCGGGCGTTCGGCGATCAATGCCGAACTTCGTCGTCGCAAGATCGATTCCGTCGCGATTGAGGAGGCATTGAGTGACGCCTATCCGGTGGACGGGGACGACGAACTGACACGGGCGCGAGAGATCGCGATCAAGCGCGCACCGCAGCTTCGGTCGTTGGATGCGGAGACAGCCCGTCGTCGGCTTGGCGCGTTCCTGATGCGCAAGGGCTATTCGGGCAGTGTCGTCGCCTCGGCGGTGGCGACGGCTCTCGCGAGTAACGCCCCAACTCCGCGAGGTCCGCGGTTCCAGTAGTCAGCCCGCTTTCGGTTCCTGTCAGCCCGCTTTTCGGTTCCCGTTCCACGCCGCGTTTAGACTTGGCATCACCATGACGCTCCTTCTCGACTCGGCCGTAACCGGCGCCGAGCGCACACCGCGCACCTATGAGGTGCGCACCTACGGCTGCCAGATGAACGTGCACGACTCCGAGCGCCTAAGCGGGTCGCTCGAAGCGGCCGGTTATGTTCGGGCGGAGAGCGGCCAGGCCGACGTTGTGGTAATCAACACGTGCGCGGTTCGCGAGAACGCGGACAACAAGCTCTACGGCAATCTCGGCATTCTCGCGTCGATCAAACGTGAGCACGAGGGCATGCAGATCGCGGTCGGCGGATGTCTCGCACAGAAAGACAAATCCACCATCCTCGAGAAGGCGCCCTGGGTGGATGTCGTATTCGGCACCCACAACATGGGTGCCCTCCCGACACTGCTCGAGCGTGCGCGTCACAACGGCGAAGCCCAGCTCGAGATTCTCGAATCCCTCGACGTCTTCCCGTCCACGCTGCCGACCCGGCGCGAGTCCACCTACAGCGGCTGGGTGTCCGTTTCCGTCGGGTGCAACAACACCTGCACGTTCTGCATTGTGCCGGCGCTTCGCGGTAAGGAGAAGGATCGTCGTCCTGGCGACGTCCTCGCGGAGATCCAGGCCCTCGTTGACGACGGCGCCATCGAGGTCACGCTTCTCGGCCAGAATGTCAACTCCTACGGAGTCGAGTTCGGCGACCGGCTCGCCTTCGGGAAGCTGCTGCGCGCCGCGGGCAAGATCGAGGGGCTCGAGCGGATCCGTTTCACGAGTCCGCATCCGGCCGCCTTCACGGACGACGTCATCGACGCCATGGCCGAGACGCCGGCTGTCATGCCACAGCTGCACATGCCGCTGCAGTCCGGATCGGACAGCATCCTGAAGGCGATGCGCCGCAGCTACCGCTCGGCGAAATTTCTCGGGATCCTCGATCGAGTTCGTGAGAAGATCCCGAACGCGGCGATCAGCACCGACATCATCGTCGGCTTCCCCGGGGAGACCGAAGAGGACTTCGAGGAGACCCTCCGTGTCGTGCGCGAGGCTCGTTTTTCGTCGGCATTTACTTTCCAGTATTCGATTCGCCCTGGTACGCCCGCCGCAACCATGGCCGACCAGGTACCCAAGGAGATCGTTCAGGCCCGTTACGAGCGTCTCGCGGCCCTGCAGGATGAGATTTCCTGGCAGGAAAACCAGTCGCTGATCGGCGGCAGGGTGAATGTCCTCGTGGGCGCCGAGGGGTCGAAGGATGCGGACACGCATCGGCTGTCCGGTCGCGCAGAAGACAGCAGGCTCGTCCACTTCGAGGTTCCTCCGCACAGTGAGATTCCGCGTCCGGGAGACGTGGTTACGGTCACCATCTCCGAGGCGAAGCCGTACTACCTGCTGGCGGATTCCGCCGATGGCGCGCCACTGGCCATTCGTCGGACCCGGGCCGGCGACGCCTGGGACCGCGCTGAGGCTGAGAGCTGCGCTGTCCCAAGTCACGGTGGTGCGACGGCGACGAAGGGAGCGGTCTCGCTTGGGCTGCCAACGCTTCGGATCGCCTCACCGAGCCTGAGCGGACCAAACCTGGCTACGCCGAGCCTGTCGAAACTGGCGATCTACGACCAGCACGACGAGCAGCGCTAGCGGTTCGCGTGCCCGTCAGTACCGAGGTGGCGGCTGCGCCTGCCGCCTTGGCAGCCTCAGGGACCGGGCCATTGATCGCCATCGTCGGCGCGACCGGCACCGGCAAGTCCGGCCTCTCGCTCGATGTCGCCGAGGCACTGATCGCCAACGGCCAACCCGCCGAAATCGTCAACGCCGATGCCATGCAGCTTTATCGCGGCATGGACATCGGGACCGCGAAGCTGTCGCTAGGCGAGCGACGTGGCATCCCGCACCATCTGCTCGATGTGCTCGATGCCACCGATGAGGCGAGCGTCGCCGCGTACCAGGCGCAGTCGCGAGTCGCGATCGATGAGATCCAGAGTCGCGGCGCCGTCCCCATCCTCGTGGGCGGGTCTGGGCTGTACGTGTCGAGTGTGCTGTGGGACTTTCGGTTTCCCGGTACCGATCCGGACATCCGTAGCGCGCTCGAAAAGGAGCTCGAGAGCGGCGGGCCAGGGCTGCTCTACCAGCGCCTCAAGCAGGTGGATGCCGCTGCCGCGGCCTCGATTGGACCCCACAACGCCCGACGGCTGGTCCGAGCTCTCGAGGTCATCGAGATCACGGGTGAGCCATTTGGTTCTGGTCTGCCCGACGAGTCGACACTCTGGCGGCCGACCACCATCCTCGGCCTGCAAACTCCCCGTGAGGAGCTTGTTCCGCGGCTGGACGCGCGGGTGGAAGAGATGTGGGCGGCTGGGCTTCCTGGCGAGGTGCGCGAGCTCCGGCCGC
>JAODMY010000094.1 GCA_025465535.1 Glaciihabitans sp.
ACCCAGCGCGAATCGGTCGGTTTCTGTGTTGTCGAAGTGCCGCTCACGCCTGGACTTCCCGGGAGTGCGCGGCCATCGACGCTTCGATCGCGTCGCCGAGCCAGTTGATCGATTCGATCACCTGCCCGCCGTTGGGCGTGCGCTCGGCCAGCAGTTCGAACTGCCGCGCCATCCTCGCCTCCATGCTGCCGAACAGCTCGGCGCCCTCCTCGGACAGCGACAGCGCGATCGCCCGGTTATCTCCCTCGACCTCGGACTTCACCACGAGGCCCCGCTTGCTTAGCGAGTCGACGGTCGAGCTGATCGCCGGCTTACCGAGAGCCAGCCTGCTGGCGAGTCGCGATGCGCGCGCCTCCCCACCGACGATGGCCGCCATCACGCGATAGTCGGCACCGCTCAGCTGGTCGGATGCGCGTTCAACGATGCGAGACAACCGCGACAGTGCACGCACCGCTTCGATGATCTCGGGGCTCGGCATCGGCCCGTCGAGATTTAACTGTTCGATCATCGAACCATCATAACAGGTGGTTCGAGGCTCGAACCATCTGGATGATCGCGGCTACTCCCGCTCCCCCGTCGCGACGGGCCGACCCGGCGTGTTCGACCACTGCGACCACGATCCGGGGTAGACGGCCGGCGCGAATCCCGCGAGCGTGAGCGCCAGCGCCTGGTGCGCGGCGGTCACGCCAGAACCGCAGTAGACCCCGACGTTCGACGGCAAATTGTGCTCCGCACCGTTAATCGCGCCGAGCTCCGCGCCGAGCGTGTTGAAGCGGGCACGGAGGGCGTCAGCCGGAAGGAAGCGTCCGTCGTCGTCGACGTTCTCGCCGGTCGGTGCGCTGATTGCTCCGGGTATGTGGCCCGCGCGCGGATCCACCGGCTCGACCTCACCGCGATAGCGCTCGCCCGCGCGAGCATCCAGCAGGATGCCCGACTCTGGCATGGCGGCCGCGTCATCGATCGAAAGGACCGGCAGGTGCCCGTAGCTCAGCGTGACGGCCCCGTGATCAGGAGTCACCGCGCCGCTCTCGAGCGAGCGACCGGATGCCGCCCACCCGCCAAGCGACCCGTCGAGCACGCGGACATCCGGCATCCCGGCGTAGCGCAACAGCCACCACGCGCGCGCCGCCGACATGCTCTTCAGGTCGTCGTAGACCACGACGGTGTCGCCATCGTTGATGCCCCAGCTCCGCGCCGATGCCTGTAGTGCCTCGACGCTCGGCAGGGGGTGCCGACCCTCGCCGGGGTCTCCGTGGGCCGCCAGTTCCGTGTCGAGGTCGACGTATACCGCTCCGGGAATGTGGCCGGCCAGATAGTCGGGACGACCATCCGGTCGATCGAGGCGCCAACGGACATCGAGGATCCGGACCGTGGATGCGTCGATAAGTTTCGCGAGGTCGTCTGGTGTGATGAGGTGGTCGGTCATGACTCAACTCAATCACTTCTTGCAACGCACTCACCGGTAAGGGAACGTAACGCGACTCGTGACTGTTAGCCCCACTGGGATATCCTCGCCGAGAACTTCTAAGGAGCAGCCGTGGCCGACAAGATCGAACTGAACGAGCAGGAATTGCGCGAACGCCTCACCCCGGAGGAGTACGCGGTCCTCCGCGAAGCCAACACCGAGCGGGCCTGGTCTGGCGAACTCCTCGACGAGGAGCGCGCCGGCCTGTACACCTGCAAGGCCTGCGGGGCCGAGCTGTTCCAGGCCGGCACGAAATTCGATTCTGGATGCGGTTGGCCGAGCTTCTACGAATCCGTCAATCCGGATGCCGTCCGCCTGCTCCCCGACGACAGCCTCGGGATCGAGCGCACCGAGGTCCGCTGCGCGAACTGTGACTCGCACCTCGGCCACGTCTTCCCCGATGGCGTCGGAACCCCCACGGGCGACCGCTACTGCATGAACTCCCTTGCGCTGAACTTCGCGCCAACCGCCGACTAACTCCGCCCTCGGGCGCTAACGCGTCAGTGCGGGTTTCGATACGCGTAGCGCCCCAGTGGGCGCTGCGCTACTCAACCAACAACAACCGCTGCACTACTCAACCAACAGTGTTAGACCGAGGCAGCGATCGGCGCCGCGGTCGGCGACCCGAGGTTGCGCCCGCCGCGGTACTGCGCCGCGGGGTGCTCGGGGAACACCCGCGCGTTGCCCTGGCCGAACAGCCGCTCGCGCAGGGTGCCGTCCTCGTACTTGGTCCGGTAGAGACCGCGCTTCTGCAGCTCGGGAACCACCAGCTCGATGAAGTCCTCGGCCGTTCCCGGGGTCAGGAACTGGCGCAGGTTGAAGCCGTCGAGGTCGGTCTCCTCGACCCAGCGCTGGATGGTGTCGACGACCTCGGTCGGCGTCCCGATCGCGAAGAACGGCGGCCGGTCGAAGCGCGTGACCGCATCCAGCGACTCTCCGACGGTCTTCCCGTAGTAGCGGCTCGAGTCCTCGAGCTTCCCACGACCCGGGCGGTTCTCGGCCTCGATGATCTCGGAGATGAGCGCCTCGCGAGGGTATGCCGCGAGGTCGATTCCGCCGCCACCGGCGTGCGCGAGGTAACCCTCGGCACGCGTGAACTGGCGGTACTCCTCCGCCTTGCGCTGCGCCTCCTCGTGGGTCTTCCCCACGATGACAACGGCCATCCCGTACGCCTTGATCTGGTCGCCGCGACGGCCGAGGAGTTCGGCGCGACGGCGAACGTCGGCGACATTGTCGCGATACTGCTCGGTGCTGGATCCACCGACGAAGACGGCCTCAGCGTGCTTGGCCGCGAACTCGCGACCGCGCGGCGAACTGCCGGCCTGGAACAACAGCGGCGTGCGCTGCAGCGACGGCTCCGAGAGGTGCGGTCCCGCGACGCGATAGTGCTCGCTCACGTGGTTGATGTAGCGAACCTTCGACGGATCCGTGTAGACGTTGT
>JAODMY010000128.1 GCA_025465535.1 Glaciihabitans sp.
CCGGACCCCAAGTGCCCGGTCGGTACTGTTCTGGCTGGCCCTGCGTCGTCCAGAATTCCTCGATCGGGTCGAGGATCTTCCAGCTGAGCTCCACCTCCTGGTGGCGGGGGAACAGCGGCGGATCGCCGAGCAGAACGTCGAGGATCAGTCGCTCGTATGCCTCGGGGCTCGCCTCGGTGAATGCGTGGCCATAGCCGAAGTCCATGGTCACATCGCGCACCTGCATGCCGGCGCCCGGGACTTTCGATCCGAATCGGAGCGTCACGCCCTCGTCCGGCTGCACGCGGATCACCAGGGCGTTTTGGCCGAGCGCGCCGGTCTGGCTCTCGGCGAACAGGAACTGCGGCGCACGCTTGAACACGACGGCGATCTCGGTCACACGGCGACCGAGGCGCTTGCCGGCCCGCAGGTAGAACGGGACTCCGGCCCAGCGCCGGGTTCCGACCTCGAGCTTGATTGCCGCAAAAGTCTCGGTGAGCGACTGGGGATCCATCCCGTCCTCATCGAGGAAGCCGATGACACGTTCCCCACCCTGCCAACCACCGGCGTACTGGCCGCGGGCCGTTGCGGTGGAGAGATCCTTGGGCAGTCGGACCGCGGCGAGAACCTTCTCCTTCTCCGCGCGGAGGTCTGCAGCGTCGAACGAGATGGGTTCTTCCATCGCCGTGAGGGCGAGGAGCTGCAGGAGGTGGTTCTGGATGACGTCGCGAGCAGCGCCGATTCCGTCGTAGTAGCCTGCGCGACCGCCGACCCCGATGTCCTCAGCCATCGTGATCTGCACGTGGTCGACGTAGTTGGCGTTCCAGATGGGCTCGTACATCTCGTTGGCGAAGCGCAGCGCGAGGATGTTCTGCACCGTCTCCTTGCCGAGATAGTGGTCGATCCGGAACACGCTGTCGGCCGGGAACACCGACTCGACGACCGTGTTCAGTTCGCGCGCGGTCTTCAGGTCGCTTCCGAACGGCTTCTCGATGACGACCCTGCGCCATTCGTCGCCAACCTGGTCGGCGAGCCCGGAGCGACGAAGCTGCTCGGTAACCTGCGGGAACGACTTAGGCGGGATCGAGAGATAGAACGCGTGGTTGCCCATGGTTCCGCGGGTCTTATCGAGGTCATCGAGCGTCTTCTTCAAATGGGCGAACGCCGCGTCGTCGTCGAATTCGCCCTGGACGAAACGGATGCCCTCAGCCAGCTGCTTCCAGACATCCTCATCGAACGGGGTACGCGCGTACTTCGCCACGGAATCGTGGACGACCTTGGCGAAGTCCTGGTCCTCCCAGTCACGGCGTGCGAACCCGACGAGCGCGAAGCCCGGGGGGAGCAGGCCGCGGTTGGCGAGGTCGTAGACCGCGGGCATGAGTTTCTTACGAGCCAGGTCGCCTGTGACACCAAAAATGATGAGGGCGCTTGGGCCGGCGATGCGATTGAGCCGACGATCCGACGGAAGTCGCAAGGGGTTGAACGTGGGTGTGATCTCCACGGGGGACATGCTGCTCCTAATTTCTTCGGCGCGACGCGTTAGGCGCCGAGCGCGCCCGCGAGAACGGCGATGCCGGACTTCGGGTCAGTGAGCGTCAGGGTCAGGACCGGGCGCCCGTGATCGGCGAGAACGCTCGCGTCTCCCGCCGCCTGGTACTGGATGAGCTGCCCAAAGGTGAACGGGCTATCGGGGATCGCGAGATCCTCTTCTGGGTGTTGCGTGATCTGCAGGAATACGCCCACCGCGGGACCGCCCTTGTGGAACTGGCCCGTCGAGTGCAGGAACCGAGGTCCCCAGCCGAACGTGACAGGTCGCTTCGCTCGGGCGGCGAGAACGTCGCGGAGCTCCATGAGCTGCGGAAAAGCGACCCGATTGACGTACGCCTGGATGGAGACGTAACCGTCGTCACCGAGCTGCGCGAGGAGAGCGTCGACCGCCGCGTGCAGGCTGGCAGAGTCGCCGAGGAAGTCACCCGTGGCGCGAACCTCGACCGCATCCTCGACGAACCGTGGCTCGGTCGGCTTTGGCGTCGATTCGAGCAGCGCGCGGGTGGCGATCTTGGCGGATTCGACATCCGGCTGATCGAAGGGGTTGATACCGAGAAGGCGGCCAGCGATAGCTACCGCGTATTCCCATGTGATCATCTGGCCACCGAGCGAGCCGGTGATCTCAATCTCACCGGGTGCGACGTGGCGCTCAGCAGCCCTGTCGCCGACGAGACGGATGATCTGAACGTCGGGCAGGTCTTCGCTGAGCTCCGGGGCAGACAGGCCGAGAACCACCGGAAGGATGCCCTTGCCGAGCTTGCCTGTCGACTCGGCGATCAACTGCTCCGCCCAGTCGGCGAATCCGACGATGTGGGTGCCATCTGCGACGATGCCGAGCTTGTCTTTGAGAGGCGAGGTGCCCGCGATTGCCGCGGCGAGGATGAGGCCGGGGTTCGTCTTGCCGTCCTGTGCCAGCTCGAGTTCCTGGACCTCGGCCTCATCGAGAAGCGCACTGATGTCGACACCAGCAAGGCCGGATGGCACCAGCCCGAACGCGGTGAGCGCCGAGTAGCGGCCTCCGACGTCGGGGTCGGCGTTGAACACGCGGTAACCGTCGGCGCGAGCCGCGGTGTCGAGCGGAGAACCGGGATCGGTCACCACGACGATGCGCTTGGTCGGGTCGATTCCGATATCGCGGAAGGCCTTCTCGTAGGTGCGCTTCTGGCTGTCGGTCTCTACCGTGCTGCCGGACTTCGACGAGACGACGATCGCCGTTGTCTCGAGGCGGTCGTTCAAAGCTGAGCGCACCTGGCCTGGCTCGGTCGAATCGAGAACCGTGAGTTCGACACCGTAGGTGCGAGTGATGACCTCCGGCGCGAGCGACGAGCCGCCCATCCCCGCGAGGACGATGTGATTCACCCCATCGGCGTGGAGCTCGTTGCGCAGGGCGATGATCTCGGCGACGAGGGGGCGCGATATCGCGACCGACTGTGTCCAACCGAGGCGCTTCGCGGCCTCAGCCTCGGCATCCGGTCCCCACAGGGTCTCGTCGAGGTTCGTGAGGCGACTCGCGATGAGGTCTTTGACCAGTTCGGGAACGATGCGCTTGACGGCTTCCTCTGCCGCGCCGCTTGCCTTCACTGTGACGCTCACTTGGATGCACCTGCCGTAGCCGACTCGAGTGCTGCCGACACCGTGTCGAGCAGTTCGTTCCAGGAGACGACAAACTTCTCGACGCCCTCCTTCTCGAGCAGCGTGGTCACCTCGTCGTACGAGATGCCGAGTCCGGCAAGCTCGTCGAGAACCTTGTTCGCGGCCGCATAGCTGCCGGTGACCTGGTCGCCCTCGATGACACCGTGGTCGAAGGTCGCCTCGAGCGTCTTCTCCGGCATGGTGTTGACGACGTCTTTGACGGCCAGCTGAACGACGTAGAGCGTGTCGGGCAGGCTTGGATCCTTGACGCCGGTGGATGCCCACAGCGGCCTCTGTTTGTTGGCCCCCGCATCCAGGAGCACCTTGGCTCGCTCGCTTGCGAATGCCTGCTCGAAGACCTCGTAGGCCAGCTGGGCGTTCGCGACGCCGGCCTTGCTCTTCAGCGCGATGGCCTCGGGGGTACCGATCGCGACGAGGCGCTTGTCGATCTCCGTGTCGACGCGCGACACGAAGAACGATGCGACGGAGTGGATGGTCGACAGGTCGATCCCGGCCGCCTTCGCCCTCTCGAGACCCGAAAGGTAGGCGTTGATGACCTGGCGGTGACGCTCGAGGCTGAAGATCAGTGTGACGTTGACGCTGATTCCGACCGCGATCGCCTCGGTGATGGCCTCGAGTCCCTCGAGTGTTGCCGGGATCTTGATCATCACGTTCGGGCGGTCGACCTTGGCCCAGAGGCGCTTGGCCTCAGCCGTCGTGCCGGCGCTGTCGTGCGCGAGGCCCGGCTCGACCTCGATCGACACCCGACCGTCGAAGCCGTTCGTGCTGTCGTAGACCGGGCGGAAGATGTCGCAGCCGTCGGCGACATCCGTCGTGGTGATCTCGAAGACCGCGTCGGTGACGTTAGCGCCGGCCGTCGCGAGTTCGGCGACCTGGGCGTCATACGCCTCGCCCTTGGCAAGGGCCGCGGCGAAGATCGTCGGGTTGGTCGTCACGCCGACGACGTTGCGTTCGGCGATCAACTTCGTGAGGCCGCCGGACTTGATGCGATCGCGTGAGAGGTCGTCGAGCCAGATGCTCACGCCGAGTGCCGAAAGTTCGGCCGTGGGGGAGGTGGTGGTGGTCATAATCGGTTCTTCTTCTCTTCTGCTAGTTCTTGGCAGCCGCGAGCGACTCGTGAGCGGCAGCGACGGCAGCATCCGTCGTGATGTTGAACTTCTGGTAGAGCGTCTTATAGTCGGCCGAGGCACCGAAGTGCTCGATCGAAACGCTTCGGCCCGCATCCCCGATGTACGAGCGCCAGCCGAGCGCGATGCCGGCCTCGATCGAAACGCGGGACTTGACCGCCTTCGGGAGCACCGACTCGCGGTACGCGTCGTCCTGCTCCTCGAACCACTCGACACAGGGCACCGAGACGACTCGAGCGTTGACGCCGTCCTTCTTCAGCACCTCGCGCGCGTCGACCGCGATCTGGACTTCGGATCCGGTGGCGATGAGGATGACATCCGGAGTTCCGCCGGGCGCTTCGGCCAGGATGTACGCGCCCTTGGACACGTTCTTCGCCGAGGCGAAGGTGTCGCCGGTGGCCTCACCGTCGCCGCGTTCGAACACGGGAAGGTTCTGGCGGCTGAGCGCAATTCCAGCAGGGCCGTTGCGGCGCGACAGGATCGTCTGCCAGGCGTACGCGGTCTCGTTGGCGTCGGCGGGACGCACGACGTCGAGCCCAGGGATGGCGCGGAGTGCCGTGAGCTGCTCGACCGGCTGGTGCGTCGGTCCGTCTTCGCCGAGTGCAACAGAGTCGTGCGTCCAGACGTAGATCGCGGGCGCCTTCATCAGGGCCGCAAGCCGAACCGCCGGCCGCATGTAGTCGCTGAAGATCAGGAACGTTCCGCCGAACGGGCGCGTGTTTCCATGCAGCACGATCCCGCTGAGGATCGATCCCATCGCGTGCTCGCGGATGCCGAAGTGCATCACGCGGCCGTACGGGTTACCGGTCCACTCGTGGGTCGACCACTTCTCCGGAACGAAGGATCCGCCACCGTTGATGGTCGTGAGGTTGGATTCGGCGAGGTCGGCCGATCCGCCCCAGAACTCCGGCATCACGGGGGCGATCGCGTTGATGACCTTGCCGGATGCGGCGCGGGTTGAGACGTCCTTGCCTGCTTCGAAGACCGGAAGGGCCGCCTCGAGCTCGTCGGGCAGGTCGCCGGCGAGGACTCGATCCAGAAGCTTGCTCCGGTCGGGGTTGGCCTTGGCCCACGCCTCGAACTGCGTGTCCCACTCGGCGTGCGCTGCCTTGCCGCGGTCAATCGCCTTGCGGGTGTGCGCGAGCACCTCGGGGTCGACGTCGAAGTTCTTCTGCGGGTCGAAACCGAGTACGCGCTTGATGTCTGCCAGCTCATCGGCGCCCACGGCCGATCCGTGGATCTTGCCGCTGTTCTGCTTGTGCGGCGCCGGCCAGCCGATGATGGTCTTGAGGATGATCATCGACGGCTTGTCCGTGACGGCCTTGGCCGCCTCGATCGCGTCGTTGAGTTCCTGAACGTCTTCGACGTACTCGCCCGTCTTCTTCCAGTCGACGACCTGTACGTCCCAACCGAGTGCGAGGTAGCGAGCGTGGACATCCTCCGTAAAGGCGATGTTGGTGTCGTCCTCGATCGAAATCTGGTTCGAGTCGTAGATGGCAATGAGGTTGCCGAGTTCCTGGTGGCCCGCGAGGGATGCCGCCTCGTTGGTCACGCCCTCCTGCATGTCGCCGTCGCCGGCGATCACGTAGATGAAGTGGTCGAACGGGCTTTGTCCTGGAGCGGTGTCTGGATCAAACAGGCCGCGCTCGAAGCGGGAGGCATAGGCCATGCCGACGGCCGAAGCGAAGCCCTGGCCCAGCGGGCCGGTGGTGATCTCAATGCCGTCCGTGTGTCCGTACTCGGGGTGACCAGGGGTCTTAGAGCCCCAGGTGCGCAGCTCTTCGAGGTCTTTCAGCTCGAGGCCATACCCACCGAAGTAGAACTGGATGTACTGGGTGAGCGAGGAATGCCCGACGGAAAGCACGAAGCGGTCGCGACCGATCCAGGTGTTGTCGCTGGGGTCCCTGCGCATGATCCGCTGGAAGAGCAGGTAAGCGGCTGGGGCCAGGCTCATTGCCGTTCCCGGGTGTCCGTTTCCCACCTTCTCCACTGCATCCGCCGCGAGTACGCGGACTGTGTCGACTGCCTTGGCGTCAATCGGATCCCACTGGAGAGTTGACATTGAAAGTGATGACCCTTCTTAGTACGCAGTGATCCAGCAGAACCGGATCACTATTGGTGGTAGCTGCCTGGACGTCATCGGCACTATCGCGGCGCCACCACATCGCACATAAGAGGGCGGGGGTAGTTGGTTGCCGCGATCGGCAAGCACATTCAAGTATAGAGAACGTAAGGATCAAGTGCCCGTGCCACGACGGCGCGTGCGCCCCCGCCGACGGAGGTGGGCGGCAAAGGAATCACTTAGGATCGAACCGCGAATAAACGCGATCGAGGAGACATGGATCTTGCAGTAAGCACGCCTGACACGGGCGAGCGAATCGGTCTTCTGCGCAAGATCAAGGCCTACATCGGTCTCACCAAACCCCGCGTCATCGAGCTTCTTCTCGTGACCACCGCCCCGGTGATGATCCTGGCTCAGCACTCCCTCGGGGGCGTGAGCAGCATCCCGAACCTCTGGCTGGTGCTTGGCACGCTCATCGGCGGGACACTCAGCGCGGGGTCCGCCAACGCGTTCAACTGCTACATCGACCGCGATATCGATCGCGTGATGAACAGGACCAAGAAGCGCCCCCTCGTGACGGGCGAACTCAGTGACCGCGAGGCGCTGGTTTTCGCCTGGGTCACGGGCGTGGCATCCATTCTCTGGCTCGGGCTCCTGATCAACTGGGTTGCCGCGGCGCTCTCCGCGTTCGCAATCTTCTACTACGTCGTCGTTTACACGCTGCTGCTCAAGCGCCGTACTCCGCAGAACATCGTCTGGGGCGGCGCGGCGGGCTGCATGCCCGTCCTGATCGGCTGGGCCGGTGTCACCGGCTCGCTGAGCTGGGCTCCCGTCATCCTGTTCGGGATCGTGTTCCTCTGGACTCCGCCGCACTACTGGCCGCTGTCGATGAAGTACCGCAGCGACTACCAGTCCGTGCATGTGCCAATGCTCGCCGTGGTCCGCGGACGGACGGTCGTCGGGCTCCAGGTCATCCTGTACGCGTGGGCGACGATCGCGTGCTCGCTGCTTCTCGTTCCCATCGCAAACATGGGACTCGTCTACGTCGCCGTGGCGATCGTGGCCGGCGGCTGGTTCCTCTACGAGTCACACCACCTGTACGGCCGGGCGATCCGGCACGGCGATATCAAGCCCATGCGCGTGTTCCACAGCTCGATCACCTACCTGACGCTGATCTTCGTTGCCGTGGGTGTCGACCCGCTGGTGCACATCCCGCTGCCCTTCTAGCCAGCTGCGCTGCGCTGTACTGCACCTCTATCTGCTGGGCTGCTGAGGCGGCCGC
>JAODMY010000130.1 GCA_025465535.1 Glaciihabitans sp.
TCAAGCAGCGGGTCAAGGCGCTCGAGCGGTTCCTCGACGACATCTACGGTCCCCAGCTCGCGATTCGGGATGGCGTCATCCCCGCGGGCCTCATCACCTCCTCCAGCCACTTCCACCGGGAGGCGGCCGGTATCACCAGCGCGAACGGCGTGCGCATCCAGGTCAGCGGCATCGACCTGATCCGGGCTGAGGCCGGCGGCTGGCGCGTCCTCGAGGACAACGTGCGCGTGCCGTCCGGGGTCAGCTATGTCATCTCGAATCGGCGGGTCATGGCGCAGACGCTGCCCGAGTTGTTCGTGAGCATGCGGGTGCGACCGGTCGGCGACTATCCGAACAAGCTTCTGCAGGCGCTGCGGGCATCCGCTCCCGAGGGGGTCGAGGATCCAACGGTCGTCGTGCTTACCCCTGGCGTCTTCAATTCCGCGTACTTCGAGCACACGCTGCTCGCGCGCCTGATGGGCGTCGAGCTCGTCGAGGGTCGTGACCTGTTCTGCTCGGGCGGCCGAGTGTGGATGCGGACGACCGCGGGCCCAACCCGGGTCGACGTGATCTACCGAAGGGTCGATGACGAGTTTCTCGATCCGCTGCAGTTCCGCGCCGACTCAATGCTGGGCAGCCCCGGCCTCATGCTCGCGGCACGGCTCGGCAACGTCACGATCGCGAATGCGGTCGGCAACGGGGTCGCCGACGACAAGCTCGTGTACACCTACCTTCCCGACCTCATCCGCTACTACCTCAGCGAAGATCCGCTCATCCCGAACGTCGACACCTGGCGGCTCGAGGATCCGGGCGCACTCGAAGAGGTGCTCGACCGGCTGGACGAACTGGTCGTGAAGCCCGTCGACGGTTCGGGCGGCAAGGGGCTCGTCGTCGGCCCAGCCGCGTCGCCGAAGGAGCTCGACGATCTGCGCAATCGCCTCATCGCCGATCCGCGCGGATGGATTGCGCAGCCGGTCGTGCAGCTGTCGACCATCCCGACCCTCGTCGACGACGGGATGCGGCCGCGGCACGCCGACCTTCGCCCGTTCGCCGTCAACGATGGCAAGGATGTCTGGGTGTTGCCGGGCGGACTGACCCGGGTCGCACTGCCCGAAGGCGAACTCGTGGTGAACAGCTCGCAGGGCGGCGGGTCGAAGGACACCTGGGTGGTCGGACAGGATCCGCTACTGACGAGCCGCCACAACATCCAGCGGCTGGTTGCCGACCAGGCCGCAACGACGGCGACCTCTCCGATCGTCACGGGTGAGCACGTGCAGGATCACTCGCCGCTCGACTCACCGCGCTACGACCAGGACCAGCAGCAGTAGCCGGGCCCTGGTCGTTCGCTTGCGACTGACCTCTAGTGAACCGGTACCGGCTCGGCATCGATGGCTGGCCCCGATGACGCGCCAGCTGGCTGGTGTGCCGACTGTGCGGCGCCCGTCGGGTTCGACAGCGAGACACCGTGGCCACGGCGGCGGAACAACAGGACCGAGAGGATTGCTCCGAACGCGAAGAACCCGGCGCCCCACCAGTACGCGATCGCGTAGCTGTGCACGGCGGCATCCGCGGCAACTGTCGCCGAGGCCGGGAGGTGCGCGGCGACGTAGCTGGTTGCCGCGGTCGCCGCGAGCGTGTTGAGCAGCGCCGTTCCGATCGAGCCGCCGACCTGCTGGCTGGTGTTGACCATCGCGGAGGCGACGCCGGCGAACTGGCGGTCGACCCCGAGAGTCGCGGTCTGCATTGAGGCGGGCATGATCGATCCCATGCCGAAACCGATGATCATGAGCGGCGGCATGACGTCGGCCGCGTAGGTGCTCGAGAGGGTGAGGTGTGTGAGGTAGACCATCCCGATCGCGGCGAGCGTCATCCCGAACGGAACCATGATCTTCGGCCCGAACCTCGGCACGAAGATGTTGGTCGAGAGCTGGGCCGCGAGGATCAGCATTCCGATCATCGGCAAGAACGACAGGCCGGTCTGGATCGGGCTGTACCCGAGCGACACCTGCAGGAAGTAGGTGACGAACAGGAAGATGCCGAACATTCCGGCACCGGCTATCAGCACGGAGCTGTAGGCCGCACCGCGGTTGCGGTCGAGGACGATCGACAACGGCAGGAGTGGATGCGTCGCCCGACGCTGCCAGAGCACGAACACCACGAAGAGCACGCCGGCGCCAACCAGCATTCCCCAGGTCAGCCCGGAGCCCCAGCCGTCGGTCTCGGCATTGGAGAAGCCGTAGACCAGCCCGAAGAGTGCGCCGGATACGAAGATCGTCCCGGGGATGTCGAGCTTCGGACGGGGTCCGGTTCGCTGGATCTGGGTCACAAAGATCGAGGCGCCGATGATGGCGATGATGGCGATGAAGACGTTGATGTAGAGGTTCCAGCGCCAGTTGAAGTCCTGGGTCAGGTAGCCGCCGAGGAGAAGGCCGACCGCGCCGCCGGCTCCGGCGATCGCGCCGAAGACACCGAACGCTCTGGCGCGCTCCTTCGGGACGACGAACGTCGTCGTGAGGACGGCGAGCGCGGTCGGAGCGAGCAGGGCCCCGAACGCACCCTGCACCGCGCGGGCGAAGACGAGCATCCCGAAGCTGTCTGCGGCGCCGCCAAGAGCGGATGCGGCCGCGAAGCCGATGAGTCCGATGATGAAGGTGCGCTTGCGGCCGATGAGGTCGGAGAGGCGGCCGCCGAGCAGGAGGAGGCTGCCGAACGCGAGCGAGTATGCCGTGATGACCCACTGGCGGTCGCCGTTGGAGAAGCCGAGGTCGACCTGCGCGGACGGCAGTGCGATGTTTACGACGGTGGAGTCAAGCACGACCATGAGCTGCGCGAGGGCGACGATGACCAGCGTCCACCAGCGGCGTGAGGACGCGACCGGAAGCGCTGGAGCGTCAGGGGAGATTTTAGACATGACGGCCACTATACGGTACTGAGGAGTTTCGGATCTGAATAGTTCCTGAACTCGAAATTGCCGTAACGTTGTAGCATGGCAACACAGTCAACGAAGGAGACGGCCGCAATGACGCAGCTAGACCTAACCGAACAACCAGAGGCAGAAGCCTCGAAGCTCGGGCGCAAGCGTGACCACACGCGCGACCCAGAGATTCTTGACGCCGCCCTCGAGGTACTGGCCGAGACGGGCTACGACGGAATGACCATCGACATGGTTGCGGCGCGCGCCAAGGCAGGCAAGGCCACAATGTATCGACGCTGGCCGTCGAAGAGCGAACTCGTTCTCGATGCCGTTGCCTGCATGAAGAGCGCCGACATCGACTTCGACCGGCTGCCCGACACCGGAACGCTTCGCGGAGACCTCATCGCGATGATCAAACCCCCGTCTATCAAAGACGCAGAGACCAAACTGAAGATCATGGCCGGCCTCATCTCGATGCTCACCCGCAACCCGGAGCTCGCCGATGCGGCCAACGCCGCGATGGTCGAGCCGCGGGCCACCGTCAACCGCATCTTTTTCAAACGGGCGATCGAACGGGGCGAAATCTCCCCCGACTGCGACGTCGAGACGCTGTCGCTGGTCACCCCGTCGATGGCGGCCTACCGCGTGCTGATTCTGCGGAAACCCGTCGACCGCGCGTTCCTCATTTCGCTCATCGATGGCGTGCTGATGCCCGCCGTCGGGATCGTCGCCGCCGCTCGTACGCGGTAGCTCTTCGCGGGGTCACCGCGCCGACCTCATTCCGCTGGCTCACCGCGCTGAGCTCATCGCGCTGGCTCATCGCGCCGACCTCATCCCGCTGGCTCACCGCGCCGAGTTGGCAGTTGTTGCCACTCATGGCGGCCCCCAGCGACAACTGCTGCCATCTGACGGCGGGAGGTGGACAGTCGATCTCACCGATCTGGCGGTTGTTGCCACTTTGGGTCGCTCATAGTGACAACAAGTGTCAGCTCACGGCGGGCGGCGGGGCCAGGCGCGGCCAGCTAGCGGGGCCAGCTAGGCGCGGCCGAGGACGCCGTCGACGCGGCGCGGGATCCCCAGCGGGTTGCCATCCCTCAGGGCGGCGGGCAGCAGGTTGGTCGGTGCCGACTGGAACGCGACCGGCCGAAGGAACCGACGGACCGCAGTCGCTCCGACCGAGGTGTGGATGGATGCCGTCGTCGACGGCCACGGACCGCCATGATTCTGCGACCAGGCGACGCTCACA
>JAODMY010000131.1 GCA_025465535.1 Glaciihabitans sp.
GTGTTCGGGATGATGATCGCGCTCGGCCGTGGCTTCGTCGCCGAGGACAACGCCGTCCATGCCGGCGGCTGGCAGCACACGATCGGCCCAGGACTGCACGGCTCGACCCTCGGCATCGTCGGGCTCGGTCGCCTCGGCTCACAGGTCGCGACGCTCGCGCGGGCCTTCGGGATGCACGTCATCGCCTGGAGCCCGAACCTGACCCAGGACCGAGCCGACCAGTTCGGCGCCCGCGCGGTCGGCAAGCGTGAGCTCTTCACCGCGTCGGATTTCGTGACCGTGCACATGCCGCAGGCGCCCGGAACCCTCGACATCATCGGGGCGGAGGAGCTCGGCTGGATGCCGCCGCACGCCTACCTCATCAACACCTCGCGGGGACCGCTCGTGACCGAGACGGCGCTGGTCGAGGTGCTGCGCGCCGGCCGCATCGCGGGGGCCGGCCTCGATGTCTACGACCAGGAGCCGCTGCCGCTCGATCATCCGCTTCGCGGCCTCAAGAACGCGCTGCTGCTTCCGCACATCGGTTACGTGACCGAGAGCGCCTACGCGGTGTTCTATGCGGACGCTATCGAGGACATCACCTCGTTCGATGCCGGCACTCCGATTCGATTAATGTGACGAGCGGTCATCCGCTGGTAACAAGCGATTGCTAGGCTGATCCCACAATCGAATATCGGGCCGCGCACGCGATGCGGGAGAGCTCCCGCAAGCTGGGAGCACCGAAGGAGCAAGCCTCCCCGCCAATCTCTCAGGTACAAGTACCGCATCGAACTGGCCACTCTGGAAAAGCGTCTAACCGACGCTGCCGAAGGTGAAAGCCGACCGCGGTCGTCGAAACTCTCAGGCCAATGACAGAGGGGGAGTTCTTGTCCAGCCCATAACACTGGAGAACTCCGTGACCGATACAACCGCTTCCGTAGAAGACGAGGCGCGCTACTCGCCGCTTCATCGCATCCACCTGGATGCCGGCGCGAGTTTCACCGATTTTGCCGGCTGGCAGATGCCTGTTCGCTACAGCTCAGACCTCGCAGAGCACCACGCCGTTCGCACCGCCGCCGGCCTGTTCGACCTTTCGCACATGGCCGAGATTCTCATTCTTGGGCCCGAGGCCGGCGACGCGCTCGATTATGCGCTGTCGGGGAAGATCTCGACGATCGCCATCGGCCAGGCGAAGTACAGCCTGTTGCTCGGGCGCGAGGGCGGGATCGTGGATGACCTCGTCGTTTACCGGACCGGCGAGGATCGCTTCCTGGTCGTCGCGAACGCATCCAATCGCGAGGTCGTCGCGAGCGAGCTGCTGAACCGCTGCTCGCTGTTCGAGTGCGATGTGCAGGACGAGAGCGATGACATCGCCCTGATCGCCGTGCAGGGTCCGAAGGCGTTCGAGATCCTGAGCCAGGTGCCGACGCTCGACGTGGAGGGCCTCGGCGACCTGAAGTACTACCGCTCGCAGCCGGGGACATTCGGGGAGAGGGGCGCGCACAGCGTGCTCGTCGCGCGCACCGGGTACACGGGCGAGGACGGCTTCGAGCTGTACGTCGCGCCGGATGTCGCCCCGGTCCTCTGGGAAGCCATCATGGATACGGGCGGCGGCTCTGGCCTCGTCCCCGCGGGCCTCGCGAGCCGCGACACACTGCGCCTCGAAGCCGGGATGCCGCTGTACGGCCACGAGCTCGGCCTCGACACCTATCCGTCGCAGGCGGGGCTCGGTCGTGTCGTCAACGCCAAGGACGGCGACTTCGTCGGACGCGAAGCCGTCGAGGCGGGAGCCGGGGAGGGCGCGCGCGTCCTCGTCGGGCTGCGCTCCGAGGGCAAGCGAGCCGGTCGCGCCGACTACGAGGTCTTCGCTGGCCCGGACGACAGCCAGCCCATCGGCCGGATCACCTCAGGCGCACTCTCGCCGACGCTCGGCTACCCGATCGCCATGGCCTATGTCGACCCCGCGCACGCGCGTGAGGGCGACGACCTTTTTATCGATGTCCGGGGCACGCGCGTCCCGGCATCCGTTGTTGCACTTCCCTTCTACAAGAGAGCGAAAAACTAATGGCCGACAAGACCACACTCCAGTACACAGCGGAGCACGAGTGGATTCTCGTCGACGGATCGACCGCGACCGTCGGCATCACCGCCTACGCGGCCGAGAAGCTCGGGGATGTCGTATTCGTCGACCTGCCCGCCGTCGGGTCGACCGTCGCCGAGGGCAAGGTCGTCGGTGAAATCGAGTCGACCAAGTCGGTCGGAGAGCTCTTCGCGCCCGTCAACGGCACCGTCGTTGAGGCCAACTCCGCCGTGGTCGACACCCCGGAGCTGGTCAACAGCGATCCGTTCGGTGACGGCTGGCTGATCAGGGTCGAGTTCGAGTCGCTGCCCGAACTGCTCAGCTTCGACGAGTACTCCAAGTTGGTGGGCGAGTAGTGCGCATCGAACAAGCCGTGAATATCGGACAGGGTGCCGGTCGTTTCCAGGACCGCCACATCGGAACGGATTCGATCGCCCAGCTCGAGATGCTGGATGCCGTCGGCTATGGCAGCGTCGAGGAGCTCGTGCTCGCGGCCGTGCCGGAGTCGATCCAGGTCGAGCCGCTCGCCTCATCGACCATTCCCGCTGCCGCGACCGAGCGTGAGGCGCTCGCCGAGCTGCGCCTGCTCGCGAACAAGAACACGGTCCGTCGCTCGATGATCGGGCTGGGCTACTACGACACCATCACGCCGGCCGTCATCAAGCGCAACGTGCTCGAGAACCCGAGCTGGTACACGGCGTACACGCCGTACCAGCCGGAGATCAGCCAGGGCCGGCTCGAGGCGCTCATCAACTTCCAGACCATGGTCGAAGACCTCACCGGCCTCGACATCGCGAACGCCTCGATGCTGGATGAGGCGACCGCCGTCGTCGAGGGGATGCTGCTGGCCCGCCGCGCATCCAAGTCCGCGTCGAATGTCTTCCTGGTCGACGCGGATGCCCTGCCCCAGACAAAGGCGCTGCTCGCGAACCGCGCGGCCGCAGTCGGCATCGAGCTGCACGAGACGCCCTACGACCTCGACCCCTCGACCGTCGAAATGGACGTGTTCGGCGCATTCATCCAGTACCCGGGTGCATCGGGTCGTGTCTGGGATCCCTCTGAGGTCATCGCAGAGGTCAAGGCGCAGGGCGGCCTCGCGGTCGTCGCTGCCGACCTCCTCGCCCTCACCCTCCTGAAGTCGCCGGGCGAGCTCGGAGCGGATGTCGCCGTCGGCACCAGCCAGCGCTTCGGCGTCCCGATGGGATTCGGTGGTCCCCACGCCGGTTACATGGCCGTCAAGAAGGGACTCGAGCGCCAGTTGCCCGGCCGCCTCGTCGGGGTGTCGCAGGATGCCGCCGGCCACCCCGCCTACCGCCTCAGCCTGCAGGCGCGCGAGCAGCACATCCGTCGCGAGAAGGCGACATCGAACATCTGCACGGCGCAGGTTCTCCTCGCCGTCATGGCGTCGATGTACGCGGTCTACCACGGGCCGGACGGGCTCGCGCGGATCGCCCGCCGGGTTCACGCCCACACAGACCTGCTCGCCAGGCACCT
>JAODMY010000007.1 GCA_025465535.1 Glaciihabitans sp.
TCTTCCGGCGGGCCTCACGCAGTTGTATCCCTCCGGGGTGGGCACGCAGGTGCAGGATCTCACCGAAACTCCGCGGTTCTCGCTGTCGTTCGACATCGCAAAGACGATGTGGAAGACGGCAAAGGGCGACAACATCGACGGATTGATCTCCCTTGACACTGTTGCCCTGAGCTACATCATCGGTGCCACCGGTCCGATCACCATGATCAACGGGGCCCAACTCACGAGCACAAACGCTGTGCAGATGATGCTCGGTGGCCTGTATGAGAAGAACTACACACCGCAGTACGTCGACCAGATCAACGAGGGAATTGCTTCCGCAACCTTCAAGAAGGTGAGCTCCGGAGGTGCGAACACCAATGCACTCATTGCTGCGGTGATCAGGGCCAGCAAAGAAAATCGCATCCGGATCTGGACCCCGCGCAAAGACGAGCAGAAACTCATCTCGACATCGCCGTTCTACGGAGGGCCGCCCGAGAGCACGTCCTCGACCGACGCGTTCGGTGTGTACTACTCGGACGAAACGCCATCGAAGATGGAGTACTACCTGCGGCAGAAGGTGCAGCTGTCCCAGGGTGTCTGCACCGCGGACGGCAAGCGGCACGTGCAGGTAACTGTCTCGCTGACCAATTCAGCACCGGCCAACGCAAAGTTCCTGCCGGCATACGTGACCGGTGGCGGGATTCACACCCCGGCGGGCGAAATCAAGATTGCGGCCTATACCTACGCACCGCCCGGGTTCACTGCCGAGAGCGTGACCTACAACGGCGGGCGCGCGAGTTACGGCGTCAAGGGCAAAGACGGTGCGTATCCCGTCCTTCGCGGACTGGTCATTTTGGCCCCGGGGGAGACGAAGACGCTCGTTTACGACTACGTCGCGGGGAGCAAGCAGGCCAAGACCCTGACCGCTACTAACATCACGCCGACAGTCAGCCCGACGGTGGTCACGACGGGCAAGCTCAATTGCTCACTCGTCCCCAAGGCTAAGTAGGACGCCAGAGCGCCTACGGCGCACGACGAGTCCCATCACCTCGTCACCCCAGGCGGCCTCACGCGTCCTGTTTCAGGATGTAACCGGCCCCCCGGACGGTATGAATTCTTGGATCGTTGTCGGAGCCGATCTTCCGCCGCAACCGCAACACGTACATCTCGACGAGGTTTGACTTCATCCCGAAATCGAAGCCCCACACGTGCGTGAGGATCTCGTCCCGCGTGAGAACTCGATGGGGATTGTGCATGAAGAATTGCAGCAGATTCAGCTCGGTTCCGCTGAGTTCGACGCGGTTGCCGTCCAACCGCACCTCTCGAGTTCGCTCATCGAGACGCAGGCCACCGACGACCAGCCAGCGGGCATCGGCAGCGGCGTTCACGCTCGCGGAGGAGCGCGCCAGGCTGCGAGCTCTCGCGATTAGTTCGTCAACGCTGAACGGCTTGGTGACGTAGTCGTCGCCACCGGCGGTTAGTCCGGCCATCCTGTCGACGTGCGCATCCTTGGCTGTGAGGAACAGCACCCTGCTGTCTTTCCTGCCGCTGCGCAGCCGGGTGAGGACCTCGATGCCATCGATGTCGGGGAGCATGACGTCAAGGATGACGACGTCGGGCTCGAACTTGCGCGCGAGCACGGGCACGTCCAGCCCGCGATCCGTCGTCCGGACATCCCAGCCGTCTGAGCGGAACGCGGTGGCGAGCGTCTCGAGGAGCAGCTGCTCGGTGTCCACGATGAGAACGCGCAGTGCGCTCCCATCCCTGCGTCGAAGTACTGACATCAATGTGGGCGTTTGGCCGTGTACAGAATTCACTGATCTAAGTATCTTCGCTGGATCCGGAACGTGGCTTTGGATGCTCATAGGAATCATTTATCTAATTGAGGTTGGAGCCATAAAGCACTCCAAGTCACGGGGGCGATGCTCGTGTCATGAAAATTAGTCGCCGCGTGTGGATCACCGCGGCTTTTGCAACCGTGATCGTCGTCCTTGGTGCCGGCATATTCCTCCTCATCGCCCCGAGCAGTTCGTCGGCGGCGACCACGCAGCTCACCTCGACGGTGCAGGAGGGAACGGTGAGCACGTCCGTGACGAGCACTGGGAACGTCGCACCGATCTCGGAAGCGAATCCCACGTTCGCCGTGTCGGGCACCGTCGCCAAGATCGACGTTGCCCCTGGAGACACCGTCAAGGCCGGGCAGACTCTCGCGACCCTGGATGCCACCGCGCTGAACGCGACGCTGTCCACTGACGAAACCACGCTCACCTACGATGACACGGCGCTCAGCGAAGCGGAGTCAGCCGTGACCACTGCCGAGGACGCGCCGAGCAGTAGCAGCAGCACCCAGTCCATCGACAGCGCGCAGTCGACCGTGCTCTCTGCGGAAGAGAAGGTGTCGAGCCAGAAAGAAATCGTCACGCAGGATCAACAGGACGTCAGTGACGCGAAACTCACGGCACCGATCGCGGGTCTCGTTACCGCCGTGAACGGGACGGTCGGGCAGTCCAGCAGCGCGTCATCGAGCGGGTCGGCTTCATCGACGACCTCGGGTGCATCTTCGACTTCGACCTCGACATCGGGTTCGACGTCCACCTCGACCAGCACCGGGTTCGTGACTATTGCGAACGTGTCGTCCATGACGGTTTCGGCCAACGTCGCGGAAGCCGACCTGGCTTCGGTGACCGTCGGCCAATCGGCCACCGTCACCTTCCCGGCGTTGCCCGGCGTAACGGCGACCGCGAAAGTGACGGCGATCGCGCCGACGGGCACGACCAGCAATTCGATCGTCACCTATCCGACCACCATCACGCTGGATTCGATCCCGTCCGGACTGCGCCTCGGCCAGACCGCCAACGTATCGATCACGACCAAGTCGTCGGCTTCGAACGCACTGTACGTTCCGGCGTCTGCCATCACTACGGCCAACGGCACCTCGACCGTGAAGGTCGTCAAGAGCGGCAAGACGTCGACTGTGACGGTCAAGCTCGGCATCGTGGGTGACCAGGGCACCCAGATCACCTCGGGCCTGAAGGACGGCGAGACCGTCGTGATCGGTACCGTGAGCGCATCGACCGGGACCACGGGCACGACGGGAACCGGCGCCACTGGAACCGGTGGTGCTGCGGGTGGTGGCGCAGGCGGAGCCGCCGGGGGCGGAGCCGCCGGGGGCGGAACCGCCGGGGGCGGATTCGCGGGCCGCGGAGGTGCCGCTGGTGGAACAGCTGGCGGCGGCGCTGCAGGCGGAGCCGCTGGTGGCGCTGGTGGCGCTGGGAGCGTCGGCTAATGGCCGCGACCGAGCCGGAGATCCCGGGATTCGCAGCGGTTGAACTGATCGACCTTCACCAGGTGTACGGCGAAGGGGATGCCGCAGTCCACGCGCTCCGGGGTATCACCGTCGCGATCGAGAAGGGCGAATATGTCGCAATCATGGGACCGTCAGGATCGGGAAAATCGACGCTCATGAACGTGCTCGGCTGCCTCGACATCGCCTCGCACGGAACGTACCTGCTCGCGGGTAACGACGTGAAGGAGTTCGATGAGGACCAGCTGGCCAAGGTGCGCAACAGGGAGCTCGGCTTCATCTTCCAGTCCTTCAACCTGATTCCCCGGATGACGGCGCTCGGCAACGTGGAACTTCCGCTGGTCTATGCCGGGGTCAAGAAGCCGGAGCGACACGAACGGGCCATCGCTGCTCTCGAGCAGGTGGGTCTCGGATACCGAGCGGAGCACCGGCCCCAGCAGCTCTCCGGTGGCCAGCAGCAACGCGTCGCCATAGCCAGGGCGCTCGTGACCACCCCGACGCTCATCCTCGCCGATGAGCCGACGGGAAACCTCGACAGCGAATCCACGGAGGAGATCCTTCAGATCTTCGACGGACTCGCGAAGACCGGAAGGACCATCGTCATCATCACCCATGAGGAAGAGGTCGCGCAGCGCAGCCACCGCGTGCTGACCATTGCTGACGGCCTCATCGTGCGCGACCAGGCGCAGGCCGATCGCCGTCTGGCGGGGGCCGGGGTGCACTCATGAAATTCAGTGAGGTTTCGGCGTCCGCGCTGCACGGCGTGCTCTCGAACAAACTTCGTTCGATCCTGACCCTGTTGGGTGTGCTGATCGGGGTCGCGGCCGTGATTCTCCTTCTTGCGGTCGGCAACGGGTCGGCCCAGCAGGTCGCAAGTTCGATCAACTCGCTTGGGACGAACACGCTGAGCATCAGGCCGACCTCGACCGGCGGCACCACAGCCTCCTCGACCGGCGGGACCAGCGCGTCCTCGACGCCGCAGATCACGATGGCGGTGACCAACGATCTCTCGAGTGCCGACCTCGGCCACGTCGCCTCCGTCGTACCAGAAACGGACACGACCCAGACGGTCTCGTCGTCCACAGCAACCGAGAGCAACATCAGCGTGATTGGGGCGACTCCCGAGTACTTCAGCGTCACGACGGCGAAGGTCGGAACCGGTGCAGCGTTCACCAGCAGCGATGTGACCGACAGCTCGAAGGTCGCTGTGATCGGGACGGAACTCGCGCAGGACCTCTTCCCTGGGGCGTCGGCCATCGGCCAGAGCATCTCGGTTGACGGAACGACGCTGACGGTCGTGGGGATCCTCACGGAACAGAGCAGCACGGGCATGCAGGATCCCAACACCGAGATCATCGCGCCCATCACCCGGGTGCAGAGCTCGTTCACGGGGTTCGGTGCCGTGAGCACCGTGCTGGTCGCCGCCACTTCATCGGGCGCCGTCACGGCGGCCGAATCGGAAGTGACCATCGAACTCAACCAGCTCCTGCGGGTGACGAATCCCGCGGACGAGCCGTACACGGTCACCAGCCAGAGCTCGCTCCTTGCAACTCAGCAGCAGAGCGCCGACAGCTTTACGGTGCTGCTCGGAGTAGTCGCGGCGATCAGCCTGCTCGTCGGCGGGATCGGGGTCACCAACGTCATGCTGGTCACCGTCACCGAGCGCACGCGGGAGATCGGGATCCGGAAGGCGCTCGGTGCGAGCCGTTGGGCCATCCTCGGTCAGTTCCTCATGGAGGCCGGGATCCTCACTCTGGTCGGCGGCATCCTCGGGGTCGTCGTCGCGGTCATCGGTGCGCAGTTCAAGATCAACGGAACCCAACCGGAAATCATGTTCTTCTCGATCCCGCTCGCCCTCGGGGTGTCGGTCGCCATCGGTGTCTTCTTCGGCGTCTACCCGGCTGGAAGGGCCGCAGCCATGCGACCGATCCAGGCTCTCCGATCCATCTAATCCATCCGCAACATCACCAGAAACGAGAACACAATGTCCAGTCCGCGAAACCAGGATCCAGCGGGAACCCCTCCGAACGAGGTTGCCAGCACGAAGAAGAAGCGGCCGCTCGGGTGGGTCACGCCGGTGCTCGCGCTCGTCGTCGCCATCGGCGTCGGGACCTTCGGCGGCGTCCTCATCGGGCAGCACACCGCAACATCCAGCGCATCTTCGTCGCAGGCCGGTGGATTCCCCGGCGGCGGGGGCGGGGGAGCGGCGGGAACCGGTGGCGCAGCGGGCACGGGTGCCGGTGGGACCGCCGGCGGCGGTGTCACCTCGGGAACCGTGGTCTCGGTGACGGGTAACTCGGTGGTCTTGAAGACGTCGACGGGCAGCGATGTCACCGTGACGACGACCTCGTCAACGGCGGTGACGAAGTCGGCCAAGTCCTCGGTGAGCGCGCTCACGGCAGGGGAGACCGTCACAGCGATCGGGCAGGCCGGCAGCAGCGGTGACATTGCGGCGACGACCATCTCCGAGGGGACGGCAGCGCCGCACGGGTTCGGCGGCGGAAGTGGCAGTGGCAGTGGGAGTGGCAGCGCGAACGGCTGATTGCCTACGAAAAAAGAGGGACGCCCCGACCGATATTCGGTCGGGGCGTCCCTCTTTTCTGCAAACAGTAACTAATTGCTGCTGGTGGAACCGCCCGCGGCGGCGCCTCCGCCTCCGCCAGCTCCTCCGCCAGCACCTCCGCCGAAGCAGCCACCGGCTGGGGCACCGGAAGGCCTCGTCCTCGGCGCTCCACTCGGACGCGTTCCGCCTGCTCCGCCGCCGAATCCGGGGGCTCCGGTAGGCCGCGTTCCGCCTGCCCCGCCGCCATGTCCGCCGAAGCCGGCGCACGCTGCCGTGGGGGTCGGCGTCGGAGTTGAGGCACC
>JAODMY010000021.1 GCA_025465535.1 Glaciihabitans sp.
CGCCGAGCGAACCGAACATCCGGGTCTCCTTCTTCGGAGACTGCACCACGACCTCGCCGCCCGGCCCGTACCGCCACGGCAGACCACCCTCGGCGACCATCGTGCCAACCCCACTCGGCGTGTAGAAAGCCGGAATACCGGAGCCCCCGGCCCGCATCCGTTCGGCCAACGTCCCCTGCGGCGTCAACTCGACCTCGAGCTCGCCCGCCAGGTAGCGGCGCGCGAATTCGCGATTTTCTCCGACGTAGGACGCGATGATCCGGCGGATTCGTCCAGCTTCGAGCAGCTCGCCGAGACCCCAGCCATCGACACCGCAGTTGTTCGACACGATCTCGAGGCTTGTCGTCCCGCGCGCGAGTAGCGCCCGAATGAGGACGACCGGGACTCCGACGAGACCGAAGCCGCCCACCGCCATCGTTGAGCCGTCCACGATGTCGGCCACGGCATCCGCGGCACTTGCGAAGGTCTTATCCAAAGCGGTGTCCGTCAAACCTCGAGCCAGCGCTCACATCAAGGTCATTCCGCCGTCGACAACGAGATTCGAACCGTTGATGCCTGCGTTGTCCGTCAGCGCGAAGGTTGCGGCGACCACCTCATCGGGTGTCGGCAGGCGGCGCCCCGGCGTCCTTGCAAGCATGGCTTCGAATGCCGCTCTCCGGACTGGATCCGCCTGGTCGAATGCGTCGGTCCCGCCGATGACGCCAGGGGTAATCGAGTTCACCCGTACCGGTGCGATCTGCGTGGCGAGCGAATTCATGAGTCCGATCACGCCGGCATTGGCCATCGAGATGGTCATGGACCCCGGGAACGGGCGCCACATCGAGATGCCGCTGAACATGACCACCGATCCGGTGGGAGAGAACTTGGGCAGTGCGTAGTGAACCGCCGCCGCATAGCCGACGTTCTTCATGAGGGAGGTCTGGGCAGCGTCGTCCGGGCGAAATTCCGCCACTGTGTTCTGATCGCGGTCCAGCGCGCAGAGGACCAGATGATCGATGGTGGGAAGGTCGCGGAATGCCTCCTCGATCGACGGCCAGTCGGTGAGATCGCAGGTGGCCGCTCGGCAGGACTCACCAACGGCTTCCGCGGCAGACCTTCCGGACTCGGCACTTCGGCCGGTTATCGTGACGCTCGCTCCGGCTGCGGCGACTGCTTGAGCCAGCCGGTGGCCGAGTCCTCGTGTGCCGCCGACAATTACGTAATGCTCACCGGGTCGGGGCATTGGATTCTCCTTTAAAACAAACTCAGATGGTAGGCGCGGGTTCGTGGCGAGGGCTAGCCGATGCGCCCTGCTTCGCTCTCGCTGAACTCGGTCCACTGGTAGGGGTTGACCGTGATCGGAACCTCGACCTTGGACGGATTGCGGGACGACTCCCAGTCCGCTGCACCGACGGCGGACTGCAGGTAGTCGACGGTCTCGGCAATTGCGACTCGCGCTTCGGCGACCAGGTCATCCATCAACAATTTTCCGTCGTACTTCAGAACCTTGCCGTTGATGACGACCGTGTGGATGTCGCCCTTCCCTGACTGGAAGACGACGTGGCCTTCGGGATTCAGGATCGGGAACATCGTGGGGGAGCCGTCGTTCTTGATGAGAACGAGGTCGGCCTTGCGGCCCACGGTAATCCTGCCAAGGCTTTCGTCCTTGTGAATCGCCCGCGCTCCGCCCGCTGTGGCGTACCGGATGACGTCGTCTGCGCGCAGGACGTTGCTGGTGACGGTCTCCTTGTTCTCGTGCGCGATGAGATGCTCGCGGGCCCGATCGGCGTTCAGGGTCGAGCGCATCGCCGAAAACATGTCCGCGCTCCACCAGACGCTGGTGTCCATCGAGAGGGAGATCGGGATTCCATATTCGCGAAGACGGAAGCTCGGCGGATAGCCCTGCCCCGCGTTCTGCTCGCTCTCTGTGGCCAGGGACGCCGAGGCACCCGATGCCGCGATGCGATGGTAGGAGTCTGGAGAGAGGCTTCCGACGTGCACGTGAGTCACCTGGTCGGTCAGGAATCCGTGCTCCGCCATGAGCAGGATGCCGGCGTCGCCGGTTGCTCCCCACGCACCGCTGTGAGTCGAGATGGGAACATCAAGTTCCCTCGCAACCTCGAACGCGGCGCGCTCCGGGAACTCTGGATCTCCCGGGACGTCGAACGACATTCCGAAGGAGAGCATGTCGGTGGTGTGACCGAGGCGGCGGTTGACGAAGGCCTTGAATGCGGGATCGGTTGACCAGTCCTGCGGGGCACCGGCAAGGTTGCCGTAAGAAAAGACAAAACGAGCGGGGACTCGCTCGAGGGCATCGAGGGCGGCCTCGGCGTGGTCTGTCGTCTGGAGTCCGTGTGACCAGTCGAGAGTGGTCGTCACACCGCTGTCAACTGCCTCGATCGCGGCAAGAAGATTGCCGGCATAGACATCCTGCGGGCGGAATTTCGATCCGTGGTTCACGTAGTAGAAGTAGAAGTAGTCAGTCAGAGTCCAGTCGGCGCCGAATCCGCGCATGGCGGTCTGGTACATGTGGCGATGCGTGTCGATCAAGCCCGGAATGAGGATTCCGCCGGAGGCATCTATCTCCAGGGTGCCGCCGGGGACGGTGAGCCGTGGACCGACGGCGGCAATGAGCTGGTCGACGACGAGCACATCCGCTCCGGCCAGAGTGCCAATGGTTGGATCAACGCTGATCACTGTTGCGTTGCGAAAGACGAGGGGGCGGCCTTCGAAATCGGAGGTTGACTGAGCCTGCTGCGCCATACGATCGCTCCTTTGCGACGTTCACGGAAACTTGTCTTGCTTGACGGTAGTGCACGTCATTCGAGATTTCAATATAAATTCGAAATTAAGAAAGGTTGTCGCGATTTGCCGTTCGAAACGAATTCATTTTGGCGGAGGTGCGCGTCCGCACTTCCCGACTCATACTTTTGATATGGCGACAGAGGGTGAAATTAGCGGCGAACACCAATCGGATCCTGCCGAAGGCGGAGCCCTCAGCCGATGGGTGCTTCCTCTAATTTGCTCTGCGCAGTTGCTGCTACAACTCGACTTCAGCATCGTGAACGTCGCACTTCCCACGATGCAGGCTGAGCTTGGCTTCACCGCTGCGGGGCTCCAGTGGGTCGTCACCGGCTATGCACTCGCCTTCGGCTCTCTGCTGCTACTCGGCGGCCGTATCGGTGACATCCTCGGGCACCGTCGGGCGATCATAATTGGCCTCGCTCTGTTTGCACTATCTTCGCTGTCGGGTGGCCTGGCAGTCAGCCCGGTCATGCTCGTGGTATCCCGAATCGTCCAGGGCGGGAGCGCTGCCCTTGTCGCACCGTCGGCTTTGGCGATCCTTGTCGGCTCCTACCTCTCGGATAGAAATCGAGCGCGCGCCCTCGGTATCTTCCAGGCCGCGACAGCAGGCGGGGCAACCGCTGGCATCGTGCTCGGAGGCGTCCTCGTGCAGTTCATTGGCTGGCGCGCAGTGCTGCTCGTCAACCCTCCCGTCATCGTCATCCTGATTGGGCTGATGCTGTGGCGGCTGCCAGCTGTCGCCCCTCGTGCGGGAAACCGGAAACTAGACATTGCCGGCGCCGTACTCGTCACGGGCAGTGTGGCCGCACTGGTCTACGGAATGAGTTCGGGGCAGGAGAACGGGTTCGGCTCGCCCATCACCATCGCGGCCCTCGCTCTCACGGTCGTCCTCGCGGTGGCCTTTGTGTTTACCGAAATGCGCGTCAAGGCGCCAATGCTGCCTCTCGCGATGTTCCAGGACCGCGCACGTCGCGGTTCGCTGGTCGTCATTGCCCTGGCGGGCATGGTGATCGTGAGCTACGTGTACTTCACCTCCCTTTATCTGCAAACTGTGTTGAAGTTCGATGCGCTCATCACGGGAATCGCGATGATCCCGGCTACCGCAACTGTCATGACAGTGTCGATCCTCGTTAGCCGGCGCCTGTTGCCCCGGCTTGGAGTACGCGGGATGCTCGCGCTCGGGCTTCCGATCATGGCCGTCGGCCAGTTATGGCTCGCGCAAGTGACCGCCCACGAAAACTACGTGGCCGGCGTGCTGCCCGGTCTCGTACTCACGGCAGCCGGCATGGGAATCGCCATTCCCGCAGCAGCATTTGGCGCCAACTCGGGAGTGGCGCCTGCACTTCGAGGGGTAGCCGGTGGCCTCTTCGTCATGGCCCAGCAGGTGGGCGCAGCCGTAGGTCTTGCCACGCTGGCGACAATTGCCGCCGCGAGGACGGCCTCGTCGGGGGCGTCGCTTCTTGATGGATACCGGCTGGCCTATTTGCTACAGGCGGGAATCGCGGTGCTTGCTGCTCTTTTGGCTCTCGTCATCATCAGGAAGCGGACGCTCGCAAGCACTGCATCCGCCACCATCCCCGTAGTCAATGAATAGGGCGAAGCGCGAGACGAGATCGGCGTGCCTGGGAACCCCCCCAGGCACGCCGATTCAGTGTCCTTCAGGGCTGCGCCAGCACCTTTGGTTCCGCTTCAACCGTGTATTGGCGCAGGAGGGGAAGGAGGTCGGCGACAGCAGTCTGGGTTCGGGCGTAGACCTCGGGGTTGAGGATGAGGGTTCCGTCGAAGTCACCAGCGGTCGCATAGATTCCGACCGGAGCCACGTGCGCCTGGAGAAACCCAAAGAGGGGTCGGAGGGCGTGTTCGATGACGAGGGCGTGCCGTTCACTTCCACCGGTTGCGACGAGGAACACCGGCTTATTGGCGAGAGCGTATGTGTCGAGCAAGTCAAAGAAGTGCTTGAAGAGACCCGAGTACGACCCCTTGAAGACCGGCGATCCGGCGACGATCAGGTCCGCGTTCTCGACGGCGCGAAAGGCGGCCTGTGCCGTTTCGGTGGCGTCTTCCGGCGTGAGCGCGAGGGCGTAATCGTGGCGGAGGTCCGACAGGTTGAGGACGGTCGTGACGATGGGGAAGTGGTCGGCGAGAGTCTCGGTGACGAGGTCGATAATGGCACCGGTCTTGGAGGGACTTGAGTAACTGCCATTGATCGTCACGACGCGTAAGGGCGTCTGCGTCTGGGTCATGCTGCTGCCCTACCGTCGAGTTCGCGGCGGATGGCGGGAAGGATCTCTGTTCCCATCAATTCGATGGCCTCGAGGGTCTCCTTCTGGGGGACATTGCCGTAGGCGAGCTGGACGAGGATCCGCTGGTGCTTGTAGGCCTCGTGCTGGCGAAGCACCTTGTCGATGATCTCCTGCGGACTGCCGACGAACAGGGCGCCAGCGGCGCTCGCGGAGGCGTCATAGGCGCGACGCGGCATCTGGAACCCCTGCCCGCGCTGGTGGAAGTTTTCCATCATTCCAGCGGCGAAATATGGATATGAGATGTCGCGAGCGAGTTGACTGGTGCGGGCGACGAATCCGGGGGAGTTCACGCTGACGGCCAGCGAATCCGGGTTGATATTGTGCGCGGCGCCCGCTTCACGATAGCTCTCGATCAGGGGGGCGAAGCCATCGATTGGGCCGCCAAGAATGCCGAGGGCCATGGGCAGACCCAGGCGTGCGGCACGAATCGCTGAGGCGGGGGTGCCGCCGACACCGACCCAGATCGGGAGAGGGCCGTTGAATGGGCGCGGCGCGATTTCGGCGTTCCGCAGGGGAGTGCGGAGGCTACCGGACCAGGTGATCGGATCCTGTTCCTGGATCTGCATCAGGAGCTCGAGTTTTTCGTTGAACAAGTCGCCGTACTCTGCAAGGTCATACCCGAAGAGCGGAAAGGATTCGGTGTAGGAACCGCGACCCGCAATGATTTCGGCGCGGCCCTCAGAGATCAGGTCAAGGGTATTGAACTGCTCGGCGATGCGCACAGGGTCATCAGAGCTGATGACCGTCGCCGAGCTCGAGAGCTTGATCTGGGAGGTCCGAGCGGCCATCGCCGCCAAAACCACCGCCGGCGCGGAGACGACGAAGTCGTGGCGGTGGTGCTCTCCGACGGCGAAGACGCTGAGTCCGGCCTGGTCGGCAACCTCGGCCTGCTCGATGAGTTCTTTGATGCGATGGGCGGGCGAGCCCGACTTGCCGGTATGGGGGTTAGCGGTCAGTTCACCGAAGTGATAAATACCGAGTTCGAAACTCATGAAGTGCTCTTTTCTCTGGATTGGCGGAACAGGGATTGAAAAATTCGGGGGGTCAGGTGGTGGCGGCGTTGAGGCGGGCGAAGGCGGCGGCCAGGACGGGGATCTCCGCGGGCTCGAGGTGCCGGGTGAACATCCGCTGCACCCCTTCGAGGTGGACGGCGGCCGCAGACTTCAGCATTCCGGCGCCCGCCGCGGTCAGGGTCGCGCTCACTCCGCGGCGATCATCCGAGGAACGACCGCGTTCAACCCAGCCAGCCGCTTCCATCCGATCGATCAGGCGGGTCAAACCGCTGGTCGTGAACAACACGGCCTGGGAAAGCTCACTCATTCGCAACCGGTGTTCGGGTGCCTCGTGCAGATGAAGGAGAACGTCGTACTGCGCGAGGCTCAATCCGGTCCGGGATGAGAGATCCTCTTCCAGCGCGACGAGTGTCCGACGGTGCGAGGTCAGCATGTCTCGCCACAGCGCCGCGACCGCCGGATCCAACACCGGTACCGCTTTGCCGCTGCCGTTCGTTGCCTCACCAGTCGCGGGACGACTGCTGGATGTGACCATGTCACCCTCCTCGTAATAGTTGTTTCTGCAATATCTGTTGCAACAACTATATCAGGATGTTATTCCCGGTCACCGACCGCGGATTATCGCGATGCCGCCGGCGATCACCACTGCCGTCATGAACACCGCGAACCAAAGAAGCGTGATCGCCAGGGGAACAAACAGTGTGGCAACCCCGACGCCGAGGACTGGGACCACGAGACCGATGTAGCTGAACAGGAACAATCCGGCGAGTGCTTCACCTCGGAATTGGGGCTCGGCGAGTCCGGAACCCACCAGGAGTCCGCTCTTGAAGAGCAAACCGGCACCGCCGCCGGCCAGAATGCCTCCGATGATGAAGAGGGCCAGCGACGACGACCACACCCCAATGGTCAGGCTTGCCAGCCCGAGCCCCATCATGATGATGCCGATCGTTACCTGTGTCCCCAGCTTGGCTGACCGAACGAGGAGTTGTGTTCCGACCGCCGACGCAAATGTGAGGAAGACGACGAGGCCTCCGATGGCCTTTGAGGTGACCCCGAGATCGCCAGCGACGAAGGCCGGAGCGAGCGAGGTGGCGAGCCCGAACAGCGAGAATCCACCAAAAGCGATGGCGGCTGCGGCGAAATACCTTCCGCGGGCCGCACGAGGAACCCGGATGCGCTGGGGGCGGTACGGGGCGCGTCCCGTCGAGGAGGTTACCGTCTCAGGGACGAACGCGATGCCGATTGCCGCAAGAGCCAGCAGCACGATGAACACCACGAAGGGGGTCACAAGGGGCTGGCTAACATACTGCGCCAGGATGCCGGAAACCACTGCTCCAACAGCGAATCCACCAAGATTTGCTGCCGTCGACACGATGTCTGAACGCGTGCGCCCGTGCTCTGGACGCGCGTGACTGTGCAATTCGAATATGAACGCGGTCGCGGTTGCGGTGATCATCCCAATCCCGAGCCCCGCGATGACCCTGTCGACGATCAGACCGGGAAGAGTGTTCCAGACGATGAAGAGAACAGCGGCGAGGACCTCGAGGACGATCGCCGGCAGGAGGATGACGCGCCGACCTACGCGGTCGCTGAGATGCCCCGCCAGGAAGAGGCTCGCGAGTACTCCCACCGCATATGCTGCGAACGCGACAGTGATGGCGAATGTCGAAAAACTATCGCGCGCCTGATACAGGGTCCAGAGGGGGGTTGGGACAACCGAGAACGCCATCGCGATGAGGAATGCACCGGCGACGACCCAGAATCCTGAACCGTGCGTAAAGCGGCGTCGTGGTGGGAGTGCGGCCGGCGTGGCCGCGGAATGCAGGGTGTGTGTCATGACTCCAGTGTGCGAACAGTCAAGGATCGTGTCCAACGGTTTGTTCTGATGAAACCAATCGCTATATGCGATGATTCAAGGATGGAAGTTCGACACCTGGCTGTGTTTCTCGCTGTTGCCGAAGAGCGCAACTTCACGCGCGCATCGATTCGCTTGCACACGACTCAATCCGCCGTCTCTGCAACGGTCCAGTCCCTTGAGGCCGAGCTTGGCGCAGAGCTCTTTGATCGATCGGCCAGGCAGATCCAAGTGACCGTGGCAGGGCTTGCACTTATTCCGAAAGCCCGGGCTGTTCTCGATGCGGTCGTCGAGGCTCGAGACTGCGTGGATGCTGTCACCGGAGGTGTCACAGGCACGGTATCGGTCGGGTTCATGACTTCTGTCACACTCGTTGACATTCCGCGCCTGTTGGGCGAGTTTGCGGAGGCAAACCCAGAGGTGCGCGTGGTGCTCCGTTCGTCGGAGCGCGGCTCGAGCGGGCTTGTCGACATGCTCTCCTCGGGTGAAGTCGATATTGCCTTCATCGCCAACCTGGCACAGCCGCCGGCCGATGTTCGTCTGATGGAGCTCGACTCGACGCCTTTGCTACTGACGGTCACGAGCGCACACCGGCTTGCCTCACGAAGTTCGATTGGGCTTCGGGAGTTGGCCGGGGAGAGGTTCATCGATTTCCCCCTCGGTTATGGGAATCGCTCGATCATCGACCGAGCGTTCGCCGACGCAGGCCTTGACCGAGACGTCCGATTTGAAACCGCGGACATCGCCCATGCTGCTGCCCTGGTAAAAAACGGGCTCGGCGTGGCCTTCCTGCCAGCATTCCTGGTTGCGTCAGAGCCGAGCCTTCGCACGCTGACGGCGCAAGGGGAGGACCTGAGACTGACGGTGTCGGTCGCGATCTCCCATTCGCGTCGCCCGTCTCGCGCTGCCCAGTTGTTGTGGGATCTTGCACAGAACGCTCGCACGCCGAGATAACGGATTCCCAATGCGCAGAGTGCATTTGCCGAAGATGACCGCGGGTTTGCGCCCCTAAGCAGTTTCTCGCCCTGTGAACCCGAGCTGACGCGAAACGGCCGCTGCGGTTGCGCGCATCGACTGTGCCATGACATCCAATCGGGGCCCGTGCAGGGTCTCAAGCGCGGCGACTATTGCGACCGTCGCGACGATCGAGCCGGTACTTCCAAACACGGCGGCCGCGATCGCTCCGACGCCCGGAACAACGGTGCCGCTGAAGGAGTATCCGCGCTTCCTGGTCTCGTTGATACCCGCCAGCACCGAGTCGCGCTTGCGGTCGTCTGTACGCAGTGCCCGAGCCGTTGTGGCCTCATCGTCGAGGTAGGTGAGGAAGCAGATCCCCTGGGCGGAGTCGACGAGAAGCGCGGAGCCGATGCGAACGGTCATGTTGACCGGCCTGCCGGGCGGCTCTTTACAGAGCAGCGCAATCGCGTTCGAGCCCGTCCAGATGCCGAGCACAGCCGTCTCACCGCTCGCCTCTGCCAGCTGGGAAAGAAACGGTTCGGCGGTCTCGATCAGACGTGTGCTCGAGAGCATGGTCGCACCGAGGCCAACGAGGAGCGGACCCAGGCGATACGAGCCGTCACCCACCTGATGGAGGAATCCCTCCGCCGCCATCGACTGAAGGTAGCGATGAGCCGAGGTGCGCCCGATTCGCAACTCCTCGGCAACGTCGTTGATCCGCAGGTCTGCCTTTTCGGCATCGAACATCCGGAGGATGTGCGCGGTCCGAGCGACCACCTGCAACCTCTCCCCGTTCTCGGGGCGAAGTGCGGAGTCGGTCATGAGGCTCAGCCTACTTGTCGTCATGCCGACCTCCTTTGAGGTCGGCATCAGGACGACGAGGTGACTGTGGTTGGCCGTTCGGCCGAGTTCGTTCCGACCGACCTTCCGCCGATGATGTCATCGGCGTCTGCGCCAAGATCCACATCCTTCGTCTCCGGACTCCAGAGCCCGCCGATGATCAACAGAACCGCACCAATACCTAGCAGCACCGTCGGTGCGTAATTCATCGGCATGATCGCCGAAAGTCCCGCAGTGTAGAACGCGTAGAACGAGGGAATGATGAGCGCCAGCGAGTATCCGATGCCATATCCGGTTGCGCGAATCGAGATGGGGAAACGCTCCGCCATGTAGGCGCCGATGGCACCGAAGGCTGGCACGCCCAAAAGCGCGACCGTCGCGATCACAGCGGTGACTGCCCAGAACCCGGTAACCGTACCGGAGGCGAAGAGGAGGTAGAACGGAATTGCCACGAGGGATCCCACACCACACCAGGCGAAGAATGCTCGGCGCCCGATCCGCTGCGAAAGCATTCCGAACAGGGGATATGCCACGCACACGACCAGAAACGCCAGGACTAGAGCGAGCGACGTGTCGACGGCGGACAGGCCCGATGTCGTCGCGATAGTCGATGGCAGGATGACGATCGACGCGTTGGATGAGAACCACACGCCCGTCATCAGGAGGAAGGCCTGCGCCAGCGAGACACGGTGCTTGCCCGTGAGCAGTTCTTTGATCGGGTTGGGCTTTTTCCGCCCGCCACCGACAACGGTGATTGCCGCCGTCTTTTGCCACTCGGGCGACTCGTGAACCGTCCGTGAATAGTAAATGGCGAATGCAATGGAGATGATCGAGCCGAAGCCGAAAGCGATTCGCCACCCCCATTGCGAATACGCCGACAGTGGATCGCCCGCGGGGGCGAACTGCAGCACCAGGAGTGTCAGGAGCGAGATGACAACATACGCGGCGGGAAAGCCGAATGCGATGAGTCCTGCATTTCGACCACGGTGGGAGCGGGCGGAGTGTTCCATGGCGAGAGGCACCGCGCCGGTGTACTCACCGCCGAGGAACACGCCATCGATGAAACGCAAGATAATCAACAGGACGACGGCGAAGACACCCAGCTGTTCATAGCCGGGCAGCAGCGCGATGATGCCAGTGCCGACTCCGGCTCCACCGACAGCGATGACCGTTGCCTTTTTCCGGCCGATGCGGTCGCCGAGACGACCGAAGATGATTGAACCGATCGGCCTGGCAATGAGTGTGGCCGCAAAGATCAGGCCGACGAGAATTGCCTTCGTGCCGGGGTCCATCGAATCAGGCATGAAATATGCCAGCGCGGGGGCCAGTGCTATTACCGGCAGGTAGATGTCGAACATGTCGATGAAGAAGCCGAGACTCGCACCGAAGACCGAGCGGCGCTCCTCTTTCGACGCCTTTGTGTAGACGACGGCCGCCCCCGTTGAGGCGCTCATGATGCCACGCCGATCGTGAGCGCCTGCCCGCTGACCAGTTGCTCCACCCATGTCGTCAAGTGGGCGTAGTCGCTGCGCGGCGGAACGAAGATATCGATGTTGATGCAGGGCCCGCTCGTCACCTCGATGAAGTGCTCGGCGCCGCGGGGGACGAGCATCACATCCCGTGGTTTCATCTTGTGCGGTTCGCCAGCGACAAAGTAGTCAGCCTCGCCCTCGAGGATGAAGACGAGCTGATCGAAGTCATCGTGCGAGTGCGGACGAACCTCGAGGCCCGACTCGACCGTGTTCCAGACGATCATGACCTGGTCGGATGCGTACGCCTTGCGAGTAATGCCGCGCCTGGCGACCTCATCCGGAATGTCGTCGAAACTGACGACCCGTGCGTACAGCTGCTCGTTGAGCGCCATTGGATCTCCCTTGATCGATGTTCCGCATAGCGGAATGAGTTGTGCGCTATACAGGATGGAGCGTAGCATGACCGACACCATTCACGTCAAGCCCGGCGACGACCGGGGCGAGAGGAGCGGCAAGGATGCTGCAGCCCGACAATCATGAGACCGTGACCATCGACGACGCGGAGGTCGCCGACCTACTGGTCGGAGCAGTCGACCTCCACGTTCACCCCAGCCCCTCCCCGTTTCCGCGCCGGCTGTCGATCGCCGAGGCGGCCTGGCAGGCGCATGAGGCCGGGTTCCGTGCCATCCTCACCAAGAGCCACCACCACTCGATGGTCACCGATATTCAGGCCACGTCGGAGTCGCTCGGCGGACTCCCGATTCCCGTGCATTCAGGGGTAGCGCTCAACAACTATGTGGGCGGGCTCAATCCGTATGCCGCGGAGCTCGCTCTCGCGCAGGGCGGAAAGATGGTGTGGTTCCCCACTATCTCAAGCCACGCACACATCCATGTGCACGAGGAGGAGGGCGAGAACCTCAAGTTCCCCACCAATAACCTGGGGCTCCGCCACACAACCGAAATCAGCATCCTCGATGAGGAAGGAGCGCTCAAGCCCGAGGTGCTCGACATCCTCGAGGTCATCAAGACGCACGACGCGATCATGTCCTGCGGCCACCTCGACCCAGACCAGATCGATGTCCTCGTCGCGCAAGCCTCACGCATGGGCGTCCAGCGCATCCTGGTGAATCACCCCAACTTCGTCATCCAGGCCGAGCCGGAACGGGTGAGGCGCTGGGTCGAGCTTGGTGCTCGAATCGAGCACTCGATTTGCCAGTACGACGACCGCTCTTCCTTCTACCAGTGGGGCCTCGACGTGCTTATGACTTACATCACCGCGGCGGGCATCGATAACACGCTGCTCGGCAGCGACCTCGGCCAGGCGAACAACCCCTATCCCATCGACGCCTACTCGCGGATCGTGCGCGGATTGCTCGACGCCGGGCTCCCTAAGGCTGATGTGCGCAAGCTCATCAACGACAATCCGGCCGAACTGCTGGGCATCTGATGAGCCTCCGCGCCCTCATGGCCGAGCGTGCCGTCACTGGCACATTTCTCAAGATCCCCCGCTTCGAAGTGGTGGACATGTTGGCCCTCAGCGGCTTCGACTTCGTGGTGTGCGACTACGAGCATGCGCAGATGTCGGTGCACGACGCGTGTGACATCGTGCGGGCCGGAATTAGTCGCGGTATGCCGGTGCTGGTGCGCACGCCGACACTCGACCGCGGCGAGATAAACAGGCTTCTGGAGGCCGGTGCGTCCGGAATCCAATTGGCTCGCGGCTCGGGAGATGCGGCCATCGAACTGCGTCAACTCATCTCTTATCCGCCCATCGGAACCCGCTCCGTTTCGATGGCGCAAGCCGCGGCAGGCTACGGCGTCGGGGTGACGTTGACCGCGCACCTTGAGAGATCGAACTCGGAGGTGTTGGCGGTCGGACAGTACGAAACTGCCGACTTCGCTGACAACATCGAGGCGGCCATGGCTTCGCTCGACGTGGCCTTCATCGGGCCCGTCGACCTGTCAGTCGATCTGGGCACCCCGGGCGATTCCGGTTCCGAGCCGATGCTGCAGGCTGTCGCCGCAATCGAGGCTGCCGCCGGACGACACGATGTGCCGATGGGCATTTTCGCCGGTTCCGCGGAGAGCGCCGAGACTGCTCGAGCGAAGGGATACCGCTACATCGTCGTCGGCTCAGACCTGACTATGCTCTCTGCGGGTGCGGCAGCCCTGCTCGGGAGATAATCGCCGGGTGACGCCTTGGTTGCTTCACGAAAATTCGGACCTGTCGCGTCCTGATCCCGCGTTACAGCAATCGATCGCGAACTGCCGGTCCACTTCTACTCGCCTAACTCGATCTCACGCACTGCGAACCCGTTCGTCGATGACCGTCGGGGTGATCATCCCGGACCCCAGCGGTTTGTCGAGTTGGTCATTGAGCCTCCACTGTCGCGTTCATTAGCAGCGACGACGACTGCTGCTGCGCTGGCATCGGCAACCATTGACAGGAAATAAATGAAGTGACAAAGTAGCGCAAACGATTGCAGTAATTCAATGACGAATGGACGGCAGAAGTGGCAGCGACGCTCCCGATAGTTGCAAAGCGCCGGCCCTTTGTCGCCGAAGCACTATCGGGCGGCGAACCGAAGCAGGTTGAACTTGCCCGCTCGCTCATGCTCGAGCCCGTTCCTCTTGGAGTCAGTCAGATGAACGGGAACAACCGCATGGGCGATCGAAGAGGCGGTCGGCACCGCGTTCGGTTCGTGGGTGCACTTAGCGAGGGAAGAGAAATGCATGTCCGAAATTGATGGCGCGGAAAGCGACATTGTTGTTATTGGCGGGGGGCACAACGCCCTGGTATGTGCCGCATACCTGGCCGAAGCTGGCCTCAGCGTCACTGTGCTTGAGGGGCGCGAAATCCTCGGTGGGAATACGGTAACTGAAGAGCTCACGCTTCCGGGTTGGCTGCATGATTCGTGCTCCAGTGCCCACGTGGTCATTCAATCGAACCCACTGATTCGCAATGACGAGCTCGGATTGATTTCGCGATACGGGCTCAAATACATCGTGACGGATCCCGCAACGGTAATTCCCCTCGATGGGGGAGAGGCCATCGTCATCCACTCGGATTTTGAAGCTACTTTTAGCGAGTTCGCTCGGTGGTCCGTGCGCGACGCAGATGCTTTGCGTTCCATGTTGCAGGATTGGAATTCGGGACTGAGGCGCGCCCATGCCTTCTTTTCGGCAGGCCTCGACCTTCCAGACGATCCGGTGTCTGTTCGGTACGAAAGCATGAGACGTGGGACGGCTTGGGACTTCATTATGGAGACCTTTGAACACCCCGTTGTGCGCCAGGCGATGATATGGATGGCCTTCGCGACTTTGCAATCGCCATTGCAAGCTGGCACTGGTGCATTGCCCGCAGCGATGATGGCTGGACGAATTGAGTTCGGGTGGACGACCCCCGTCGGCGGTTCGGGCGCTCTGCCAAAAGCATTAGCGGCCCATATAGAGGACCACGGTGGGAGGATTTTCACCAATGCCTGGGTCGATTCGCTGGTCGTTGAAAACGGAAAGTGCGTGGGTGCACGAACGAAAGACGGCCGTACCTTCCGAGCGCGGCGGGCAGTCGCTGCCTCGAGCCATTTGACCGAGTTGCCCAAACTGCTCGGATTCTCGTCTCCAATGGTTGATGACGCGGCCTCTCGCTGGCGCCCGGGATTGTCGGCGTTTGCCGTCCACTTCGCGCTCCGTGCAGACGTCCGGTACAGGACACCACTTGGCCCAGTAACCGCAGTTGCTGGGGGGCTCGGAACTCCGGATGGGTTGCGGCGCCAAGTAGCGGCGGTGCAATCGGGCCACCTTGAATTGGCCTCGCCGTGGCTGCTGATGGTTTCATCAACAGTGGTCGATCCCGAAAGGGCTCCCGGTGGCATTTTCAAATTTCTCACCGTCGCGCCCGAGCTCCTGGACGGTTCACAGTGGAGCCAAATTGAGGCTGAGAAATATGCGAACCGTTTGCTTGAAATCGCACGGGAGCACGTCGAGGGCTTGGATCCGGAAGACATTCTCGCAATGAGGGTGGAATCGCCTGCAACGCTTGCGGCGCACAATCTCTCCAATCTTGGAGGATCGTGCCATGGTGGGGAGTTCGAGCTCGACGACGGCACCGTCACCCGTGGGTGGAGTGAATACCGGACCGATGTGCAGGGCTTGTACCTGACCGGCTCTACCTCTCATCCCGGAGGGTCGGTGACTGGTCGCCCTGGGCGCAACACAGCGCGGACAATTCTCGACGATCTCGACATCGGCTCAGCGACTGTCATGTCGATGCCCTGAATCACCTCCCCGCCTACCGCAGAGGGGCCGAGAGCCGAGATCCGAGAGTGAGTGATTACGATGCGACGCCGGATCGGGCAGGTAAGCCGCTCAACCGGTCGCCGACAATCGGGGAAGACGATCGATTCGTGCGACAGTTTCCCGGACGGCGGTCCGTCCGTCCCGGTTTGCGCCGATAGTTGACTGTGATGGCCCGAATCCGACCAGGTGCATCCGCGGCTCTTTGGCAACTTCGGTACCGTGCATCGTGATGCCTCCGAGCTCGTTGCGGAGTTCCAGCGGGTCAAGGTGCGCGAGAGCGGCTTTGAAGCCGGTTGCCCAGAGGATGACGTCCACGGATGTGAAGGAGCCGTCGGCTTCGCGAACACCGTGCGGTTCAATGCGAGTGAACATCGGTCGACGCACCAGGACCCCGCGCTCCTTTGCCGCCAAGGTATAGGTAGTCCAGGGGAGCCCGGTGTATGAGACAACACTGCCGGACGGGCGTCCAGCTAGAACGTCTGCGGCGACTTTCTCCACCACGGCTTTGCCCAGGGTCTCGGGCAGGAAATCCTCCGTTATGAAGACCGGGTCTCGACGCGTGTACCAATAGGTAGTCGCAAACCGCGAGATCTCTTCAAGCTGCTGCACGGCCGAGATGCCTCCGCCGACCACTGCAACGCGCAAGCCTCGGAACTCGTCGGCGCTTACATACTGCTGGGTGTGTAGCTGTTTGCCCAGAAATGAATCAGCACCGGGGTACTTCGGAAGGACCGGATTGGTCCAGGTGCCCGTGGCGTTGATGACCACGCGGGTAAGCCACTGGCCGTGGTCGGTTTCCACGAGCAGGTCGCCATCAGGGTCATCATCCACGCGTCGAACCGCACTCACGTGTACGGGCCGCTCGATAGGGAACTGGAATTTCTTCTCGAACGCGGCGAAGTAGTTCGGAACCGCTTCGCGACTGGGTTCCCGTTCGTCGATCGGTGGTTTCGGGTAGCCCGGCAGATCAAAAATGCCGTTCACAGTCGCCATTCGAAGAGACTCCCACCGGTGCTGCCACGCACCGCCAGAGTTTTTCTCCCCGTCAAGCACGACAAAGGTGCGCTGTCCCCACGGCTCGGCTTCCGCCGACACGTAGCCCTGTCGCGCGAGATGGTACGCAGCGGACAGTCCTGCCTGTCCAGCACCGATAACAATGACGGTCGCGCGCTTCACTTCCGGATCCACGGTGGAGTTAACGTGGATCCGAGTGATTTCTTCCAGTGCTTTCTGAACTGTCCTGGATCCAGGAACATGCCCCTGCGCGTCGACCACAATAAGGAACCCGAGCCCACAGCGCCGCCGTGATGTCGAGGTCCCGGGTGACTGGACCTCCCTGACTTATGCGCTGGCTGCATCCTCAGCGCGGGTGTTGCTGTCATAGCGTTGCCGGGAGGCAAGCACCGAGGCCATGCCCGCCTCAACCTGTGCGATCAGGTCGAGCAGTTTCGTCGACACGACCTGGCCTTCGGGAGTCAACGTGTACTCGACCCGCAGCGGAAAGACGCTGAGCTGATGCCGGCAGATAAACCCGTCGCGTTCCAGCGCCTGCAGCGTCTGCGCCAAGACTTTTTGGCTGACGCCGTCGACTCGGCGACGAAGATCGTTGAATCGGACGGGGCCGTCCTCGAGCGCGGCGAGCACGAGACTGCCCCACCTGCCAGTGACGTGTTCGAGCACGGGTCGCGATGGGCACGACCGTGAAAAAACGTCGTAAGGTGCGACATCCGCAGTACGTTCCGATTCGCTATTCGCTGCCATACAGTCATGATACTCCCTGCATACCGGTTACTGGGTGAGTGCGGTATTGAAAAGAAACTATAAGCTGGGACTCCAGAGTCACCTACCGAAATAAGGAGCCTGCCATGATCGATCGCCGCGTGATGTTGAAGTACAGCGGTGCCGCTGCCCTTGGAGCGCTTGCGCTGACCGCCGTGTCCTCGGAAACGGATCTCGACTTCGCAAACGCCTCCGCGCCGCCCCAGCCACTGCTGCCCGATCCGGCCACGACGCTCGTGTCCAACCCGCCCTTTCCGAAGGGGCTCACCCGCGAAGAACGTGCGCATCTCGTGACTTTCGATGAGCTGGATTTCGACGTCTTCACCCACGAAGAGTGGAACCGGCTTGGTGAGAGCCATGCCGACACCATTCGGGTCCACTGGCCCGACGGCCACTTCACCGACGGCATCGACCAGCACATTGCCGACCTCAAGGCGCTATTCGCCTGGGCGCCGGACACTCGCATCCTTCAGCACCCAATCCGCGTCGCGAAAGGCAATCTCACGGCGGTGACCGGCGTAATGCGCGGCACGTTCACTCGGCCGATGGCCGATGGCAAAGGCGGCTTCACTCCTCCCACCGGCAAGGCGTACGCGATCAACATGGCGACCGTCGGCAACTGGAATCGGTCCGGCGTGATGAGCGAGGAATTCCTTTTCTGGGACAACCTCACCTTCTACCAACAGATCGGCCTGGCGTAATCGGACAGCCCTACGTCAGACATGACAGTTTTCAACGCCGTCAATCAGGGGCCGCAGCTTGTTGATCAGCCAGGTTCGGTAGGAACCGGTGGGTGGGTCAGCCATCGTTAAACGCTGACTGCTTGGCGCCTTCCTTCGGCCAATGCGTCCTTACATACTGGGGAGGCCAGTAGCTGAGCTCGACGCCCAATTCGTGAGCAGCTCGCAACGCAAAATGCGGATCCCGGCTAAACTCCCTCGCGATCATGACCGCGTCCGCTTGGTCCGCGCGAATGATGCTGTCTGCCTGGATCGGCGTGGTTATCGCACCCACCGCGCTGACTAATACGTCGGCGCGAGATTTTAGTCTCGTCGCGAGAGGGACCTGATAGCCCGGTCCGACTTGAATCGGCACGCCGGATGTAATTCCTCCGCTTGAGACATCAATTAGATCTGCGCCCGCAAGTTTCGCCCAGCCTGCGACCGTCGCCGTTTCTTCTTCGTCCCAACCACCGATGACCCAATCGGTTGCCGATAAGCGAATGAACAGCGGGACATTCTCGCCGATCGCGGACCGCACGGCAGCAACAATTTGCAGAAGGAAACGCGCCCGGTTTTCGACCGAACCTCCGTAATCATCCACACGCGAATTCGCCAACGGAGAAAGGAATTGATGAATCAAATATCCGTGAGCTCCGTGTAGTTCAATCACATCGAAGCCAGCTCGCACCGCGCGCGTTGCCGCTGCCGCAAAGCTTTCGACCAAATCGTGGATTTCAGCGCGGCTCAAGCTCCTGGGCGTTCGGTGATCCGGATACGGCAGCTCCGACGGAGCAACGGTCTCCCACCCCCCCTCTTCGTCACTCATCGAGCCGGTCTTGCCGCCGTAGCCCCAGTCGGGCCAGGTGGATGCTTTTCGACCAGCGTGCGCTAATTGAATTCCAACCTTCGCTCCCTGCGCGTGGAGGAACGCCGTGATCTTTGCCCATGCCGTCGCTTGTGTGTCATTCCAGATGCCCGTGTCCGCAGGAGAGATTCGCCCGTCCGGCACGATCGCGCTTGCTTCCACAACAATCAGTCCGGCGCCTCCGGCCGCCATAGCGCCAAGATGTACGAAGTGCCAGTCTCGAGGCACCCCGTCCCATTCCAGAATTGTGTATTGACACATAGGTGCCACCCACAGGCGATTCCGGATTTCCACATCGCGAAGCGTAATGGGATCGAACAGGGCGGGCATCAGGCTCCAAGGTTTGAAGACAAGTCGGCTCGGGGTAATCCACGTGGCCTGCTTGAGCGATTCGCGCGTGAAATCTCGGCGCTATGGAGAGCGTAGAACTCGCGTGATCTCGGACAAACGGGTCGTTCCGCTGAGTGGGAAGATCGTGCTGTTCCGCTGAACGGTACGAGCCCGTTGACTCTCGACCTGCTGCCCATATGTTTGTTCCTTCAATGCGCGACGAGCCGTGAGGCACCCCGCGAAGACGACTTGAGGCAGGGTCGCCGGCAAAGTGCGCCTCGATACGTTGCCACACGTCCGGTGGCAGGCACTTCGCTTCTCGGTCCGAAATAATTTGCCGCGCCCACCGGCGCAGGCCACTCTGACGCAGAGGTTGGTTTGCCGATCTTGACAGTTGTAATAGCCAGAAGACCATTCCCTACGCATGTACCCGTAGTGATTTTGGGAGCCCTCGTAGGTTTGGGCCCGTTCACGATCGATGCATATCTTCCGGCGCTACCCGAAATTGGTCGACAGTTCGACGCATCCTCGTCGGCGCTTCAACTGACGCTCTCCACAACGACACTCGGATTCGCGGTGGGGCAACTCGTAGCGGGTCCTCTCAGCGATCGATTCGGCAGAAAGCTGCCGCTGACTCTCGCGACAGCTCTTCATATTTTGTCGAGCCTGGCTATTCTCGGGTGCGACAACGTTGTGGAGCTCACTGTCGCGAGAGCCTTTCAAGGCATTGGCGCAGCAGGAGGTGCGGTCATCGCATTGGCGATAGCCCGCGACGTTTACGATGGGCCGAGGTTGACGCGGAGCCTTGGGGCTCTGGCTCTGTTTTCCGGCTTGGCGCCGATTGTCGCGCCGATAGTCGGTAGCCAGCTCCTGACAGTGACCAGCTGGAAGGGCGTCTTCGTTTTCCTGGCATCGCTCGGTTTCATTATTGTTTTGACAGCCGCGCTTCTGGTGCCCGAAACACATCCAAAAAGGCGTCGCGAGACGATGATCACGAACAGCTTGCGTTCTCGATACTCCACGTTGTTTCGGGACCGAGCGTATCTGGCCATCGTCTCCGTAAGTGCCCTCCAGTTCGCGGCGTTTTTCGCCTACCTCTCCGCGTCTTCGCAACTGTTTCAAAAAAATTACGGCTTTGATCCGCAGGCATTCGGACTTTTGTTTGGAATCAACGGTGTCGGCCTCGCGATTGGAGCACAACTGTCGAGTCGGTTGGCCGGGACGATGCATCCGCGTCAACTGTTGAGCCGTATTCAACCAATCCTGCTAGCCATCTCCATGGCGACGGTGGTGACTTCGGTGCTGCGGTTTCCTACCGTCTTCGTCTTGATTTCGTTCTTCTTGTTCGCATTTGGATACGGATTCGCGCTACCGTGCGTGCAATTCCTGGCACTGCAGCGGCATCCTCTCATTGCGGGAACAGCCGCATCCATATTGGGTGCGTCCAACTTCGCCTTAGGCGGCCTGGTCGCAGCGTTGGTGGGTTTGATCGGTATCTCGGGTGTGGCCGTTGGCAGTACCGAATTCGCCTTATTCTCCTTAGCGACAGCGATCTTCTGGGCTGGCTATGACCGAACTCTTTCTCGCGCCTCGAAGGGCTGATTGGCACCAGGGCAGAGGTCCCCATTTGCACGTGGAACAAAGAGTGGAATCGTAGGTCACTGGCGAATGCTGCTGAGGGCGCCGCCGTCGGCAAGAAGAATCGACCCATTTATGTAGGAACTGGCTGGCTCGACGAGAAATCGCACGATTGCTGCAATTTCCTGCGGATCGGCGGCACTTCCTCGCACGTTGCCCATTCCGAGCTCGTCGATCTTGTCGCCCAGCATTGCTTCAGTTCCAGCGGTGCGGACCGGACCCGGTGCCACGGCGTTGACGCGCACTCCACTGGCCCCGAACTCCATCGCCCAGGAGCGGGTTAGCAGATCCACCGCTGCCTTTGACGCGCCGTACGCCGCGCGCTCCGGAGCAGGGGAGGTGCTTGCTGACGATGAAATGGTCACAATGGCGCCGCGCCCGCGCTTCGCCATTCGCGGTGCGATGGTGGCGACCAGAAGGAATGGTGCTCGAACGTTGATGGCGAACTGCCGGTCAAAAGACGCAGCTCCCATGCTGGAAGTCGGACCAAACTCCCAAATTCCGGCAGCGCTGACGAGTATGTCGACGTCACGTGAGAGGTCGGCCAAAGCAATCGCGCCGTCAGCATCAGTAAGGTCCGAAGACACGAAGCGCGCGTCTACACCCGTCTTCTTGAGCTCATCGACCAACGCAGCGCCTCGCGCTTCGTTGCGGCCATGGACAATCATGTCGGCCCCCGCAAGCGCGAGCTCAAGAGCAACAGCACGGCCAATCCCGGAAGTTGCACCCGTGACCAGCGCGGTTTGTCCGGAAAGGTTGTGAGCACTTTCGAGGGATGCATAGGGCTGCCGCTTCATTCTCTCTACCTTCATCCTGTATTCGAAAATGAACGCACATCAAGGCGGTGCGCAGTTCAGATCGTCGTGGGAACGTCACGTGTTCGATCGGATCGTCTCCGAAGTCGAAGGAGAAAAAGGGATGCGCGCGGCTGCAAAGGCGGCACTCAACGAAATGGCAAACACATCGAGGACGGGGCGACCTCGTATCGCTCTGAGCTGCGCGGAGCGGACGACGAGGGCAAGAATTCCCTCGGCCGGAACGATTACCTGTTCTAAGTCATCGTCCTGGCAAGCGTCGACAAATGCTGCGCACAGCGGCTCTGGGTCGCGTATTGCATTTGAGATATCTCTTTCATCAGCGAGATCGAGTCGCGTGGTTCGAACGGCGCCGTCCGCGAGTCCAAGCTCAGCCAACAATGAACTCGTCATTCCCATCTGATCGGAATTGATGCTTACCAACCGCGTGCTCTTTCCCATCTGTCGAGCCGAAAGGACGACCAGCTCGGCCATGGAAAGGATTGGTATGTCGAGCTTGGATCGCGCATTGAGCAGTCCGGGTGCCACGAACGAACCGATGACGAGAGCACCAAAACCCTCGCGTTGCGCCGTGGCGGCGTTCTCGGCAACCTGCGAAGCAACGTCGTCGTAGCACTGCGGGTCGCGAAGTGCGCGCACCGGGGGCAAGCCGCCAAATGTACCTTCGCGGAGTCCGATGATCCTGACCTCGCACTGATCCGGGGTTAGCTCGGCAAGCACTCCGCGAAGAGCTTGATGATAGAGCGGCACCTCACGGAGATCCGTAATCGACTGATACCAAATCTTCATACAGCCGAGATTATTGCTACGGCGTGGGCCGATGTCGACATCGTTCCGCTGAGCGGTCGACCCCGTTGACTTGTGATCGCAGCCAAGCGGATAGTCGAATCGAGCTTGTCCACAAGCCACAAGCCACAGACCGAAAGGCAGAAAGTGCAACCAAAATCAGTAATCGTAACCGGTGCTGGTGCAGGACTCGGGAAAGGTATCGCCGAGCGACTTGCGGCTGACGGATTCGACGTCGCAGTCACGGACATTGACGCTCAGGCCGCGGAGGGCGTCGCCGAAGATTTGCGGGCTCGAGGGTTAGGTGCGCGAGCCTACGCACTCGACGTATCGGATCCTGAGCAGGTCGATTCAGTCGTCGAGCGAGTCATTGCAAGCCAGCCGCAGCTCTACGGTCTGGTTAACAATGCGGGTATCGGTCGGGCCACCGCATTCCTTGACATCTCAAAGAAAGATTGGGACCGCATCACGGCGGTGAACACCACAGGGCCGTTTCTCATGAGCCAGGCAGTCATCAAGGAACTGATAAAGCACCACGAAGGATCAATCGTCAACTTGTCGTCGATCGCCGGCAAAGATGGGTTCCCCCACTGGGTGCACTATGGCGTTACCAAACACGCCGTCATCGGGCTGACTCGAGGACTTGCACGCGAATTCGGCGGGGAGGGAATCCGAGTGAATGCCATTTGCCCCGGTGCCGTCAAGACCGCCATTTGGGGAGCAGAGGCGCAGGGGACCGACGATCCTGACGCACTATTCGCGTCTTTGGCTAGTCGCACAGCCCTGGGGCGGGGCCAATCCGTCGAGGATATCGCCGCAGCCACCTCTTTTTTGATCGGAAACGAAGCCATTAACATCACCGGTATCTCGCTCAGCGTTGATAGCGGATTGCTTTTTTCGTAGGAGACATCCATGCCCAGTCTGCAAATCAACCATTTCGGGATATCGGTTCGCGATATTGAACGATCGACGGAGTTCTACAAGTTGCTTGGTGCCGAAATCGCAGTCGAAACTGCACTTTTTTCGGGGCCGAAAATGGACAAGGGTCTTGGCTTGGAGGGCGTCGAACTTAAGGCGTGCATGATTTCCTTTGGCGGTTCGCTTGTGGAGCTGCTTGAGTACGTATCGCCCGTCGGAGACGATTACGCGTCCATCAATGCCAATGTCGGTGCGCCCCATCTCGCTTTTCAGGTCGATGACATCCAGTCGCTCTATGACTCACTGTCAGATGCGGGATTCAACTTCCTATCCGAGCCGGTCCTCATCGAAGATGGTCCGTTTGTTGGCGGCTATTTCGTGTACTCAGTCGACCCCGACGGGATTTCCGTCGAACTGATCCAGCCGGGACCCGGATTTGCGAGCGCCATAGCGAGCTTGTAAATGACCGACTCGCTGGATGGGGTACGGCTGGATTACACGGCTGGCGTAATTCCGTCCGGCTATCGGGTTTACGGAAGCGTGGCCACTCGGCGGAATTCAATTACCGTCCGCCAACTGTCTCCCCGTGTCCTTTGGGTTGATGTTTTTGGGTATCAGGCGACCGTCCTAATCGGTGCTAACTCTGCAATGCTTATCGACCCCTTAGACGACCCCCGGGCGCACGCGATCGTCGAATTGATGCGACGCGAATTCTCGGTCGAGATCTCCTGCATTGCCTATTCCCATTGGCACGGTGACCACATACGTGGAGCAAACTCGGTTCTCGAGAGCACCCGTTGGCGCGAGCCGCTGTCAATTGTCGCCACAGAGGTTTGTGCGTCTGAAGTTCGTGTGCGCGGCATTTATCCGCTTCCCACTATCGAACTTCGGGTTGGCGACTCCTTCGATTTCGAGGGCATCGAACTGAGGTTTTCGAACGTTGGAGGGCACACGGTCGACTCAACCTTGATCAACGTCGTCGCAGACGGTGTCGCTCATTGCGTTGACCTGGTGCATCCTCTGCAGGCTGAGTTTTTTTCGTTTGGCGCAGCTCTGGGCTTCGGAGATTACGTTCGTGCCCTGGAAAAATTGTCTGAGCAGAAATGGACGGTGCTGACGGCCGGTCACGGCGATATCGGTTGGCCATCCGACGTTCAACTCGCCCTCGAGTATTGTGCCGGGCTGAAACGCGTGACAGCGGAAGCCGTGAGGGAAGTCCAGTCTGCGCCAGAGCGTGCGACGGGCGACTCTCCGATGGCAGCAGCCGCCGACCTGCGCAAGCGGGTGATTGCCAGTGCTGTACCGAAGATCGAACGGGTATGGTCGGCGCGTCTGCCTGGACTGAAGTTCGCGGTCGAGTCACACGTCCTGTCCGTACTGGATGACATCCTCTACTTCGACTAGGCAAGCTCGTGATTGGCCTGCGAAGCTACTCGCTCGCTTCCCTTGCGGCCAATGCGAATTTCGGGCGGGCTGGTCAGCTCGCGGTGAGCTCAACGGCACGAGCACATAGCAAGGAGTAGAAGCTGGACATCAACTCGCTAAATTTCGAGACTCCGAGTAGGTCGGCAATGAAGGCGCCATCGACTGCCGACAACATCGTGTCCGCAAGGTCCAGACCATGTTCAGCTGCGTTCGGCACTCCCTTGTTGCTGAGCCACGGCGTGATCGCAGAGCTGAGCCGCTCAATCGCCACCGAGCGAACGCGCAACGTTGTCTCGCGTACCGAACCCTCTGACTCATCGAGTAGGCACAAGCTGAGATGGAGCCGAAGGAAATCTGGTCGCCGCTCGATCAAGCGTGTATTCGCATCAAACCATTGCCGGAAGCACTCGTCTGCGTCTCCGGTGAATGAACCAGGATGCGGGAGACCATCGAAAAACCGCTCCGCACCACGAGCCATCACCGCGGCGATCAAGCCGGCTTTGCTCGAAAAGTGCCAATAAATAGAACCTACCGGCAGTCCCGACGCCCGACATATGTCCGCAATCGATGTCGAGTCAATACCTTTTCGAGCCATCAACAGTTCCGCCGCGTCGAGAATATCCTCATGCCCAGGGCTTGGTCGGCGCTTCGTCGACATCAGACTGCTTTCCGTAGTTGAGGTTGTGCGCTGGAACGGATGCGCCGGTTCATGTCGCCGCTTATGCTGGTGCAGGTCTCCCGCAGGGCCGCGATAGCTCGTTTCTCGAGGACAGCAGACCTCGGGAAAGATATGGATACGGCTGCAATCGCCTCACCCATGAGCAGTATCGGGTGCGCGATGCATCTGACTGCCGTCGCGGCCTCACAGTCATCGAACGCCAAACCGACCTTTCGAACCTGTTCAAGGCACCGTACGAGTTCGGATGGAGATGTGATTGTTCTCGAAGTGATCGGATCGAGGGGCCCGTCCAGGACGCGTTGAAGATCTGGGATGGGCAAATAAGCAAGCATCGCCTTACCCACTCCGGTCGCATGGGCCGAGAATGAACCGCCAACGGTAGTCGGGATGTCAGCACCGTGAATATTGGCGATTTTCTCAAGGTAGACGACTCGGTCATTTCTCATCGTTGCCAGGTGAAGCGTGTGCCCGGTGTGCCTCTGGAGCTCGATAAGCCTCTGCAAAGCGACGCCCCTGAGCACCATCTCGGGGACGACTGACGACAGAACGAACATGTGGATTCCGATTCGGTACATGTCTCCATCGCGCTCGACCGCCCCCAATTCCAACATTTGCTGGAGCACGCGGTGAACTGTGGTTTTGGGTAATCCTGTGTCACGACTTATTTCAGCCAAGCTCAGCGGCCTACCACTTTCGCCTACCACGTTTAGCACTTGAAATGCTCGATTGAGAACGCTGATTGCAGGCCCGGAGTCCGCCTGCGGCGTTTTGATCGTCATCATTGACGTCTTTGCCTTTCATTCCATCGCCCGAACGGCACCTTGCCTAGAGTGATCGTTCCAGAACGAACACTCTAGCGTTTTTTTGTCATTTATGCACGCTTATGAACTTGACATGCTGGCCAATCCACTCAGCGGAACAGATCGTTTTGCAGAGGGAAAGGCAGTCCTACTATCTGAGCTACGCGGCAACACATAGCCGAGGCAAGAAGGCGATTCGAACAAGAAATTGTTGGTCGCGGTCCCGACTCATCCACGTCGCTCAAGGAATGCACACAAAAGTCGTCCCGTTCGCGGGCCGCAAAAAATCGCGATAGTCAGTATTCGCAATGAGCAAGGAGGCTCACTCATGTCACAACTACTGGCCACCAGGACGTCGAAGCGCTTGCGCAGGTACACAACAGTTGGATCGATTGCTTCGGTTATCGCCGTCTCGGTTCTCCTCGTATCCTGCTCGAGCACGGGCTCCTCTTCAACCAGCACATCTGCGCCGATCAACGACTCAGCAAAAGGGGTTTCGATAGTGGTTGTCGCTGGCACGTCGAGCGACCCTTTTATGTCGTCGGTGAAGCACGGCGTCGACGCGGCTGCCTTAGCGGTAAAGGCCGCCGGTGGCTCGGTGACCTACCTCACGCTGCAGAACTACCAAAACCTTGGCCCGGATACCGCCAAACTCGCGCAGACTGCTCTCAACCTGCATCCGACCGCGATTGTCGTCCCGGATTTTGTTCCTTCCGCGGAGGATCCCACTCTCAAGAGCATCGTCAAGGCTGGAATAACTCTTGTGCTTTACAACTCAGGAAGTGAAGCCGAAGCGCAGAAATTGGGCGCATTGACTTATATCGCGTCGGACTACGAGGCCAGCGGGGTAGCCGCCGGCAAGGAGCTCCTGGCGGCGGGTGCCAAAGATGTCGTCTTCGTTGACACCATCCCCGGCAATCCGTCGGCGGACGCGATGAACAACGGGTACAAGAGCGCTGTGACATCTGGCGGAGGGAAATTTCGCGAGCTGACGCTGCCTGCGACCAGTTTTCAAAATACAACCGCCGTAACTCAGGCCATCAAGTCCGAGCTGATCAATAGCCCGTCGATTGATGCAATCGCCACCTGGGCAACGCCCGACGACGACAGTGCAGCTGCCGCGATTAGTCAGAACAATGCAACTGGGAAGGTGAAACTGGTCGGCTTCGGACTTTCCACGAACGCGCTTTCGCGCATCAAGGCGGGAACGCAGCTTGCTGCGACCGACCAGCAGCCATATGCGCAGGGTTACTACGCGGTTTCGGCAGCGTTCCAGTACGCCGCATACGGTATCGCCCTTCCCACCAAGCTGCTTACCGGTCCTCTGGTCGTCGACTCAAAGAACGTGGTGCAGGCGATCCATGGAACAAGTTTGGGAGTTCGCTAAATCGAAGGGTCCTGGCCGGGGCGATGTGCTTCGGCCAGGCGCTTCATTACCGCTTCGCAGTATTACCTGGAGAATCAGATGCAAACAAGACTGAATGTCGCTTCCACCGGTGTTAGGACCAGCCCAAAGTTAGTGGCGCAGCCTGCAACGGTGCACGAGCCCAGACAGACGTTTCGGCGTCTTTCGCGCAGATCAGAGATGGGCGCCCTCGTCGGCGCAGTAGTCGTTTTCGTATTTTTTGCCGTCCTCGGCGGCAGCAAGTTCTTGTCGGTGGGAGGGTTTGCCGGCTGGACTAACGTCGCCGCGGAACTAGGCGTCGTTGCTGTGCCTGTGGGGCTTTTGATGATCGCGGGCGAACTGGATCTGTCTGTCGGATCTGTCATCGCAGCGAGCTCCATGACGCTCGCCATCGCCTCCGGCTATTGGCAACTGCCCTACCCGGTCGGCATTTTGTTGGCGCTCGCGGTGGGCGCGATCGTGGGCCTCATCAACGGAATCATCACTACTAGAACCAACGTTCCTTCGTTCGTTGTCACATTGGGGACACAGTTCGGAATGGCGGGACTGACTCTCGGATTGTCTCGCGCACTCACCGGAAGCACCAACGTTTCCGTGACCCCGGATCCCGTTTCCAAGTCGATCGTCGGCACCCTAATCGCCGGCCAATTCGAAACCTCCATTCTTTGGTGCATCGGCCTCGCTCTGCTCGTCGGGTGGGTTTTGCACGTCAGTCCCTGGGGGAACTGGATTTTCGCGATCGGCGGGGATAAGGAAAGCGCGCGAGCAGCGGACATCCCGGTGGCCAGGACCAAGGTCGTCCTGTTCGTATGCAGTGGTTTGGGCGCGGCGTTGGTCGGAGTTATACAAACCTCCCTGTACAACGGCGCCCAAACTGCGATTGGGCAGTCATTTGTCTTCAACTCGATCATCGCCGTGGTCATCGGTGGAGTCCTCCTCACCGGCGGATACGGATCTGTGATCGGGGTGATCCTCGGAACGATCACCTTTGCCGTGGTGACACAGGGGATCTATTACACAGGGTGGAGTTCGGACTGGGGCAGCCTCATTCTGGGAATCCTCCTTCTTGTGGCTGTACTTCTGAACAACACTTTTCGACGGCTCGCTCTCGCGACCAAACGGCAGAGATCGGTCGGCTCTAGGAAGGATCGAAATGGCAACGCCACTACTCGAACTGAGTAACGTTTCAAAGTCGTTCGCGGGTTCGGATGCTCTCAAGGACATCTCGTTGGAAGTCGAGCCAGGACAGGTTCTCTGTCTGCTCGGGGACAATGGCGCAGGAAAATCGACCCTGATCAAGATTCTTTCCGGCGTCCATCGCCCGACCGGCGGGGAAGTGCGAGTCAGCGGAACCCCCGTAAACTTCGGCAGCCCGAAAGATGCCAGTGTGCTTGGCATTGCCACTGTTCATCAATTCGGAGGGTCGTTTCCATTGATGACGGTTGAGCGCTCATTTTTCGTTGGTAGAGAGCCAACAAAGGGATGGGGCGTGTTTCGAATATTCGACAAGAAGACGGCCGCAGCCATCTCAGTGAGCGCAGTGCAACGGCTGGGAATCACAAGGATCACGCGTGGAGACCAGATCGTGGGCAGTCTCTCAGGAGGCGAACGTCAAGCCTTGGTAATTGCCAGGGCGGTGCATTTTGGCGCAAAAGTCTTGATTTTGGACGAACCTACGGCGGCCCTCGGCGTAAAAGAGGCCACGCACGTGCTGCGAATCATCATGCAGGCGCGGGCGGCGGGAGTTGCCGTCGTCTTCGTAACTCACAATGTGTTGCACGCCATGACAGTGGGAGACCGGTTCGCGGTGCTGATCCACGGAAGGAAAGTGGACGATTTCCGAAAAGGCGAACGGAGTCGCGCCGAGATTACGGATCTGATGGCCGGTGGCGAAGCGATGGCTGAGCTTGAATCGGAGCTCGCACAGTACGAGCTTGATGCAGGTGAATCTCGATGACCGCAACTCAGATCGAAATTTCCGCGGCCGCCGATCGACTTTTTGCGGCTCAGGCTAGTGCCGTCGCAATTCCGCCCGTGACTCTCGACCTCGGAAACGAATTGTCGACTGCGTACGCCGTGCAGGAGGAGCTCATCAGGCGTCGAGTTCGCGGTGGCGTTCGACGCATTGGGCGAAAGGTTGGGCTGACTGCTCCAGCGGTTCAGACCCAGCTGGGCGTGGACCAGCCAGACTTCGGCGTGCTGCTGAGCGACATGATCCTTACGGAGGACGACTCAATTCCGTGGGACTCGCTCATCTCCCCTCGAATTGAGGCGGAGATCGCCTTTGTCATGAACAGGGACGTGACAGACACCAGGGGTGACAGCATCCTGGACGCTGTGGCATACGTCACGCCCGCGTTCGAAATCGTAGACAGCCGAATCGTTGATTGGAAGATTGGGATCGTTGACACGATCGCTGACAACGCGTCGAGCGCGTATTTCGTTCTCGGACAGGAACGAGCGCGACTTCAGGATTATGCGCCAATCGACGCGCGAATGGCTCTCGAAGAGAACGGTGACGAAGTGTCAAGGGGGTCGGGTGCGGACTGCCTTGGCGATCCGATCAATGCATTGCGGTGGGTCGCCGAGACCGCGGCCGCGCTCGGTCGGCCGCTGATGGCGGGCGAAGTCGTCCTGTCGGGCGCGCTGGGACCGATGGTGCCACTGAGCCCGGGGTCGAGCTATCACGCTGAGATCAGCGGGTTGGGCTCGGTCTCCGTGACTTCTTCAGCAAGCGAAAGGAGCGGTGAATGAAAGCGAAGGTGGCCATCATCGGGTCCGGCAACATCGGCACTGATCTCATGTTCAAGGTAATCCGACTTTCCGACGTCCTCGAGATGGGGGTGATGGTAGGGATTGATCCTGAGTCGGACGGCCTGGCGCGAGCGAACCGACTTGGCTTCGCCAGCACGTCGGAGGGCGTGGAGGGTTTGATTGCCATGCCCGAATTCAAAGACATCGAAGTCATCTTCGATGCGACAAGCGCGGGCGCCCACATCCACAATGCTGGGGTGCTCTCCCCTTTTGGAAAGCGATTGGTCGACCTCACCCCGGCCGCACTGGGACCGTTCGTCGTTCCCGCGGTGAACATGGACGCCTATCTCGATTCACCGGACGTAAACATGGTGACTTGCGGCGGCCAGGCAACGATTCCGATCGTCGCGGCGATCAGTGACGTCATGCCTGTTCACTACGCCGAGATCGTCGCGTCCATCGCGTCAAAATCGGCGGGACCTGGCACTCGCGCGAACATCGACGAGTTCACCGAGACGACATCTCGGGCGATCGAGGAGGTTGGTCGAGCTGTGCGGGGGAAAGCGATCATCGTGCTGAACCCCGCGGAGCCACCCATGATCATGCGCGACACGATCTTGGCGTTAATCGACCGTGCTGACGTAGAGACCCGCGCTCGCATAGTCGAATCGATTAGTGAACGCGTTGCGACAGTGTCCGAATACGTGCCCGGGTACAGCCTCAAGCAGGATGTCCAGTTCACGGATGAAAACGACTCGGTCGCATCACTCGCGGGGGCCAGCGGACCGTTCACACGCGTTTCAGTCTTCGTGGAAGTAAAAGGTGCCGCTCACTATCTGCCGGAATACGCCGGCAATCTCGACATAATGACCAGCGCTGCGATGCGGGTGGCTGAGCGTCTCGTTTTAGAAAGGACCAGCGCATGAGCGACAGCCAGACTGAAATCTATCTTCAAGACGTCACCCTTCGGGATGGCATGCATGCCCTCCGCCACCAGATGTCTCTCAAAGATGTGATTGCTATTGCCGGTGCGCTCGACTCGGCCGGCGTCGATGCAATTGAGATTGCGCATGGCGATGGCCTTGGTGGCAGTTCGCTCACTTATGGGCCCGGCAGTCAGTCCGACGACGCGTGGATCGAGGCCGCAGCCTCTGCGGTAAAGAGTGCGAAGCTCACCACGCTGGTTCTTCCGGGAATTGCGACTCTCCCTGATCTGAAGAGAGCCTACAAATTGGGCGTGCGATCGGTGCGAGTGGCCACCCACTGCACAGAAGCCGACGTCTCGGCGCAGCACATTTCGGCGGCGCGTGAATTGGGCATGGACGTCTCAGGTTTTCTCATGATGGCGCACCTGGCGGAACCAACTGTCCTGGCAGAGCAAGCCAAGCTCATGGAGAGCTACGGGGCGAATTGCGTTTACGTGACAGATTCCGGAGGCCGTCTCACCATGAATGGGGTGCGCGAGCGCGTCATCGCATATCGCGACACGCTGGATTCCGACACTCAGATCGGCATTCATGCCCACGAAAATCTTTCGCTGTCCGTTGCTAACGCTGTTGCGGCGGTAGAAGCCGGCGCCTACCGCGTCGATGCGTCTCTCGCTGGCCAGGGCGCTGGCGCCGGCAACACCCCAATCGAGCCATTCGTTGCCGTGGCGAACCTTCTTGGATGGGCGCATCACGCCGACCTGTTCGCGTTACAGGATGCTGCGGATGATTTGGTTCGGCCGCTGCGGGATCGACCAGTTCAAGTCGACCGAGAGACGTTGACCCTCGGATTTGCGGGTGTCTACTCCAGCTTCCTGCGCCATGCCGAACGTGCGTCTGCGCTATACGGCATCGACACGCGCGAGATTCTGGTTGAGGTCGGACGCCGGCAACTCATCGGAGGCCAGGAAGACATGATCGTGGACGTTGCACTTGACCTTGTCCGTATTCGTGAAACAGCCGACAGCCAGCTGTCGGCGTAGTGCCCAGCGGCCCGCTGCCGATTGACAAAACGTAAGGAGGAGACGCATGGCCATTCACACCTACACCAGCGTTTGGAGCGACCTCGCCCAGGTCGAGTTCGCTCAGGGATTCATCGAAGCTGGACCTTATCGAACCAGATACCTGCGCTCGGGCGACTCGACCAAGCCCCCGTTGATTCTTCTGCATGGAGTGACGGGTCACGCCGAGGCCTACGTTCGAAACCTGCGGAGCCACGGCGAACATTTCTCGGTCTGGGCGATCGACCTCATCGGCCATGGATACAGTGCCAAACCGAACTTTCCGCTCGAGATCCCGAACTATGTCGACCACGTTATTGCGTTTATGCAGGCGATCGGAGTCGAGAGGGCATCGTTTTCCGGTGAATCTCTCGGGGGGTGGGTCACCGCCGCACTGGCGCTAGCTCATCCCGAAAAGGTCGATCGGATCGTTTTGAACACGATGGGGGGAACCATGGCGAACCCTGCGGTGATGCACCGACTTTATGAACTGTCAATGGCGGCGGCGGAGGATCCGAGCTGGGAGCGAGTGAAAGCTCGCCTCGAGTGGCTAATGGCTGATCCGAGCATGGTCACCGACGATCTGATCAAAACTCGGCAGGCGATTTTTCAACAGCCCGACTGGAAGATGGCGTGCGAAATGAATATGGCGCTTCAGAAGATGGACGTTCGACTCCGGAACATGCTCACCGACGACGATTTGCGTGCGATTCAGGCGCCGGCAATGGTCCTTTGGACTACGAAGGATCCGTCGGGTCCGGTCGATGAGGGGCGCCGGATTGCAGGACTACTTCCGAATGGGCGTCTCGTAGTTATGGACAACTGCGGGCATTGGCCGCAGTACGAAGACCCCGAAACATTCAATCGCCATCAGATCGACTTTCTACTCGAGCGCGACTGATACGAGAGCTGAACAAAGGAGAAAAGAATGACGACCGTTTCCGACCGTTATGATCCAGGCCCACAAATTGCGCAGGTCGGGTCCATAAATATCGGTACAAGGGATATTGAAAAATCGCTCTGGTTCTTCCGGGACCTTCTTGGGATGGAAGAGGTGCAGCGTGACGGCAATGTTGCGTACCTCCGTTGCTATCAGGAGTTTGGCCATCATTCCCTGGTGCTCACTGAGCAGGACGACGCGATTGTAAACGCGTTCAGTTTCCGAACAAGACGACCTGAGGATGTGGAACTCTTCTACAACGATTTGCAAGCGCAGGAAATCGAGGCTGTGGAGATTCCGGCTGGACATGAGGCTGGTCGCGGCACCGCGGTACGCTTCCTTCTCCCGGGAGGGGACCATCCTTTCGAGCTGTACTACGACATCGACAAGCCTGAAGCGGATCCCAGCCTTCGATCCAGGCTGCCGAGCAACAGCTCGCGGCGCCGAGGACTTGGCGTGCGCCGGATTGACCACTTTAATATTCAAACGGCTCCCGGCCGGATCAACCAGGCAGAACAGTGGGTGCGCGACAATCTCGGCTTCAAACGCCGTGAGTTCGCGAAGTTCGCTGACTCGAACACGATCATGGCCTCGTGGATGTCGGTGACGGCGCAGATGCATGACCTCGCAATCGTCGCGAACTTCGAAGAAAAATCGGCGCAGATGCACCACCTCGCGTTCAATCTGGAAAGCTTCTCAGACTCGCTGGCCGCTGCCGACATTCTTCGGGATCTGGATGTTTCCTATGGCGCCGGCCCGGGGAAACACGGTATCGGACAGGCGATGTATTTGTATGTCCACGACCCAGGATCGGACCACCGCGTCGAGCTCTATTCGGGTGGATACCTGATTTTTGACCCGGATTGGGACCCACTCGAGTGGAAGGCAGTCGATTTTCCCGAAGGCCTAACGTGGTATGGAGACCCGATTGATACAACGCCCGGGAATCGCGGCAGGGACACCACCGGCTCGGCTCCGCTATACCTCTCACGCCAACTTGCGTGAGTGGAAAAACGAGTGACCTCACTGGTTGAGGCGCGTCGGTGATGATGGCTCCCTCGTTACGCGAGGGAGCCATCATCATTGGCGTTCGGCATTGTTTACCCTTGCGGTTCACCCCCGTTTGGGGGGATGGTGTATTTGTCTCGAGATTCTGATGAAGGTGGCCCTGCTGCAGGCGGGGTCTATTTTCGGCCAATCCGTGAGAGCGCTCTCACGGATTTGAAAGAGGCAATCGATGTTCTAGCAAAGGAGCAAGATGAATCGGAGTTTTCTTTGTCGAGGCAGTGTTGCCTTGGCGACCGCAGTGACACTCGTGGGCCTGGCCCAGTTCGGTGCCGTCGCGCCGGCTCTCGCGAGCACCTCAAGTCCGTTACCGCCCGGGACTCACTTTTTCATTCCAGCCCCAGGTTCCGGTGCGCTCAAGCAGATCGCGCAGTTGCTCGTCAAACACGATGCCAAGGACGCCGGCCTCATCGCTGGTGAAGTTGCAACGCCTCAGGCGGTGTGGTTCACGAAGGGCACTTCGACGCAGGTGAAGCAGAGCGTCCACACTACTGCGCTCGAATCCAGCCTGTCGAAGACGGTGCCAACGTTGGTCGTCTACAACGTTCCCGGGCGGGATTGCTCGCAGTATTCGTCCGGCGGCGCGGGGAGCGACGCGGCGTACCAAGCCTGGGTTTCCGGGTTTGCGGCCGGCCTGATCAAGAATCAGCGGGTGGTCGTGATTGTCGAGCCGGATGGGCTCGCAAACCTTCCGAGCGACTGTCCGGCGGCCTATCCTGGCCAGGATGTCGCAGCGATCACCGCGGGACGCATCGCCGACATCAAGTACGCGGGCCAGGTCATCACGAAGGCCGACCCGATGGCACTTGTCTATCTCGACGCGGGTCACAGTGCGTGGCACTCCGTCGCCGACATGACCACTCGTCTGGAGGCGGCGGGTGTGGCGAACGTCCAGGGTTTCTCGCTCAACGTGTCCAACTACCAATACACGCAGAACCTCGAGGAGTACGGCAGCTGGATCACTGACTGCATCGCGTACACCACGAGCGTTGCAGTTGGTGACACGGGAAACTGCGGCGACATGTATTGGAGCGGCGGTCCGGCGAACAATTGGACGGGCGCCGCACTGAGCCCGAGCGGCCAGTGGAGCACGACGGCGACAGATCCGACGCTCAACACGGCGGGAATCGACTCCCGCTATGCGAGCATCCTCGGTTCGACGCAGCCGACGGCGCACTACGTGCTCGACACGAGTCGCAACGGCAAGGGCCCGTGGACGCCCGCGGTTTCTAGCAGCTACCCGGATCCGCAGACCTGGTGCAATCCTCCGGGGGCCGGTCTCGGTGCGCGACCGCAAGCCGACCCGACGCCGACAACGTACCCGTTGCTCGACGCGTACCTCTGGGTGAAAACCCCCGGGCAGTCGGATGGCCAGTGCAACCGTGGCATTGCGGGCAGTACCACTGACCCGGAGTGGGGCGGGACCGTTGACCCGGCGGCGGGGGATTGGTTCCCACAGCAGGCTCTGCAGCTTGCGCAGAACGCGGTCCCGGCGCTGCACTAATCACGATTGGATGGGCGCCCGACTCGGTCAGTTGGGCGCCCATTCGAGCGCGTGTTCCCACGCGATGGCGGTCGCGCGCTCAGTCGAGCTTCGGAAGGATTTCGCGGGCGATGTAGTCAAGGTGGTCGAGGTCGCGAAGGTCCACGACCTGCAGGTAGAGGCGGTCGAACGTTGCGACCGGTCGCCGTCGGTCTCGCCTCGGCACACGCGAATCTGGATGTCCGTGATCGTGCTGGATTCGGTGGTTAACGTATTTCTCTTGGCTGGCTTGGGACGCGGATCGTTCAGGCGCTCGCCGAGAAGCGCTCACGCAGGGTGTCCAGGGCATGCCGGCGGTCTGCGGTCGCCCCGGCCTCGTGGCCGGCGCCGGGCCATTCGGTCAACGACACGTCCGCCGCGTAGGCATCCGCGGCGGCGCGCGTCGTTTCGGGCGGACAGATTGTGTCTGCGAGTCCGGACGACAGCCATCCCGGCGCGGTCGCGTGCCTGGCCGAGGTGACGCCGTCGACGTACGACAGAGTGCGCGCAACCCGATCGGCGTGATCGGGATGCTCTGCGAGGTATGCGCGCAACTCCAGCCAGGGTCCGGTGGCCGCGAGTCCCAGCGCCTCGGGCGCGTCGGTCAAAAACGGTGCCTGGGCGAGCACGGCGCGCAGCCCCGGCACGAGCGCGCCGACACCAAGCGCGATGCCTCCGCCCTGGCTGTTGCCGATCATCGCGACTCGGTCAGGGTCGACCTCGTCGAGTTCGCGGGCAACCTGCACGGCACGCACAGTATCGACGATGACCCCGCGATAGTAAGAATTTTGCGGGTCGGTAATCCCCTCGAGCAGGTGGCCGGTGCTGGCACCGCCCTGCCCGAAGGTGCCGACGATCAGGTGCGCGTAACCTGCCGACGACCACGTCAGGTCATCGATGGGATCGAGGCGCCCGGCGCCGTACCCGTTGGCGTGGACCACCACCGGGAGCTCACCCTCCCGGTGGCGTGGCATCCGAAGCCAGGCTCCGACACGCCGCCCGTCGTGACCGGCGAACGACACATCGAACACGTCGATGATCGCAAGTCCGGCATCGAGCGGGGCGCGCCGCACATCCAACGGATGGCAGGATGCCTCGTCGATGGCCGCATCCCAGAAGCTCCGATAGTCATCGGGGGTCGGGAGCGGCTCACGGCCGAGCGGCGTCGGATCCATTGCTGCCTACACCGTGTAGCGGATCACGTCAGAGCGCAGGATGTCGCCCGACCTCTTCACCGCCTGGAAGGTGTGCTTGCCGTTTCGCAGTCCCGAAATGGAAAACACCGTCTGCTCCGTGCGCCGCACATCGCTTGCCGTGTCGACCGACTTCACGAACTTGCCGTCGATGTAGATGTCGACGGAACCCTGGTCTGGGCCCGTCGCGGTAATCCACTTGACGCCCGTGCCGGAGAAGACGTACGAGACGGCATCCCCGTTGTGGGCCGTTACGTGCACGTCATCGAGGTAGTCACCTGTGAACTCGAAGGTCAGCGTCGCGGCGCCAACCGGCAGCGTTGCCAGGTAGGTCGAGGTCAACGTGACCGTCGAGCCCGACAGTGTGTAGTCGGTGCCCTTCACGAGCGTGGTCGAGCCGTCCTGGATGCCCGCGAGTTCGGCAGGATCGCGCAGCAGCTTCACCGCGCCATCTGCCGGTGCCTTCTTGTCGAACGACACGGATGCCGGGTCGAGAAGGCCCTGCTGCGTCACGTCGATGCGGTCGAGCAGCATGTATCCGCCCGACTTCTTCACGACCTTGATGGTGTGACTGCCGTTCGTGAGCCCGGTGGCGGTGTAGACGGCCTGCTGCACGAGTCTCGGTTGCCCGTCAGCCCGCCCGGTGTCGACAGTCTTCACCAGGTTTCCGTCGATGTAGACGTCGTTCTGCCCCTGCGACGTGTCCTCCTCGGTGACGTACGAGACGCCCGTGCCGGTGAAGGTGTACTGGAACGAGTCACCGTCCGTCTGCGTGTAGTGCACGTCGTCGTCGTAATCGCCGAGACCGCGGCCCGTGCTCTGGCTCCATGATCCCGTGTAGACGATTCCGGAGTCACCGTCATCGACCTTCGTCGTGAGGGTCGACCCTGAGCCGGATGGCGGGGTCGGCGTGCCGGTGTCGGTGACGTTGACGGTGAGCGGCTGGGAGGTCGCAGCGACTTCGGATCCGCCGTTGCGGGTCCAGTCGCCGGTGTAGCCGACGCGCAGCGCGTCGTCGTTCACCGAGACCTCGTCGCCAGTGCGGGGCGTCACCTTAAGCAGACGAACGCCGTGGATCGGCACGTCTTTTGCCGTGAACTTGCCGCTGAAGCTGCCCAGGTTCTTGTGCGACCACAGGTCATGAACTGATGCCGCACCCTTCAGCCCGATGTCGGACCAGTTCGCGGTGACATCCTTCTCCGTCTGGCCGAGGTTGAACAGCGCGACCGTGTAGCTGCCGTCGGAGTTCAGCGAATACCAGGTCTGCTGCTGTGTCGAGATCGAGACAGGTCGCGCTGGTGTGCCGGCCTGGTCGACCGCGACGACCTCGGGGTTCGTGAGGAGGCTGAGCCCATAGGAGTCGAGCTTGGTGAGGTCGTTTCCGGTGTACATCGGCGCGGCAGAGATCGCCCACAGCGTCGTTGCGGTCTGGCGTTCGTCGCGGGTTAGTCCATCCATTTCCCCGTTGCCGACATCCAGCGAGTCGAAGTCGTTCCAGCCACCGTCACCGGCGTTGCGCCACCAGGTGGCCGCATCCGGGAAGAGGCGAGAGATGTTGTCCCACTTGGTGAGGGCGTCGTTCGCGCAGTAGCACTCGACATCCCACTCGACTCGCCAGCCGTTCGCTTTCGAGTGCCAGTAGTCGGCGTACTTCGGGTCGAGTGCCCACGACAGCTCGAACCAGATCTTGTGTGCCTTGAGCGCCTTCGACCATGCGGCGACATCGTCACGCGCATCGAGCGAGAGGTCGCTCACACCGGAGCCCGGCGTCACGCTGTCGAACTTGACGAAGTTCACACCCCACTTGGCGAACAGGTCGACGATCGAGTCGATGTACTTCTGCGAGCACGGGTTCGAGAAGTCGATCTTGTAGCCGATGTGCCAGTAGTCAGATGGCGTGGTCGGCTGGGCGACGATGTCGTGTGTCGTGCACCCCGGTGCCCCGGCGATCGGAAGTGCAGCCTGGTAGACCGCTGGCGAGATGCCCGGGATCATGTACACCCCGATCTTCTGGCCGTTCGCGTGCACGTGGTCGATGATCGCCTGGAAGCCCTGCGGATACAGCTTCGCGCTCGGCGTCGGTCGACCGTTCGCGTCGACGCCGTCTGCCCAGCCCGCATCGATGTTGATGTAGTCGTAGCCGTACTTCTGCAGCTTGGCGTGCATCGCGTCCGACTCCTTGATGATCTGGGAGCCGGTGATCCACTGCGAGTTGCCGCTGTAGACCTGCATGCTGTAGCTCGACCAGCCCATGTATGGCTGTGTCGCCCACGCGTCAGCGCTCGACGTCGGCAGTGCAGGCGGCGCCGGCGCGGTCGGAGTTGAGGTCGCCGGCGCGGTCGGAGTTGAGGTCGCGGTCGCGGGCGCGGTTGAGGTCGCGGTCGCGCCCGTGGAGGTGGGCGTTGCTGTGGGTGTTGCGGTGGGCGTGGATGTCGCGCCCGCCGGGAGCACCGCGCTGATAACCAGGCCGACCACGGCGATTGAGCCCCCGACGACCGCGAGCGCCCTGCGCGCTCGTGCTGATCTGTTCATGTTGTTCCTCTCTGCGTTGAGCCCGTCGCGTCAATGCGAGCGGGCAGATTGCGGTGGGTCGTCATGGGCGATCGGCTAGGGTCCAGTCGCGGACTCGCGGGTTATGGCAGCCTGGTCACATCCAGGAGGATCGCCTGCTGGGGGTCGAGGGTCGGCAGCGGGATGCCGGTGAGCGCGAGCACAGAACCGGGCAGCTCGGCGCCGTCGGCGTCTGCCGCGATCATCCAGTGCGGGTCATCCGTCTCACGGCGACTGGCTTCGCCGATCTCATGGCGAACCCTCACGCGGTATCGGGCGTCCGGGTCGAGTCCTGGCAGTCGCACTCGACCGGATTGGCCAGCGCCCGAGGCGCCGAGGCGTGCCCACGTGAAGAGCGCGCGTGCGCCATCCTGACCGACGATGCCTGTGAGCATCGTCTCGTCGTCGGCGAGGTCGGCATTGGCGACCCGGCCGCTGTGGATGAGTTCGCGCAGCTCCCGGTACAGGGCAGACCACGCGGTGATCGCGTCGAGGTCGGTGTCCGATGCCTGGCCAAGGTCCCACTCGATCCCAGCGTGAGCGGTGAGGGCCACCGCAAGTCGGAACGGGAGATCGGTGCGGCGCGCGGTCGTGTGCGATTTCTCGGCACCGAGGTGCGATCCGATGAGCTCGGGTGGCACCAGCATCCTGGTCCAGCGCTCGATGCGCAGACGCTCGACGGGATCGTTGCAGTCGGATGCCCAGAGTCGGTCGGTGCGGTCGAGCACGCCGAGGTCGACCCGCCCGCCGCCGCCGGAGCACGTCTCGACCTCGAGGCCCGGGTGACGGCGACGCAGTTCGTCGAGCATCCCGTACAGCGCGAGAGTCTGTTCGCGCACGACCGGGCGGTCGCCGCCCGACCGACGCCCGACGGCCTCGAGCAGGTCACGGTTGTGATCCCACTTGATGTAGTCGATGCCGTATTCGGTGACGAGCGCCGAGACGCGCTCGAGGATGAGCTCATAGGCGTCTGGCCGCGCGATGTCGAGCACGTACTGGCCCCTCGCGGGGGCGCCGAGGCCCTCTCGCGGGCCCAGGATCCAGTCGGCGTGGGCGCGCGCCAGTTCCGAGTCGAGGTTGACCATCTCGGGCTCGAACCACAGGCCGAACTGCATGCCGCGCTCGTGCACGAGCTCGACCAGCGGGTGCAGGCCGTTCGGCCAGACGCTGTCGTCGACGAGCCAGTCGCCGAGCCCGGCACTCGCATCCCGGCGGCCGTTGAACCAGCCGTCGTCGAGCACGAACCGCTCGACACCGACTCGCGCGGCGCGATCGACGAGGTCGGTGAGCCGCTCGAGATCGTGGTCGAAGTAGACGGCTTCCCAGCTGTTAAGCGTCAGCGGACGCGCACTGGATGGATGCCCGGGCCGGGCACGCAGGCGACGGTGCAGTCGGTCGGCCAGCCCGTCGAGCCCGCGATCCGACCAGATGAACAACACTGTCGGCGCGTCGTAGCGCTCGCCGTCGCGCAGGATGATCTCGCCGGATTGCAGTGCGCCGCCCGCCCCCAGCACTCCCGAGAACGCCCCGGCGCCCTCCGGCAGTCGCTCAGCGAGATATTCGCCGTTGCCACTCCAGGCGAGGTGGGTTGCCCACGCCTCACCGAACTCGAACCCGAACCCCGCCGTGCCGGCGATGAGCAGGAACGGTGAGTCGTGGCCCGGCTTGCCGCGATTCGCGCGGCGCAGGTGGGTGCCGAAGCCGAACGGAGCTCGCTGCGGTGCGCGCTCGCGACACCACTTGCCCGCGAAATCCAGGAGTTCGCTGGCGCGCTCTGGCAGAGGCATCAGCGCGCGCAAGCCGTCGAGCGCGTACGGTGGCTGGTTGCCGTCCGCGAGCGAAACGTCGCGGATGACCGCCATGTCGATGGCGAGAACACCATGATTGTCGAGCCGAAGCGTGAGCTCGGAACGAAGCGCTGTGATGTGGTCGATGAGGTCGAATGCGATCTCGCCGCCGCCGGCAGGATCGACCTCCCATCGCGTCGACACGAGCTCGAGGCGCGGGGTCGTCGCCGTACCTGCCGCGTTGCCGGACTGCGCGGGCGTGCCGGCCCAGGAGTCGAATTCCGTCGGCCAGAGGGTGAGAGTGCGCGGCGCATCCGGCGAGTTGTTCAGGACCGCGGGCGTCGCGGTCTGGCGGAGCGCCTCGGCAGCTGACGCATCGAGCGCGCCGAGGTCGGCACCCCAGTGCAACACCCTGGGCACGCGTGCGGCCGCATCGATCACGATCGAGACTCCTGCTGCTCGCAGGATGAGTACGGCGTCGGTGCCGTCGAGCATTGAGGAACTCCTGAGGTTTTTCGGTATTACTTGACGTCGTCAATAAATCATGTTTACTCTAACCGTGCAACTACCAAATCGAAACGGGCCTCCCGAAGCGGTGATGGTGGAAGCGCATTCCAGCAAAGTTGCCGGACTCGACAAGGGAAGACCGATGACGTTCTCGAACCCAGCTCCAGCTGCCGTGGATACGGCCGCTGCTCGGCGTCGCCGCAGGGCAGACGGCCGCCGCACGCTGAACTCAAACGCTCCTTCGCACCGCGGGGATGCGCGTCTCGCGTGGATCCTCATCGCTCCCGCGGGCATCGGATTCCTGGTGTTCGCGGTCTATCCGACCATCCGCGGCGTCTACTTCAGCTTCACCGACTACCACCTGCTGAGCGCTCCGCAGTGGATCGGCTTCGCCAACTTCATCGAGATGTTCCAGGACCAGACTTTCTGGGCGTCCGTGCTCGTGACCGTCTACTTCGTTGTGATTGCTGTCTCGCTGACGCTCATCATCTCGATTCTTACCGCGGCCGTGCTCCACCGGGTAACGAAGTCGACGGCCGTGCGCGGGCTCATCATCCTGCCGTTCCTGATTTCGGGCGTCGTCGCCGCGACCGTTTGGTCATGGATGCTCGATGCCCAGCTCGGCATCGTGAACGAGGCGATCCGCGCGCTGGGCGGGCAGGGCATCCAGTTCCTCACGTCGCGCCAGTGGGCGATCCCGTCGCTCGCGTTCATCCAGGTCTGGAAGAACATGGGCTACACGTCGATCATCATCTTCGCCGGCATGCAGACCATCCCGGCGTCGATCTACGAGGCCGGCCGCATCGACGGAGCGAACGAGCGGCAGATGTTCTTCCGCCTGACCCTGCCCCTGCTGCGGCCGATCCTCGCGCTCGTTCTGGTGCTGAACGTGATCGGTGCGTTCCAGGTCTTCGACATCGTCTCGGTGGCGACCAAGAACGGCGGCCCAGCGAACGCCTCCAACGTGCTGCAGATGTACATCTACCAAAAGGGCTTCGGGCAGTTCGACTTCGGCTACGCGTCGACGATGTCGCTCGCCCTCTTCGTCATCCTCATCATCATCACCTTCTTACAGATGCGGCTGCTGCGCGCCAACGAATCGGACAACGCCTGATGACCACCGCCACCGCTACCGCTACCGGAAAACTCGTCCTGCCGGCAGCAACGACGCGCAAGCGCCGCCGCCCTGCCTCACCGGGCCGAGTCATTGCCTGGGTCTACCTGACCGCGATCATCCTGATTACGTTGTTCCCCTTCTACTGGATGCTGCGGTCGGCGTTCTCCAACAACTACGCGATGATCGCCGACCCGACCTCGCCGTGGCCGGTGGGCTTCACGCTCGGCCCGTTCGAGCGGGTTCTGGGGCTGGCGACCACCCAGCAGTCCCTCGCGGAGGGCGGCTCCGGCGCATCCGTGCCGATCCTGCATTACCTTGGCAACTCCGTCGTTTACGCGTCGCTCTCGACCGCCTGCATGGTGTTCTTCTCGCTCATTGCCGCCTACGCGTTCTCGCGGTTGCAGTGGCGTGGCCGCGAGTTCGTCTTCTCGCTGTTTCTCGCGGCCCTGATGGTGCCCGCAATCCTGACCCTGCTGCCGAACTTCGTGCTCGTGAAGGAGCTCGGGCTGCTCAACACATTCGCGGGCATGATCCTGCCGACGGGTCTGTTCTCCGCCTTCAACATCTTCTTCCTGCGGCAGTTCATGCTCGGCCTGTCGACCGAGATCGAAGAGGCTGCGCTGCTCGACGGCGCCGGTCGGCTGCGAGTGCTTTTCGGGCTCACCATCCCGATGGCAAGTGGGCCGATCATTACGCTGTCGATCCTCGGCTTCATCGGGCAGTGGAACGACTACTTCTGGCCGCTGCTCGTGACCTCCGACGCTTCCGTGCAGCCGCTCACGCTCGGGCTCGCCGTGTTCAAGCAGTCATCTCCGCAGTCGCAACCCGACTGGGCGGGGCTCATGGCCGCGACGATCGTCGCGGCGTTGCCCATGCTCATCCTCTTCATGGTGTTCGGAAAGCGGATCGTCAACTCGATCGGATTCTCGGGGCTCAAATGACAGGCGACACTCTTCGACTTGCGTGGGCGCGGCCCGCAGAGGACTGGATCGAGGCGATCCCGATCGGCAACGGTCGCATCGGGGCGATGGTCTTCGGCGGGGAGCGAGCGCGCTACCAGGTCAACGACGCGACAGCGTGGTCTGGCACTCCGGATGGCCCTGCACATGAGCTTGCGCGCCTGGTCGCCGGCGGCGCAGGCCCCGAGCGTCTGGCCGAGGTGCGGGCGGCGCTGGATGTCGGCGACCTCGATCGCGCGGAAGCCATGCTCATGACATTCGAGGGTCGCTACACGCAGGAATTCCTGCCGCTGCTCGACCTTGTCGTCGACATCCCCGGCGCGATCCCGGCACCAGGCCAGCCCGCGCGAGTACTCGATCTCGACACCGCGGTGGTGGAAGAGAAGCTGGTCGTGGGTGAAGCCACGGTCATTCGACGCTCGTGGGTTTCGGCACCGGCGCAGGCCATGTTCATCGAACTCGAGGCAGATGTCGCCCTCGCCGCCCTCGAGGTCACGTGGTCGACGCCCCTGCGCGAGATCGGCCGGGCATCATCGGCCGATGCGCTGACTCTCGACATCGAACTTCCCGTCGACGGCGTGCCTCTGCACGTGACATCCGTCGAGCCGGCGCTTCGCTACCGAGCGACCGACGACGGCTCATATGACCCCTTCGCAGCCGCGGCTGTCGCGTACAGCAGCGACGGAACCGAGACTGTGGAGGAGGGCAGACTCCGCATCAGGGGAGCCAGCCGGCTGCTGATCGCACTCTCGACCTCGACCCGTGCTGACTTGTGGTGGGCCGATACGGGCGACGAGTGGCGGACCGCCTCCCGTGAGGCGATCCGGGACCGCGCACGGTCGAACGCACTCGACGCCGTTGGCGCCGACGCGGACGACCGACTCACCGAGCATGGCGCCGACGTGCGCCAGGTTACGGGTGCGCGGTTCGCGATCGGCGGCCGACGCAATGGGTGCTGGAATGTCGAGCACGACATCCTTCACGGCGACGACCCGGCACTCCGCGCGACGGTTGCGGCGGAATACGGGCGCTACCTGCTCACGGCCGCCTCGCGCACAGGAAATCCTGCCGCAAACCTGCAGGGAATCTGGAACGGGTCGCTGCGCCCGGCCTGGTCGTCGAACTACACGATCAACATCAACACGCAGATGAACTACTGGGCAGCGGGCCCCCTTGGCCTTGACGACCAGCTCGAGCCGCTGATCGCGCTCACCGAGCGACTCGCGCGCGCAGGCACCGACACCGCCCGAGAGCTCTACGGTGCGCGCGGCTGGGTTGCGCACCACAACACCGACCTGTGGGGCTGGAGTCTCCCCGTCGGCATGGGGGTCGGAGCCCCGAGCTGGGCGATCTGGATGATGGGCGGTGTCTGGCTCTGCCACACCATCTGGGATGCGCTCGAGTTCTCGAACGACGAGACCCTCCTGCGCGAACGCGTGTGGCCGTTGATGAAGGGCGCGGTCGAGTTCTGTCTCGACTGGCTGCAGGTTGACGAGAACGGCATCGCGCGAGTGTCGCCGTCGACCTCGCCCGAGAACATGTACCTGGATGCGACGGGCCGCCCGCGCGCGCTCGGCTTGACCGCGACGTCAGACACCGAGCTCTTCCGCAGCCTCCTCCTTCGCGCTCTCCGTGCGATCGACCGGGTCGACCCGGCCAGTGCCCTTCGCGGCGAGATCGAGTTGGCGCTGAAATCCATCCCTCTCCCCGGTATCGGCGCGGATGGCGTGCTGCTCGAGTGGTCGGCGGAGGTGCCGGAGCACGAGCCCGCGCATCGACACCTTTCGCCCGCCATCGGGATCTACCCCCTCGACCTCATCGCGCCTGACACCACTCCGGAACTGGCCGTCGCCGCACGTCGCCTGCTCGATCGCCGCGGCCCAGGCGCAATGGGTTGGTCGTGGGCATGGAAGATCGCGCTCCGTGCGCGACTCCGCGATGCCGACACCGCGTATGAGCTCCTCACGGAGGCCCTCACTCCTTACGAAGGCGATGCGCACCGTCTCGGCCCTGTCGACGGGTCGGAGTGGGGCGGCCTCCTTCCCAATCTCTTCAGTACGCATCCACCGTTCCAGATCGACGGCAACCTGGGGTTCCCCGCAGCGATCGCCGAGCTGTTGCTGCAGAGCCACGGGGGAGTCATCCACCTGCTTCCGGCGATTCCGGATGCCTGGCCCGACGGACACGTCGAACGGTTGCGCGCCCGGGGCGGAGTCGCAGTCGACCTGCGCTGGGCCGACGGCGCGCTCGTCGACGCATCCCTCACAGACCTCACCGGATCCGCACACGAGGTTCACGTGCGCATCGGCGACCACCACTTCGCCATCGTGCTCCCTGCCGGGGGCACGGTCGTCGTCACAGACCCACCACACCCGACAATCACGACGCCAACGATGGCGTCATCAATACCACAGTGAGGAACTCATGAAAAAGCTCCGCATCATCGCCAGCATTGCCCTGGTCGGCCTCGTGGCCGCAGGCCTTGCCGCATGTTCAACCAGCGGCACCGCTTCCGGTGGCAAGACCACCGTCAACTGGTGGACCTGGGATGACCAGCAGGCCGCGGCATACAAGCTATGCCTCCCCGGCTTCGAGAAGGCCAACCCCAACATCGACGTGAAGATCACGCAATACAACGTGAACGACTACTTCACCAAGCTCACCGCCGGCTTCGTCGCGGGCACCGCGCCGGACGCATTCCAGGACAGCGTTCCGCAGCTGGGCATCTACGCGAGCCAGAAGCAGATCCTGCCGCTTGACGATCTGATCAAGAAGACCAATTACAACCTTGGCCAGTTCGATGTCGGTGTCGCATCATGGAAGTACACGGATGGCAAGCAGTACGGCATCCCGCTCGACTGGGCTGGCGCCGCGATCTACTTCAACGAAGACATGATCAAGAAGGCCGGCCTGACCGACCAGGACATCAACAACCTCACCTGGAATCCGACGGATGGCGGCACGTTCGACAAGGTCGTCGCGCACCTCACGATCGACAAGAACGGCGTTCGCGGTGACCAGCCCGGTTTCGACAAGAACAACGTGAAGACCTACGGCATCGCGTCTCTCGCCGCGCAGGACTTCAACGGCCAGACATCCTGGAACCCGTTCGTGGCGACGCTCGGCTGGAAGCTCGGCGGAACCAAAGCCGCCTGGCCGACGGAGATCCCGTACAACGACCCGAACCTCGTTTCGACCCTGAACTACATCAAGAAGCTGGGCGATCGCGGACTCATGCCGAAGTACGGGCAGTTCACCGTGTCATCCGCCGACCAGATGGGCGCCGGTAACGTCGCCATGGCGCAGGATGGCACGTGGAACGCGACCTCGCTGACCAAGGTTCCCGGGCTCAAGGTCGGCATCGCGCCAACCGTGAAGAGCGCGGACGGAACGCGTGGCATGATCTCCAACTCCAACGCGAACAACATCTTCGCGGGGTCGAAGCACGTCGACCAGGCCTGGAAGTGGGTCACGTACATGGGTTCGACCGCATGCCAGACCACGGCGGGTAAGACTGCCACCTTCCTGCCGTCGATCGCATCGGCGCTGCAGTCGACGGTCGACTACCAGAAGACCCAGGGGGTCGACATCCAGAGCTTCGTGGATGCGGCCAAGAACAACGAGCTGTACCCGGCGCCGCCGATGGCCAATGGCCAGGAGCTCGCCGACACAATCCAGCCCGAGTTCGAGGCGTTCTTCACGGGTGAGAAGGGCGACAGCATCTTCCAGACGATGCAGACCCAGTCGCAACAGATCCTGACGAAGAAGTAGCAACTATTCCGTTGGTGCGGGCGGGCGTTCTGCGCCCGCCCGTACTAACGTGAGCACAAAGTGAGGAACCAAACGTGAACAACGAAGCAACTGCGCGAACAGCGCTCCTTCGTTCGTCGTCGGATGCGGCATCCCGCGTGTTTGCGACGATTCTCACGCGCAGTCCGATCAGCCGCATCGATGTCGCCCGGTTCTCCGGCCTGTCGCAGGCGGCCGTCACGAAAGCGGTGACGCCTCTCATCGCTGCCGGCCTCATCGACGGCAGCCTGGATGGCCCGAAAGACGGACTGCGAGGGAGACCGGCCAACCCGGTAGCAGTTGTGCCGAATGCGCTCATCTCGGTGGGCATCAAGGTCAACCCCGACGAACTTGTGGGGGTTGCAACCGACCTGACTACCAAGGTGCTCGCGTCCCGTCGCCCTGAGCTCTCGTCGAGCGGTGCCTCCCGCGTGATGGACCAGATCGTCGCACTCGTTCACGAGCTCGAAGTCGACCTCGGCAGCCTCGGTGCCCACATCGCCTGTGTCGGCATCTCTGTCTCAGGTGACGTCGACGTCGAGCGCGGGTTCGTGCGTGAATCGATCAACATGGGCTGGATCGATGTGGCCCTTGGCGACGAGCTGCGTGAACGCCTCGGGCATCCCGTGATCGTCGAAAACGACGTGCGAGCTCTCACGATCGGCGAACACTGGTTCGGCGTCGGTCTCGGCACAGCGTCTTTCGCGATAGTTACGATCGGGCGAGGCATCGGCTCTGGCCTCCACCTCAACGGCGAAGTCGTCGAGGGCGCGTACGGTGTCGCCGGCGAGATCGGGCACCTGCCCCTCACCTCACCCGACAAGATTTGCGCCTGTGGACGAAGGGGCTGCGTCGAAGCGGTGGCCGCGACCGCGGCCATCGTAGCCGCCGTATCCGCGGCTCACGGCCGGGCGCTAACAATCGAAGATGCGGTGGGGCTCGCGCATGATGGTGATCCGGCGGCGGTCAGCGCATTCAGCGAGGCCGCGACCGTGATCGGTACTGCTATTGCCAGCCTGGTCAACATGGTTGGGCCCGAAGTCGTGATCATCGGCGGCGAGGCGGTATCGAACTTCGACCTGTTTGAAGACGACCTCATGACATCGTTTCGCGAGCATGCATTCGGTGCTGCGGCGAAGTGCCGCATCATCGTGCGGCCACACACCTTCGAGGACTGGGCGCGTGGCGCAGCGGCCGCGGCGATTAGATCCCTGGTCGTCTGACCTGGTTGCGTGGGCGCTAGCGCCCGGTGTTCGACTACGCAGTGATTGCCGCGATCACGGTCCGTCCGCTTCCCTCCGACTACTCAGCCAGTTCGCGCCGGCCGATCCAGAATGTTCCATTCGGATAGGCGAATTCCTCGAGCGTTGACTCATGCATGCGAGCGCTGTATCCCGGCATCGACGGCAGAACGTACGCGCCGTTCTGAACGACGCAGGGATCGACAAAATGCTCGTGAAGATGATCGACATATTCGGTCACGCGGTTCTCCAGCGATCCTGAAATGGCGACGAAATCAAAAATCGAAAGGTGCTGGACGAGTTCGCAGAGTCCAACACCGCCAGCGTGTGGACACACGGGCACACCGAACTTCTTCGCCATGAGGTAGACCGCGAGGATCTCGTTGATGCTGGCCAGCCGCGCCGCATCGAGTTGGCAGAAATCGATGGCTTCGGCCTGGAACATCTGCTTGAACAACACTCGGTTCATTCCGTGCTCGCCGGTCGCAACGCCAATCGGCGCCACGGCGCGGCGAATCGCCGCATGGCCGAGTACGTCATCCGGGCTCGTCGGCTCTTCGATCCACATCGGACGGAACTGCGAAAGAGCGTTCACCCACTCGATCGCCTCCGGAACGTCCCAGACCTGGTTCGCGTCGATCATCAGGTTTGCGTCCTGACCGATGACTTCTCGCGCGATGCTGCAACGCCTGATGTCATCAGCAAGGTTGGCGCCCACTTTGAGCTTGATGTGCCGATACCCGGAGTCCACGGCTTCTTGACAAAGCCTGCGAAGTTTTTCATCGGAATACCCGAGCCAACCGGCGCTCGTCGTGTAACAGGGATACCCGTCATTCTTCAGCTGGGCTATCCGCTCGCCACGTGTCGGCTCCATTGCCGTCAACATCTGCAGCGCCTCTTCTCGGGTGAGGACGTCGGAGAGGTATTGAAGGTCGGCGACATCGACGAGCTGCGCCGGGGTCATCTCGGCGAGCAGCTGCCAGAGCGGTTTGCCAGCCCGTCGAGCTGCCATGTCCCACAGCGCGTTCATGACGGCAGCCATCGCGAGGTGTTCGACGCCTTTTTCTGGTCCAAGCCAGCGCAGCTGCGAATCGGACTTCAACTCCCGATAGGTTGCGCCGAGATCGTCGAGAAGCTCGTCGACATCGCGGCCGATCAGGGGCAACGCCCTCTGCTGCGCGGCCAGCGTGCAGATATCGTTGCCGCGTCCAATAGTGAAGGTGAAGCCGTATCCGGCGATGTCCTCCGCGTCAGTGTTCAGGATGACGTATGCCGCGGAATAGTCTCCGTCCTTGTTCATGGCGTCCGAACCATCGGCGGTTAGCGAGGTGGGAAATCGGACATCGACGACCTCGACAGAGGTAATAGTGGGCATCTTGTCAAGGTACCGCGGTAGTCCCGTGGAGCGGCGTTCACTCCTCGAGCGTGTCCGCCCGCGCTGGGGACGCCAGATGGCCGCGCGCTCAGTCGAGCTTCGGAAGGATTTCGCGGGCGATGAAGTCCAGGTGGTCGAGGTCGCGGAAATCCACGACCTGCAGGTAGAGGCGGTCGACGCCCAGTTCCTGGATGGCGGAGATGCGGTCCACTGCCTCGTCGGTCGTGCCGGCAATCCCGTCGCGGCGGAGGGAGGCGAGATCGGTGTAGCTCGCCTCGGCGCGGCGGGATGCCTCCGCCTCGGTGGCACCGACAGCCACGGTGCGCGGAATGCTCATGATGAGGTCGCCGGGATCGCGTCCGATTACGGTGCACGCCGTGCGAACCCGATCCATCGTCGGCGCCAGCCGGTCGAAGGGGACGAAGCCGGTGTTGTATTCGGTGGCATAGGTGGCGGCGAGTCGCGGGGTTTTCGCCTGCCCTGACCCGCCCACGATCAGTGGCATTCGCTGCTGGACCGGTTTCGGCAGCGCGGGGGAGTCGACCACGGTGTAGTGCTCGCCCGCGAAGGAGTACTTCTCACCGAGCGGCGTGGCCCACAGGCCGGAGATGATGGCGAGCTGTTCCTCGAAGATGCCGAAGCGCTTCTCCGGGAACGGGATGCCGTAGGCCTCGTGTTCGCGCGCGTTCCAGCCTGCACCCAGGCCAAGTTCGGCCCGACCGCCAGACATGGCATCCACCTGGGCGACCTGGATCGCGAGGACCCCCGGATGCCGGAACGTCACGGAGGAGACCATCGTGCCGAGCGCGATACGCGAGGTCTCGCGGGCGAGTCCGGCGAGGGTCGTCCACGAGTCGGTCGGCCCCGGCATCCCGTCACCGCCGTGGAAGTTGATGAAGTGGTCGGCTCGAAAAAAGCCGTCGAAGCCGAGTCGTTCGGTCGCCTGGGCGATAGCCAACTGGTCGTCGTAGCTGGCGCCCACCTGCGGTTCGATAAATATTCTGAAATCCATGCCCTCGTCCTCGTGTCTCCTCAATCCTGCCGGACGTTTAGGGCACTTCGCGCCGCGCGGTGGCTCTGGTTGCTGACTCACGCCAGCGCGGGCCTACGCTCGGCGTTTTGAAGCGAGGGCGCGGCCGTGCTCGACAGCGAGTTGCTCGGCTGCGGTCTTGATCTCGGCGGCTAGCTCGGTGAACTGGTCGAGAGCGGGATTGACTCCGACGAGGGTGAACTGGCGCTGCACGACGAGCAGGTCAACGCCCCAGACCTCCTCGAGGACGCGGCGCAACCACGGGGTGGAGTGATCCCACCCCTCCTTGGGCGTCCCGGGGTTGTAGTTGCCGCCGAGCACGGTGGCGAGTACGGCGGGCTTGTCCTTCAGGGCGCCCCCGCTGATGCGCGGATCCGTGTAGGCGAGGTCGTACCAGGACTTCACGTGTGCGGCGACGCCCCAGTTGTAGAGGGGGATCGCGAACAGGAGCGCATCCGCGTTGAGCATCTCGTCGGCGAGTGTTGCCGCCAGGGCTTTGGCATCACGCTGTTTCGCGCTGAGGTCGGCGTCCTTGACTCCCATGCTCGTGACGATGTCGCGCCATGTTGTCGCCGGCAGCGGTTCCGTACCGAGGTCGCGGCGGGTGACGACGGAATCGGGGTGCTCAGCCGACCACTCGGCTTCGACCAGATCGGCCAGGGCTCGGCTCTGGGAGGTGGCGGGAATGACACTGGCATCGAGCCGGAACAACGACATGAGAATCTCCATAGAAAGCTAAGGGACTAAGGAAAACAAAGTGACTGTGGAGACTGTAGCAGATTACGATAGAGCTCATGTCCGAGCAGGAGTCCGAGGTGCGCGCGTGCGATTCCGCGATCACTCTTGCCTTCTCGGTGCTGGGGAAGCGCTGGAACGGGATGATCGTCGGCGTCCTCGGCTCGGGTCGGGCATCCTTTGTCTCGCTGCGTAAGGCCGTCAGCGGCATCAGCGACACCGTGCTTTCCGAACGTCTCGTCGAGCTCGTAGAGGCGGGACTCGTGCGCCGGGACGTGGCGGAGGGTCCACCGGTCACGGTCAGCTACGAGCTAACGGCGGCGGGAACCGAACTCGTGCCGACCATCGAACAGCTGGGTGCGTGGGCGCAACGGAATTTGCATTCGCAGGGTTGATTCCTGTGCGCTGCTCAGAACCTTCCCAGATCGCCTAGGTATCGTCGTCACATTCCGGCATGTCCCTTGCGGCATGAAAAACACGACCGCTACCACTGCGTGTGGCGTCCCGAAGTAAGAGTTCCGATTTGATCCCGCCCTGCTGTTACACCGAGACGCAACTCACGCACGAAGGCGGCACGAGGCTCGCCGCACTGCATTCCGTTCAGGATTGTGCATGAGCCGGCAGCATTCCGGGTTTGGGACAGACGGATCGGTTTCCATCACCCGACACGGTCGGTTGAAACGATCCGGCGCGCTGCCCGGTGCCCTGAAATTCCTCGCGGCGGCGATGGCCGTGGTGCTCGTATCGGCGGTGGCGGTCGTGGGTATCGCGGTGTGGCATCTCACCAGTTCGGTCAAGCCCGGTGTGCACCTGACACCGCTGGCCGGTCAGACGGCGGCACCGCCTCAGGTCGGGCCGATCAGCGGGGCTGTCAACATGCTGCTCGTTGGCTCGGATACCCGCACCGGGCAGGGCAGTGCATTTTCGGACGCGGCCGACCAGGCGAGCAGTTCCGGGGCGGGCAACAACGATGTCACGATCCTGATCCATATCGCCGCGAACCACCAGAGCGCGATGGTGGTGAGCTTTCCACGCGACACGCTGGTTCCGATCCCGTCCTGCCCGAACCCCAACGGCGGGTCGTACTCTGCCATGTCGCAGCAGATGCTGAACGCGTCCCTCTCCTACGGCGGTCTCGCCTGTCCGGTGCTGACCATCGAGCAGCTCACCGGCGTCACCGTTCCCTACGGGGCGGAGATCAGCTTCGACGGGGTCGCTGCGATGTCCAACGCGGTCGGTGGAGTCACGGTGTGTGTAGCTACGCCAATCAATGATCCCGATACCGGACTCCATCTGGGCGTCGGCCAGCACACCATTCAAGGTGCGGAAGCGTTGGCGTTCCTGCGCACTCGTCACGGCATCGCGGATGGCAGTGACCTCGGGCGCATCAGCAGCCAGGAAGCTTTCCTGTCCTCGCTGGTGAGGAAGGTGAAAGCCGGCGGGGTTCTCAGCAACCCGCTGCAGTTGTATTCGCTGGCCAGCGCCGCCGTCAAGAACATGCAGCTCTCCGACACCCTCGAAAGCCCCAACACCCTCATCTCCATCGCCACCGCGCTGAAAGGAATCCCGCTGGCCAACCTGGTGATGCTCCAATATCCCACCCTGGCCGACCCGACCAACCCCAACCGCCTGATCCCCAACCAGGGCGCCGACGCTGCCGTCAATGCCGCCCTGCTATCTGACCAGCCGGTGAAACTCACGGGCACTACCGGGCGAGGCGCAGAATTGGCTCCCAGCACCCCATCCTCGGCGACCCCGGCGCCAACATCCACCGCCACCCCGGCGCCGTCATCCGGCGGCGCGAGCCCGATACAACTCCCCTCGAGCATCACCGGGCAAACCGCGGCAGAACAAACCTGTGCGAAAGGCAACCCAGCCGGCTGACAGGGAGTGGTCAGTTGACCGCTCACGTTGACGGCTCAAGGCGAGCGGCGTGGCCCTATTTCGCCGCTGGTGTGTCGGCACTTTCGTAGGCGCCGCTCTCGAGGAAGGTTTTGAGCCAGGAGAGCACCTTGGGCCAGCCTCCGCTGACGTCGGGTAGCACGACGCTGCCCGGCCCGAACCCGCTGTGGACGACTGTCAGCTTGGTCTGAGTGCCGCTGGGTTCGAGGTCGAAGCTCACTGTCGAGCGAGGCTCGGCCAGTGCCTTCTCGTAAAAGCCGTCCGCGAACCCGATGCTCTCGACGAGCTCCTTCGGATATTCCTGCCACGCGTAGGAAAGCCGCGTGTACGGGTCGTAGGCCTTCACAACCATTTCTGCATCGGTGACGGTGATGCCCCGCTTGTCGTGGACGAACGCGTAGGTTGAGCCGGGTTTCCAATCGGAGAGCAGCTCGACTCCCCAATACCGGCGCGTGAATGCCGGATCGGTCAACCCGCGCCAGACCAGCTCCGGCGGTGCCTCAATGTAGGTCGTGTAGACGAACTCTTCGTCGTTCATAGTGCGATTCTCCAATGCGTTTTTCAGGTCGGCCAGCGCGGCGACGCGGCCGCGGTCGTAGTTCTTGATCCAACGATCGGAGATGGCGTTGATGGGCTCTGCGTTCAGGTAGTGGATCTTCTCCCGACCTCGCCACACGGTGCTGACGAGATTGGCCGCCTCGAGCTGCGCGAGGTGTTTGCTCACCGATTGCCGGGTCATCTCGAATCGCGAAACGAGCTCGTTGAGCGTCTGCCCGTTCTGGGCGTTGAGACTGTCCAGCAGAAGCCGTCGGCTCGGATCGGCCAGTGCCTTGAATACGTCGTCCATTCATCCATCTTAAGGATCATGCAACCCGGTGGTTGCATGTCACACAATATGCACCCGAATGGCTGCGTGTCAAGCCTTCGCCCGGGGTCGGCTTCGGAAAGTGAGCGAAAAGCTCATTGTGAGCCGCAGAATGGACAGATGGATGCCACAGGCGACATCGATCCTTCGGATGGTCGAAACGAGACCGGCGCAGAGCGCTCCGATCGAAACTGGACGGACATCCTGCAGGAGTTGCGGGTAACCCAGACCGGGTCCCAGATCATCAGTGGGTTCCTGCTGACGGTCGCGTTCCAGCAGAGGTTCACGTCATTGCCGCGGTACGAGCTGGTGATCTACGGCGTGCTGGTTGCGCTCGCCGCGGTGAGCACGCTTCTCGGGCTTTCGTCGGTCAGCCTGCACCGGGCGCAGTTCCGGCGTCACGACAAGTCCCAGGTCGTGAATGTCGCCAGCCGGCTGCTCGCCATCACCGTGTGGGTGGTGGCGGTCCTCGCAGCCGGCGTCGTCCTGTTTATCTTCGATTTCGTCTTCAACCTGGCCGCCGGCCTGATCGCCGCGGTGCTCGCGCTGGCTGCGATTTTCGTGTTCATTGTGCTCATTCCGCGATCGCCACAAAAGACGCGGGCCGAACGGAAGTCCTAGGGCGTCGGCATGCCGCCATTCACATTGAGCGTCTCGCCAATCACGTAGCTCGACTCGCCAGAGGCCAGGAAGACGTACGCCGGGGCGAGTTCGGCCGGTTGGCCGGGACGCCCGAGCGGGGTCTGGTCGCCGAAGCCGGGGAGAGCGTCGGTGGGTTGGCCGCCCGCGACCTGCAGCGGTGTCCAGATTGGACCCGGCGCCACGGCATTGACTCGAATGCCCCGGGGTGCGAGCTGCCCGGCCAGCGATTTTGTGAACGCGTTGATTGTGGCTTTCGTGCTGGCATAGTCGACGAGGATCGGCGAGGGGCTGTACGCCTGCACGGATGTCGTATTGATGATGGTCGAGCCGGGTTCGAGGTGGGGCAGCGCAGCCTGCGAGATCCAGAACATCGCGTAGACGTTGGTCTTGAAGGTCTCGTCGAACTGCTCCGGCTTCAACTCCTCGAATTTTTCGACGGCCTGCTGTTTGCCCGCGTTGTTGACGAGGATGTCGAGCCCGCCAAGCCCGGCCACGGCATCCGCGACCAGCGACGAGCAATATTCCTCGTCGACGAGGTCGCCCGGAAGCGCAATCGCCTTCCTGCCCGCGGCCTCGATGAGAGCGACGATTTCCTGCGCATCCTCTTCCTCGTCCGGCAGGTAGGAGATGGCGACATCGGCTCCCTCGCGCGCGAAGGCGATCGCGACGGCGGCTCCGATCCCGCTGTCTGCACCTGTGACGAGCGCCTTGCGCCCGTCGAGCCTGCCGGTGCCGCGGTAGCTGTCGGCGCCGATATCGGGCTTCGGCGACATCTCTTCTGAGGATCCCGGCCCGCTCTGGTGCTGCGGCTTGGGATCGAGTTTTGGATAGCGCGTGACGGGGTTGGCAAACGTGTATTGATCGTTGGTCATGCTTCCAGATTTACCTCCGGCCGAGGTGTCGGGGAAGGTGGTTGCGCTCGACGGCCCGTCGCGTTATGCGCGGGATCCGGGTCCACGGTCGTACACAGGGGGTCGTACACAGGAGGTCGTACACAACAGGCGCACTCGTCGCAAGGGTCTTGTCGCCCGATCCGCACGCCTGTCGACTTGAAGCGACGAGAGAAACGGAGAACGGCAATGGATCTCGGCATCACCGGGAAGAAGGCTTTGGTCACGGGCGGCGACTCCGGGATCGGCTGGCACACTGCGCGCATCCTGCTGGCGGAGGGGGCGACGGTCGTCATCAGTGACCGCGACCAGGCCAGGCTCGATAAGGCCGCGGCCGAGTTCGACGCGCCGAAGGGCAAGCTCTTCGCCTTTGCCGCCGACGTGACGAGCCTCGTATCACTTGCCGAACTCGAGGCGAATGTGCGCGGCGCGGTTGGTGACATCGACATCCTGGTTCAGGCGGCCGGCGTCACGGGCGCGCAGGGTCTGTTCCACGAGATCGACGACGAGGGGTGGGTATCGACGATCGAAACCGACCTGCTTGGGCCGGTGCGACTGGTGCGCACGTTCCTTCCCTCGCTGCGGAAAGGCGGCTGGGGGCGCATCGTGCTGATCGGCTCAGAGGATGCGTCGCAGCCATACGACGACGAACTCCCGTACTGCGCCGCGAAGGCGGGAGTACTCGCCTTCGCGAAGGGACTTTCACGCAGCTACGCAGTCGAAGGCCTGCTGGTCAACGCGGTTTCACCCGCCTTCATCCACACTCCCATGACCGACGCGATGATGACGAAGCGCGCGAAACAGCTCGGCACCACGAAACGGAAAGCGATCGAGAGCTTCCTCGACCAGGAGCGGCCCCACCTTGAGCTGAAACGACGAGGCGAGCCCGACGAGGTCGCCAACGTGATCGCGTTCCTGTGCTCCGACCTCGCATCATTCGTCGTCGGCTCGAACTACCGCGTCGACGGCGGCTCGGTCGCAACGGTGTAGGGGAATGGCGCGGACATCGTAAGCGGGCGTTCCTGACAACAGTGGTGCCTTGCGGGCATCTTGCTCCGCAAGCGCACGGGATGCAACGGCTTTTCGGCGACAGTCGCCGCGAGTTAGAACTGGAATGCAGGCGCGCGGCACCGGCCGCAGCGACTCGAGTGAGGGGGAGCGATGACCGGCAGGACGGCCCGGCGGGCGGCGGAAGCGGTGCTGATCGCGAGGCACGACGTGCGCACCGGACGCTTCGAGCGCAGCCTCTCCGGGCTGACCGCCCTCGGCGCGATGGTCACGACGGCCGAGATCTTCTTCGAACACGACAGCGCGAGCTTCGGCAACAGGTGGATGTGGGCGCCAATCGCGCTCGGCCCGGCCGCTGTCATCGCCGGTGTCGCGGGCGTGTTCAGTAAGCGCGCAGCCAAGACGACCCTCCCGCTGGTCTCCGCGGTGATCGTCGCGAACGGCCTGCAGGGCGTGGTGCTGCACGCACGCGGGATCCACCAGAAGCCGGGAGGCTTCAAGAACTTCCGCTACAACATGGAGATGGGCCCACCGCTCATGGCCCCGCTGCTCGTCACCGTGGTTGGTGGCATGGGACTACTCGCCGCGGTGCTGAGGCGCGAGAAGTGACGAGGCTGCCGCTCGACGATGCGCACGGCGGTGACCGGTTTCCCGGGTTCGATGTGCTCGCCCAGTCCCGTCGCTGGGATGCCGCAACGCGTGCGGTCGTCGAGGCACGCCTGGCGCCGGACACCAGGCTCAGGTTCTTCTCTGCGCTGGAGGCAGCGACCGCGGGCGCACTGTTCGACCAGCTGCTCGACCAGCACGACGGCGTCAAGGTGCCGGTGCTTGAATTGGTCGACGACCGGCTCGCTCGCGACGAGACCGACGGCTGGCGCTATTCGACGATGCCGAAGGACCCGGATGCGTGGCGCCGCACCCTCGCCGCACTCGACGCTGACAGCATCGCCCGCGGTGGGGATAGCTTCGGCGCAACGGGCAGAGACGCGCAAGCGGCAATCATCCAGTCGGTGCAGGACCTGGGCGATGCCGACTGGCACGCCATGAAAGCGAGCCAGGTCTGGAGCCTCTGGACCCGCTATGCCTGCACGGCGTTCTACTCGCATCCGCTGGCTTGGCAGGAGATGGGGTTCGCGGGCCCTGCCTATCCGCGCGGCTACAAGAACCTCGGGCTCGACCGGCGCGAGGCGTTCGAGGTTCGCGATCACCGCCCGACTCTCGACCCGCAGCGGGACCAGCCGTGATGGGAGCCAGCGCAATCGGCGACCTCATCGATCCGGGGATGGCCGAGGTCAGGGAACGCAACGAGTCCGCGTGGCTGCTGACCCCGCGCGGCGAGGTCGACCGCTCCCTGCAGGAGAGGATGCGTCGGTACGGCGACAAGGACGAGGTCGATGTGGTCGTCGTCGGCTGCGGCGCGGGTGGCGCGACCATGCTGCAGCGGCTGGCCCGGGGCGGCTGGAGCACGGTCGGGTTCGACGCCGGACCGTTCTGGGATCCCGAGCTCGACTGGGTGTCGGACGAGGCCGGCTCGCACAAGCTGTACTGGACGGAGCCACGGGTACTCGGCGGCAGCGACCCGGTGCCGCTCGGTTCGAACAACTCTGGCCGGGGCGTCGGCGGTTCGATGGTGCACTACGCGGGATTCGTTCCGCGGTTGCACCCGAGCGACTTCGCGACTCTTACGAACGACGGCGTGGGGGAAGACTGGCCGATCGACTACGACGACCTGAAGCAGTATTACGAGGCGATCGAGGGCGAGCTTCCCGTCGCCGGCGACGACTGGCCGTGGGGCGACCCGCACCGGTATCGATACCGCCCGCAGCCGGTATCCGGAAATGGCGAGGTGTTCCTCCGCGGTGCGCTGGCCGCGGGCATCGAGGCTCGCGTTGGGCCGGTGGCGATCGCGAACGGACGTTTTGGGCATCGTCCGCACTGCATTTACCGGGGCTTCTGCCTTCAGGGCTGCAAGGTGAACGCCAAGGCTTCGCCGCTCATCACCCATGTTCCGGATGCGCTCGCGCACGGCGCCGAGATCCGCGCCGACACCATGGTCACCGCCGTCGAGCTGGATGAGCGCACGGGTCGCGCGATCGGAGTGCGGTACCTGCGCGACGGCGTCGAACATCTCCAGCGCGCACGGGTCGTGGTGGTCGCCGGCTACTCGATCGAGACGCCGCGGCTGTTGCTGAACTCGGTGTCGCGCCGGTTCCCCGCCGGGCTCTGCAACGACTACGACCTGGTCGGCCGTTACCTCATGGTGCAGGGGGCGCCGCAGACCGCCGGCCGGTTCGACTCAGAGGTGCGGATGTTCAAGGCTCCGCCGCCCGAGGTCAGCAGCGAGGAGTTCTACGAGACCGACGCGACGAAGCCCTACAAGCGCGGGTTCTCGATCCAGACGGTGTCTCCGCTGCCCATCACCTGGGCTGAGCATGTCGCGGCGCAGGGGCACTGGGGCGCGTCGCTCCGTGCACGGATGAGCGACTACGTGCACTGGTCGTGCCTCGGCGCCCTCTGCGAATTCCTGCCGCAGCCGGAGAACCGGGTCACGCTCGCCGACGAGACAGACTCGCACGGACTTCGCGTCGCCCGATTCGACTACTCGCAGTGCGACAACGATCGGATGCTCGTGAAGGCCGCGCAGGAAGTTATGGAGCGCATCCTGAAGGCCGCGGGTGCAGACGACGTGATGACGATCCAGCGCTACGCCCACCTCGTCGGCGGAGCGCGCATGGGCGCGGACGAGACCTCCGGCGTGGTCGATGGCCACTGCCGCACCTTCGCGGTCCCGAATCTTTACATCGCGGACGGCAGTGTGCTGCCGACCCAGGGGAGCGCCAACCCGGCGCTCACGATCATGTCGATCGCGGCGCGCGCGGCCGACCGGATGCTTGCGACAGACCCAACAGGAAAGAGGAAGTAGCGATGACCAACGTCAGCGATTTTGTGATCCAGCGAGTGCGGGAGTGGGGCGTGACTCGCGTGTTCGGTTTCCCGGGGGATGGCATCGGGGAGTTCGACGGCGCGTTGGGCCGCGCGGAGAAGGCGGGCGAGGGTCTCGAATACATCCGCCCTACGCACGAGGAGATCTGTGCGCTGATGGCGACGGCCCACGCGAAATTCACCGGCGAGGTGGGGGTTTGCATGGCGACATCCAGTCCGGGCGCGTTCCACATGATCAACGGCCTGTATGACGCGAAGATGGACAACCAGCCCGTCGTCGCGATCGTCGGGCAGCAGGGGCTCAACTCGTTCGGGACGTTCAACCAACAGGAGAGCAACCTCGAGCGGGCGCTCTCCGATGTCGCCGTCTACGTGCAGACGATAGTGTCCCCGCAGCAGGCGCAGGCGGTGATCGACACGGCATTCCGCACGGCGATCGTGCGGCTGGGGCCGGCCGTCATCATCCTTCCCCACGATGTCCAGGCCATGAAGATGGAACTGCCCGGTGCCGCCATGTGGGTGTCGCGTTCGAGCGCCGTTGCGCCGTCGACGGCGGTTGTGCCACCGGAGGCCGAGATCCTGAGGGCGGCCGAGATCATCAACGCCGGGGGGAAGGTCACCTTCCTCGTCGGCAACGGCGCAACCGGGGCAACCGACGAGGTGCTGGAGGCGGCTCGTCTCGCGGGCGCGGGCATCATCACGGCGCTCCGCGGCAAGCAGGTCGTGCCATCGGATGTTCCGCATCACAGCCAGCAGGTTGGGCTGCTCGGCTCACTTCCCAGCCTCCACCAGATGAAGGGATGCGACACCCTTGTCCTCCTCGGCACCAACTACCCGTACGGTCAGTTCTTGCCGAAAAGCGGCCAGGCGCGAGCGATCCAGGTCGACCTGAAACCGGAACAGATGGGGCTGCGGTACCCGACCGAGCTGAACCTGTGGGGTGACGTCAGGGCGACACTCGCCGCGCTCATCCCGCACCTCGAGGCGAAGACCGACCTCTCCTGGCAGCAGACGGTCGCCGATGAGATGGTCGAGTGGGAAGCCGAGATGGCCGCCCAGGCTCACGTCTCGTACGACGACGGGGTCAACCCGCGGCTGGTCTTCCACGAGCTGAACCGGCACCTGCCCGAGAACGCGATCGTCACGGCCGATGCCGGCACAACGGCCGACTGGTACGGGCACCACATCCGGCTGCGCCGGGGCATGATGGGCGACCTGTCCGGAATGCTCGCGTCAATGCTCGCGTCGATGCCCTACGCGGTGTCGGCGAAGTTCGCGTACTCCGATCGCACGGTCGTGTGCACGATCGGTGACGGCGCGTTCCAGATGCTCGGCATGAACGAACTCATCACCATCAAGAAATACCTCGCGCGATGGCAAAACCCGCAGTTCGTCATCGTCGTCCTGCACAACGACGACCTCACCCAGGTGTCGTGGGAGATGCGCACGGAAGATGGCAATCCCGTCTGGCGGACCGCCCAGGATGTCGAGTCGGTCGACTACGCGGGATGGGCGGAGCTACTGGGGTTCAAGGGAATCCGGGTCAAGTCAGATGACGAGGTGCTGCCCGCGGTTGAGGCCGCGTTCGCGCACAAGGGCGTCACCCTCATCGACGCGTACACGAGTCGCAACGTTCCGCCGCTGCCGCCACACATCACCCGGGAGTACGCGAAGAACACGGCGGAGTCGTTCCTGAAGGGCGACCCTCTCGGGGTTACCGCGATCAAGGATTCTGCGCAGGCGTTGATCGCGGAGGGGGTCGAACGGGTGCGGGGAAAGCTGCATCACGACGACGAAGACGAAGACCGTGACCGTGAGGACGAAAGTTAGGTGCCCGGCGACACGGCGGTCTCCTCGGTCGGGTTGGGTGCGTACACCGTTCCCACCACCGGTTTCGGGCGAGTCGAACCCGAGTCCGACGGCACCGCGAACTGGGACAGCACCGGCGTACTCGTCGTCCAGCTGCGGGCCGGCGACAAGACCGGACTCGGGTACGCGTACACGAGTCCGGCCGCGCTGGTCGTGGCTCGCGACATCCTGGCACCCCTGGTGCTCGGAGCCGATGCGCTGGATACCTCGCGCGTGTTCTGGGCGATGGCCCGCGCCGTTCGCAACCTGGGCTGGGCCGGCATTGCGGCCGGTGCAATCTCGGCCGTCGACCTGGCGCTTCACGATCTCAAGGCCACGCTGCTGGACGTCTCGACAGTGCAGTTGCTCGGCGGTGCCCGTGATCGCGTGATGGCCTACGGAAGCGGTGGTTTCACCAGCTACAGCGCAGAAGAACTAGCTGGGCAGCTATCGGGCTGGGCGAGCGGCGGCTTTGCGGCGGTCAAAATGAAAGTGGGCACGAGACCGGAATCGGATGTCGACAGGGTGATGGTTGCCCGCGACGCCGTCGGGCCTGGAGTGCAGCTCTTCGTCGACGCGAACGGAGCGTACGAGCGAAAGCAGGCGCTGGGCTTCGCCGAGCGGTTCGCGGACCTCGGCGTGACGTGGTTCGAGGAACCCGTCTCGAGCGACGACCTCAGCGGCCTGCGCCTCATTCGCGACCGCGCACCGGCGGGAATGCAGATCGCGGCGGGGGAGTACGGCTACACGCCCCAGTACTTCGCCGCAATGCTCGGCGCGGGAGCAGTGGATACGCTCCAGGCGGATGCGACTCGCTGTGGCGGCGCAACCGGATTCCTGCTCGCGGCGGCGCAGGCGCAGTCCGCCGGCATCCCGCTCAGCGCGCACACGGCGCCGTCCATCCACGCATCCCTCGCCTGCAGCGTGCCAGGGGTCGTGCACGTCGAGTACTTCCACGATCACGCGGTTATCGAGCGCGAGTTCTTCGATGGTCTTCCGCGGCTCGAGAACGGCGAACTCGTGCCCGATCGGCACCGGCCAGGGTTCGGGCTCGAATTCAGGGCATCCGATGCGCGCCGCTATCTCGTCAACGAGTGGACGTCGGCGTAGGGCTGAGGTGCCACCGTCGAGCAACTAGTCGGCGTCTATCTGTTCAAGAAGCTGCTTTGTCGCCTTCGCGATCTCGGTGTGGTTGTTCTGCGCGGCGCGGCTCTCCAACGAGATGACCCCGCCTCGGCGCACCTTCGAGAAGTCGCCATAGGGAAAGCTGTAGTGGCCCTTGGTGTCGTCGGGCTTCGAGTCATCCACACCGAGGTGCCACTTCGAATATTCCGCGAATCCGTGCTTCTCAATGAACTTGTTCTCATCGTCGGGGGTGGGTGCGGCCTCGCTCCAGTCGTCGCGTTCGTCACGCACGACGTGCCCGTTCCTGATCAGTTGCTTCGCGTGCACAAGGGCCTTGTCGTTCAATTTCACGGTCATATCTCTGGACTACCAACTGCCGCCCGCGCATTCAAGGGGGTGACACGCAGGCGGCGCAAGCCCTTTTCCCTGCCGTGGGATTTCGGATGCACTGGGAGGAATCACAACGATGAACGGAAGGCGGATCGAATGCGCGCACTCACATACCAGGGGAAGAGGTCGCTGTCGGTCGAGACCGTTCCCGACCCGGTGATTGTGGAGCCGACGGACGCCATTGTGCGGATCACCTCGACCGCGATTTGCGGTTCCGACCTGCATCTCTACGAACTGTTCGGTCCGTTCCTCGACCGGGGCGACATCCTTGGCCACGAGCCGATGGGCATCGTGGAGGAGGTCGGGTCGGGTGTGCGGGGGATCGCGGTCGGCGACCGTGTCGTGGTGACCTTCAACATCGCGTGCGGGCACTGCTACATGTGTTCGCGTGGCCTGCAATCGCAGTGCGAGACGACGCAGGTGCGCGACCAGGGTTCAGGTGCCGCGCTCTTCGGCTATACCAAGCTCTACGGCCAGGTGCCGGGTGGCCAGGCCGAACTGCTGCGGGTGCCATTCGCCGACTACAACGCGATCAAGATCGGTGCGGATGGCCCCGACGAGCGGTACCTGTTTCTCAGCGACATCCTGCCGACCGCATGGCAGGGAGTGGAATACGCGAACGTGCCCGAGGGCGGAACGCTCGCGGTGTTCGGACTCGGCCCGGTCGGCCAGTTGGCGTCGCGCGTCGGTGTGCATCGCGGATACCGCGTGCTCGCGATCGACCCGGTCGAGGAGAGACGCGACCTCGCAGTGCGGCACGGGGTCGAGGCGTATGACCTCGCTGAGGAGACCTTCGACGAGATTCGTGAGGCCACGGCGGGGCGCGGCCCGGATTCGGTTGTGGACGCCGTCGGCATGGAGGCGAGTCACGGTGGGGTCGCCGCTGTGGCGCAGGCGGCTGTCGGTGTCCTCCCGAAGGCACTCGCCCGGCCGGTGATGGAGAAGGCCGGCGTTGATCGGCTCGGTTCCCTGCATGGCGCGCTCGACCTCGTTCGTCGTGGCGGAACGGTCTCGATCAGCGGCGTCTATGGTGGCGAGGTCGATCCCATGCCCATGAAGTCGATGTTCGACAAGCAGGTGACCGTGCGCATGGGCCAGTGCAACGTGCGCAACTGGATCGACACCATCCTTCCGATCGTCGAGGATGCGGCAGACCCGCTTGGCGTGCTGGATCTGGTGACACATCGTGAGCCGCTCGAGCGGGCGCCGGAGATGTACGAAATTTTCCAGAAGAAGGAAGACGGCTGCATCAAGGTCGTGCTTCGGCCATGAGCTGCTTGAAACTCGTCAACCAAGGTGAACCCGGGCCCTTGGCCTAACCGAGCGTGTCCTCATCCCGCCGAGTCCCGAGATCGTCGTGGCGGTTTGTGCGCACATCGGGGTCGAGCTCGTCAGCCTTTCGCGCTTGCTCGTCAACCTGCACGCGCTGCGCATTGGCCTCTTCCAGACGTTCTCCTGCTTCGCGCCGCAGACGTTCGGCGTCCACTTCGGCCTGCTTGGCATCCGCCTGTGCGCGGGTGGCACGGGCTTCCTGTTCCTTCGCCGCTAGCGCAGTATCGGCCGCATTCTGTCGGATGTCAGCGGCGCGATGACGGTTAGCGTCTGCGCGGCGCCGCCTCCCGAAAACCAGCACGACGACGATCACGACGATGACGATCACGACCACGATGGCTATGACAAGCGCAATGGTCTGTTGGGGAGTCATGGTAAGCCTTTCCACTTTGTTTTCGGACGAGTGAGATACGCGACCGCAGCGAGTCACGATGAATCGCAAACTTGCCGACGGCTGGACGCTACGCGCCCCAGAAAATCCCGACAACCGGCTGCCAGCAAGCCGCCGAGGGTGTATATCAGTCGTCGTGAATGAACGTCAACGAGAAGGAGGTTGGCAATGCCTGGAACACGAGGATCAAACCTGAAAGATCCGGAACTGTACGAGGAGTTGCGCAAAGACGGCAACAGCAAGCAGAAGGCCGCGCGGATCAGCAACGCGGCGGCACAGCGCGGCCGGAGTGCCGTTGGGCGCAAGGGCGGAAAGTCGGGCGATTACGAGGACTGGTCAGTTTCGCAGTTGAGGGCAAAGGCCAGGGACATCGGGCTCACCGGTTATTCCGGGAAACGCAAAGCCGAGCTCATCGCTGCGCTTCGTAACAGCTGAGTCACCGGGTGCGGGCCGATGCCTGCACGCCGCCCGCGTTGGCGACTTCGTCGATCGTGATTGCGGCGTTGATGAGGGCGAGATGGCTAAGAGCCTGGGGCACATTGCCGAGAAAGTCACCGGATTCGGCGTCCAGTTGCTCTGCGTACATCTCGATGTCGTTCGCCATCGCGATTACCGCATCGAACTGGGCCGTCGCCTCATCCATGCGGCCAACGCAGGCGAGTGCGCTTGCGATCCAAAATGCGCTCGCCACGAAAGTGCCCTCCTCGGATTGCATTCCGTCATAGCGATAGACCTGGGCTCCGCGCCCGAGTTGGGAGCGGATCGCGTCGATCGTCTGCGACATCCGTGGTCCACGATCGAATCCGCTCACGGAGTGCAGCAGAACCGAGGTGTCGAGCCTGTCGCTACCCGGGTACATCACGTAGCTCCCGCGGCTTGCCGACCAGCCGTTTTCGTCGATCCAGGCGCGGATCGTGTCTCGTTCCCTGCGCCATCGATCGACGTTGCCGTCGAGCTGTCCGTCCTCGGCAAGCCCGATCGCGCGGTCGATGGCCTGCCAACATCCCATCTTCGATGAGGTGTAGTGCTGCTCCTCTTCGAGCTCCCACATGCCGGAGTCCGGCCTGCGCCAGCCGTCGCAAGCGCGGTCGGCGATGTCCGAGAGAAGGCGCGCAGTGCCTTCATCGATCACGTTGCCGTCTTTCACGTAGGTGAACATGACATCCATGAGGTCGCCGTATATGCCAAGTTGCAACTGCTGCTGTGCCTGGTTGCCGCTGACAACCGGACGGTGGTTTCGCCAGCCGGGAAGCTGCAGTTCCATGACGTCGCCCGATGGCCGTGACCCGTCGAGCCCATAGAAGATGGACACCTCCGGACCCTCGGCGCGGATGGTGTCAACGAGCCAGGACACGGCGGCGTGTGTCTCCTCACGCAGCCCGAACCGCATGAGCGCACGCACGCTGTATGCAACGTCGCGCACCCAGGCAAACCGGTAATCCCAGTTCTTGCCACCGTTCTGACTCTCGGGAAGGGATGTAGTGGCCGCGGCCGCGATGGCGCCCGTCGGACTGTAGATGAGGAGCTTGAGGATGAGCGCGCTGCGGAGCACCGTGTCGGACCACGGCCCGTCGAACGAGAACGCCTCCGACCACGCACGCCACCTCGCGATCGTACGGTCGATACCCGCGTCAACCAGCTCGGGCGTGAGGATGCGCAATGGCTCGTTCGCGGTGGCGGACAGCGTCACGAGGTGACGCGAACCGGAAGCGGTGGTGAACCGCCCGAACATGCCGCTGGCGCGTGGTCGCGCGGGTCCGTGCTCGAACCCGCGCACGGCGATTGTGATGCCGTCGACGTGGGCGACGGGTCCATTGACGGTCTGCTCGACCCAGGGGGATGCCGTGTTGCCGACCGTTCCTGGCTGCACCGACCACTCGACGTCAACCGTCCCAGTGATTCCTTCGATGCGCCGCGCGAGTTCGACCCAGGGCAGTCGCCCCGCAATGCCCGTCACGAGCGCATCGGTCACGCGCATCACGCCAGACTCCGTCGTGAACGTCGTCTCGAGCACATTGGTACGCGGAACATACCTGCGCTTTACCGAGAAGTCGCCCACGGGCCTGAGCGCGATGCGACCTCCATCCTCCGCATCCAGCAGCGCCGCGAAAACCGGTGGGCCGTCGAGGTCGGGCAGGGGAAGCCAGTCCATCGACCCGTCGAGCGCGATGAGGGCCACCGTCCGTCCGTCACCGATGGCTGCGTACGAGCGCAGGGCCGCATATCCGCCGACACGCTCAGCCGGGCCACCCGCCCGGATAAGGCCGCGTTTGTTCACAATCCCAGAGTGACACGTGGTCATTCACGACAAAAGGCATTGCCAAACCAAGCCTGGTCACCTAATCGACCCTGGTCACCTAATCGACTCGGCGGGAGGCCGACTAGTCGACCGCCGGTGTGCGCCCCGGCAAGGCCTTGCCCACCGCACAGGGGCGTGGCAAGAGTAGTGGGGCGGGGCAACTAGAGAAGGGTTCAGATCCGATGGAGCACACCGACGGAGTTGCCGTGGTCACGGGTGGAACGGCAGGCCTCGGACGAGCTATCGTCCGTGAATTCGCAGCCCGCGGTTGGGATGTCGCGATCCTCGCACGTGGCCAGGATGGCCTGGACGGTGCAGTCAGGGATGTCGAAGCGCGTGGCCGGCGCGCAATCGGTGTCCCCACCGACGTTTCAGATCACCGTCAGGTGGATGCCGCTGCCGACACGATCGAACGGGAACTCGGGCCCATCGCGGTCTGGGTGAATAACGCAATGGCGGGAGTGTTCGCGGAATTCACGTCAACCGACCCCGACGACTTCGAGCGGGCCGTCGCGGTCAATTTCCTTGGTTTCGTCAACGGTACAAGGGCGGCCCTTGCCCACATGGGCGAACGGAACCACGGCGCCATAATCCAAGTGGGCTCGGGATTGGCTCATCGGGGGATCCCCCTGCAGTCGGCGTACTGCGCCTCGAAACACGCCATCACCGGGTTCACCGAATCCGTACTGAGTGAATTGCTGCACGACCGCTCGGCGATCACGATCTCGCAAGTGGACATGCCAGCGATGAACACCATGCAGTTCGACTGGGTGAAATCCAAGCTGCCCAAGCATCCGCAGCCCGTACCGCCGATCTATCAACCGGAGATCTGCGCGGCCGTCGTCGTTGATACGGCACAGCGACCTCGGCGGCGCACCTGGGTGGGGGAGTCGACCGTCGCGACGATCCTGGGAAATCGCTTCGCGTCACGGATCGCAGACCACGGCGCGGCCAAGGGGGGCTACTCGGGCCAACAGGCGCAATGGTTGAAGGAGCCCATGTTGCCGTCGAATCTCTACACACCGGTCGACGGTGACCACGGAGCGCACGGCGCGTTCGACAGCCGTGCCCTGCGAATAACTCCGCAAACGTGGGCGATCCGCCATCGTGTGCTCATGTGGATACTCGCGGGTGTGACGCTCATGAGCGCCATCACGGCCGCGGCTGTGAAAGGCGCGCGCCGATAGGCGCGAGAGTTCACAGGGATGGCCACGGCACGGGTGGGAATCTCGGGGTGGCGATACCCGCCCTGGCGAGGGGAGTGGTACCCGAAGGGGCTGCCACAGCGCCGTGAGCTGGAGTATTCGTCGAGCAGGCTGAACACCATCGAGCTCAATGGTTCGTTCTATTCGCTGCAGCGTCCGCAGAACTATCTCGCCTGGTACGACGAAACGCCCCACGACTTTGTCTTCTCGGTCAAAGGCGGTCGGTTCATCACCCACCTCAAGCGTCTGAACGAGGTTGATGTCGCGCTCTCGAACTTCTTTGCGTCCGGCGTACTTGCCCTGCGCGAGAAGCTTGGGCCGATCCTGTGGCAGCTGCCGGAGCGGCACGCCTTCGACGTCGAACAGCTCGAGCGTTTCTTCGCCAGCCTGCCGCGCACCTCCTCCGAAGCGCTGGCTCTCGCGATGAGGCATGATGGGCGACTGGACGGCCGCGACTGGCTGGTGCAGCAGCCCGAACGACCCCTGCGACATGCTCTGGAGGCGCGGCATCCCGAGTTCATCGGCGACACCGTTGCAGCGCTGCTTCGAGACAATGACATCGCTTTTGTCGTTGCCGACACCGCGGGCAGGTGGCCGCAGAATCGAGCGGTCACAAGCGATTTCGTCTACGTACGACTGCACGGTGCCGAGGAACTTTATGCGAGCGGCTACACGGACCAAGCGCTGGATGCCTGGGCCGCAGACACCCGGGGCTGGCTGGACTCCGGCCGTGATGTTTACATCTATTTCGACAACGACATGAAGGTGCGCGCGCCCTTCGACGCGTTGTCGCTCGCGGCACGTCTCGGAATTGGGCAGCCCAACGGTCGGATCAGCGGTTAGAACAAAACGGCCGCCGCCGGGTTCGTCGGAAGGATGGGGAACTCGCGCTTGTCGTCTGCATTCAGTCAACCCCTGTCAGCAGGGTTTTGAGAGCTTCTAGGTTGAGCCTCATGATCGCTCGACTCATTCGCTCAGTGCCTAACGGATTCGTTGCGGGACTCGTCGCGACCTTTCTCATGAGCCGGGGATTCTCGATTACCCAGTCGCTCGGCGCGATCAGGGAGCTACCACCACGCAAGGCCGTGAAAGCGGTCTCACCCCAGATCAAAGAGCCGAATCGGACGACCGTGGCAACCGTCTCCCACTATCTCGTCGGCGGTGGGTCCGGAGCAGCGTATGGAATGGCGAGTTCTGCAAATCCTCGCAGCCGTGGGCCTCTCACCGGACTGCTCTTCGGCCTGGCCGTCTGGATGTTCGGTTATGAATTCATCATGCCAAGGGTGACCGGGATGCCGCTCGCGCACAGGGACAAGCGATCACGTGCCCTGACGATTCTCATCGCTCACGTCATCTATGGCCTGTCGCTCGGCACGGTGTCGCGATTCATGACCCGCAAAGCCGAGAGATAGCCGCGGTCGAGGGGAGGGGCCATGAGACACCGGCGACGAGCCACCCTCGCGTACTTCCTCGCCGTAATGATTCTGCTCGGGGCGTCCGGGTGTGTGACAAGCGAGGGTGGAGCGCTAGGCGAGATTGGTCGGTCGAGTGTGGATGCGTCCTCCGACGTGAAGTCCGCCGCACTTGCTCTACGGCTCTACCGGGATGGGCAGTCGACCGAAGCAGTGGCAGACACGGCGTTGAGCGACGCTCTCACGAACCTCACTGGGACGAAGTCCTCCGTCGCGTCGCTGTCCGTCGCAACTCGTGCGGAGCGCCGGGCACGAGAGGGCGCCGAGGCCCGGATCGATGAAGCGGTCGCTGCCGTGAACGAAGCAAGGAACGTGGTCGAAAAGGTGCCGGGTGCGGTGAAGCTGCAGCGGGCTATTTCCCACCTTCACGAGTCTTCGTCCAGGTTGAGCGGCCTTGCGAAGGATCTTGGACAACTCCCGTGAAGAAGATCCTGGGACTTGCGCTCGGCATCCTGACTGCCATCGGTGGTTTCGTCGATATCGGCGACATGGTCACGAACGCTGTTGTCGGTTCCCGGTTCGGCCTGGCTCTCGCGTGGGTGGTGCCAATCGGTGTGATCGGTATCTGCGTATTCGCGCAGATGTCGGGACGCGTCGCGGCGGTGAGTGGACGGGCAACGTTCGAGATCATCCGTGAACGTTTGGGTGCGAGGGCAGGTATTGCGAACCTCGCTGCATCGTTTCTCATCAACCTCCTGACCCTCGCGGCGGAGATCGGTGGTGTGGCTCTCGCACTCCAGCTGGCCAGCAGCATCGCCCCGGCGTTGTGGATACCCGTTGCCGGTTTTGCTGTTTGGCTCGTGGTCTGGCGGGTGAAGTTCTCGATCCTCGAAAACGTGACTGGCATGGTCGGGCTGACGTTGATCGTTTTCGCTGTCGCGGTATTCCTGTTGCACCCGAACTGGTCAGATCTCCTTACCCAGACCTTGCATCCGCGCGTGCCCAGGTCGGAAGCGCCGGCGACGTACTGGTATTACGCGATCGGCCTGTTCGGTGCGGCGATGACCCCGTACGAGGTCTTCTTCTTCTCCTCGGGCGCCGTCGAAGAGAAGTGGTCGGCCAAGGACCTCGGGCAGTCGCGAGTCAACGTCCTGGTCGGGTTTCCCCTGGGTGGTGCGCTCTCCATCGCAATCGCGGCGTGTGCTGCGATCGTGCTCCTCCCCGGCGGAATCAAGGTCACATCCCTTTCGCAAGTGGTGATGCTGGTGGCCTCCGCAGGCGGGAAACTGGCCGTCGCTTTCGTCCTCGTCGGTATCGTGGCGGCCACCTTCGGCGCTGCCCTCGAAACGACTCTGTCGAGTGGATACACGCTTGCCCAGTTCCTGGGATGGTCGTGGGGCAAGTTCCGGCGACCGGCCGAGGCTGCCCGCTTCCACCTCACCATGATCGTCTGCCTGATCATCGGGATGGGTGTCCTCGCAACCGGTGTGGACCCGATTGCGGTGACGGAGTTCTCGGTCGTATTTTCCGCCATAGCGTTGCCGCTGACCTATCTTCCGATTTTGATCGTCGCCAATGACCCGCAATATATGGGCAAATATGTGAACGGCAGAATCACGAACGGGTTCGGCGTCATCTACCTGGTCATCATCCTCGTCGCATCGATTGCTGCGATCCCACTCATGATCATCAGCGGAGCCGGCGCATGACTCGCAGAAAACGCACCATCCTGATCGACGCGGAACTACACCTCCTCGACCGTCAGGTTCTCGACGTCGATGAGGTCCCCATCATCGTCGTCAGCGAAGTCGAGCTGAGTGACATCGAGTTCGACAAGCCGATCCCCCCAAACGCGTCGGCGCCAACGATCACCGCGCTGCTCAGCGGACCGGTCCTCGTCACCCGCATATTCGGAGGCAAACCGCCGCGCTCCAGACTGCACACGATCGACTGGAAGGTTGTCTCGAAAATCGGAATCGTGATCTCGCTGCGGGTCAAGGGATCGACCCTGGATGTGACCTGGGGCGAGCGTTGGATCAGCGAACACGTTATCCAGAGGATTCCGGGAGGCAAGAATGATCCTCACTGACCTTCTCCAAAAGCCGGTTTACGACCACTCCAGCCATCGTCTCGGCACGGCGATCGACGCGCGCTTCGAAGTGGACCTGGATACTCACGGCCATCCGGGATCCGCGCGGCTCGTGGGTCTGATCGTCAGTCGGCACAACGCCGCGTCCTTTCGCGGGTACGAGCGAAGCGGGGTCGAGTCACCCTGGCCCATAGCCCAAATTCTTGAACGTCGACATCGCGGATCATTCCTGGTGCTCTGGGGAGACATCGAAGTGCTCGGCACCGCTGCCATACGGCTGCGCACCGGGTTCAAGCGGCATTCCTCGCAATTGAAGGAGCAGCGGTCAGCATCGGGATGATGGCGCCCCTGTCACTGCGGTCGCAGGCGGTCCAGGAGATTGGGGAGCTCGGGAAGTAGCTCACGCGCGAGATAACCGACGGGGCCGATGCGAGTGGCAAGCGCGTCACCGGCGCTCGCGTGCAGGTATGTGCCCCAGACCGCCGCTTGTTGCGGGGTCGCTCCGCGCGCGCACAATCCCGTTATCGCTCCGGCCAGAACATCTCCGCTACCCGACGTGCCGAGCCCAACGGTTCCGGTGCCGGCGGCCCAGAGGTCACCGTCCGCGGACACAACCAAGTTTTGGCAGGACACGGCCGCGCCATAGGCCTTCGCGATCTCGACGAGCGCCGGCGCCAGGTCACTGATTTCCTCATCGACCAGCCGTTCGGCTTCGCTGATGTTTGGAGTGAGAACCAGCCTTCCGCGGAATCGCTTCGCCTGCTCGCGGACCTCGCCAAGCGCCCCAAGCGCAAAAGCATCGAGGACCACGATGGATCGGCGTCCGACCAAATCGGGAAGTATCCGAAGGAGTTCCGCAGTTTCAGCCGCATCGTCCAGTCCCGGACCCACAAGCACCGCATCCGTGTTGGAAAGATCATCCCCCGCATCGCGTATGCCTTCCCCGCGAATGTGCCTGTCGGACGTCTCCTGGAGCGCAACGACCCCGCACTCGGGCAGCGCGGCGGCGACCTCTGCCGAAACGGACGCGGCAACGGCGAGAGTCAGGCGACCTGCGCCCACTCGCAGGGCCGCCTCGCCGGCAAGAAGCGCAGCGCCGGGCGCGCGCGCCGCACCACCGACGACGACCACCTGTCCGCGGCTGTATTTGGAACCGTGGGCGGTGGGCAACGCCCATCCGCGAAGCAACTCGGGCGTGGTCGGCCGCGGAGAATCCGCCCTACTGGGGGGTGACATCTTTCGTCCCCGGGTGTTCGGTTGTAGGGACGCCAGCACGGCCGACGTGCTCGTCGCTCGAGAAGATTTCCAATGACCACGAGCCCTGCCCACTCGGGCGCACCAACCTTGTGACGGACGCATTGGAGACCGTGTGGGTCAGCGAGAATTCGAGCAACTGCTCTTCGCTGAGCCCGATGCAGACGTAGAGGAACAGGAGAATTACCGCGTCGTGTGCGGCCACGAGGACGCATTCACCGTCGTTATCGAGGTCGACATCGCGGAGGAAGGATCGAAGGCGAAGCGCAACGTCGGCCCACGATTCGCCGCCCGGCGGGCGATAGTAGAACTTTCCGAGCCACCGTCGACGGGCCGCCTCCTCAGGCAATCGGTTCTCGACTCCCCAGGTGGTGAGGAGATCGAGGATGCCAAGCTCACGGTCTCGCAGTCGATCATCGATGCGAACGCCAAGTCGAAGCCCGGCTTCGGTCGTCGCGATCGAAACAGTCTGTTGCGCCCGAAGGTACGACGACGTCCACGCTGCACCAGGCTTCAGCGCCGTGGCGTTCTGGCCCAGCCATTCGCCAAGCGCGACGGCCTGTTGCTGTCCGAGCGCGGAGAGGGGCACATCCGCGTCGCGATGGTCCACGCGAATGAGATCCTCTCCCGCAAGCTCGGCTGCAGCGGCCGCGACGTTGGCCGTGCTTTCGCCGTGGCGCACAAGCCAGAGCTCCGTCGCGCCCATCAACGACACCGGCCTCTGAACGGATTGCGGTCCAGGTCGCGCGGACGTTCTACGGTCCCGCTGGCTTTGGACGAGTTACGTTCGCGGTCGGATGCGGGGCTGGACATGGTTCGAGTCCAGTGTCAAAGTGGGCGCCAGGCAAGGTCTTGCGTATCGGGGCAATGTTGGTTCTTAACCGGATCTGCCACAGGCAACTAGTACCGCTCGCCCCGCTTGCCGCGATCGTCGCGTCGAGCCGGGCCACCGCGGTCGGGGCGGATCTCGATGAGCTTTCCGCTGATGCGCGTCGCCGAGAGCTTGTCGAGCGTCTCCTTCGAGAGGTCGGCTGGCAGTTCGACGATCGAGAAGTCCGGGCGGATCTCGATGTGGCCGAAGTCTTCGCGACTCAGCCCGCCCTCATTGGCAAGCGCGCCGACGATCTGGCGGGGCTCCACCCGCTGACGCTTGCCAACCTCGATGCGGTAGGCGGAGAGCTTCTTGGTCGAATCACGCGGACGACGCTCGGCCCGCTCTGGACGATCCGGGCGGTCATCGCGGAACGACCGGCCTTCGCGCGGATTACTCCGCTCCTCGCGGTCGCGAGCCTGCCGGGCGAAGCGTGGGTCGTCGGGGGAGAGCAGCAGGGGGGTGTCTCCCTGCGCGACGATGGCGAGGGCCGCCGCGACATCCGAATCAAGCACATCGTGATGCTCGACGTAGTGGGCGACGATGTCGCGGAAGGCGCTTAGGCGATTCTCGTCGCCGAGAGCCTCAGTGATGGCGTCGTCGAAACGGGTGAGGCGCGTGACGTTGACGTCTTCGACGCTCGGCATGCGCATCTCGACCATCGGCTGACGGGTTGCCCGTTCGATCTGGTCGAGCAGGCGACGCTCGCGGGGTGTGACGAAGCTGATGGCAGCGCCGCTGCGTCCGGCGCGTCCCGTGCGACCGATTCGGTGCACGTAGGACTCGGTGTCGATCGGGATGTCGTAGTTGACGACGTGACTGATGCGGTCGACGTCGAGGCCTCGCGCCGCGACATCCGTTGCGACCAGGATGTCGAGCTTCCCCGACTTGAGCTGCTCGACCGTGCGCTCGCGCATTGCCTGGGGAACGTCTCCGCTGATGGCGGTGGCCGAGTAGCCGCGGGCGCGGAGTTTCTCGGCGAGCGTCTCCGTCTCGTTCTTGGTACGGACGAACACGATCATGCCTTCGAAGTTCTCCACCTCGAGGATGCGGGTGAGTGCGTCGATCTTCTGCGGGTACGACACCATGAGGTAGCGCTGGGTGGTGTTGGCCGACGTCGTCGTCTTGCCCTTGATCGTGATCTCTTCCGGATCGTGAAGGTACTTGCCCGAGATGCGGCGGATCTGCGCCGGCATCGTCGCCGAGAACAGGGCGATCTGTTTGTCGTCGGGGGTGTCCGCGAGGATGGTCTCCACATCCTCGGCGAAGCCCATCTTCAGCATCTCGTCTGCCTCATCGAGCACGAGGTACTTGAGGTGGGAGAGGTCGAGCGTGCCCTTCTCGAGATGGTCCATGATTCGACCGGGGGTACCGACGACGACGTGCACGCCGCGGCGGAGGGCGCTGAGCTGGGTGCCGTAGCCCTGGCCGCCGTAGACCGGAAGAACATGAACACCCCTGAGGTGCGCCGAATACCGCTCGAAGGCCTCGCAGACCTGCAGCGCGAGTTCGCGGGTGGGGGCAAGCACGAGCGCTTGCGGGGTCTTCTGGCTGAGGTCAAGGCGGTCGAGGATGGGCAGTGCGAACGCGGCCGTCTTACCGGTTCCCGTCTGGGCGACCCCGAGAACGTCGCGGCCCTGCAGCAGCGGGGGAATCGTCGCGGCCTGGATGGCGGACGGATTCTCGTACCCGACGTCCTTCAGCGCCCTCAGAACCGCGTCGCCCAATCCGAGGTCGCTGAATGTGATGGCGGGCGCTTCGGCCTCGGTCGTTCCTGGGGACGTCATCCGTTAACGCTAGTCGTGGGCGGAGCCCCGAGCATCCATGGCCGGGTCGATCTCAGTCGGCGCGGATCACTCGGCGAGCGGTCTCTACGAGCTGGGCGCGATAGAGCTTCTTGACCTCGGCGTCATCGAGAGGGCCGTAGACCATTCGCACGACCTGCGGTGCGGCGATGAACCAGTAGGCCATTCCGATCAGGCTGAGGAAGATCGACCGCGCGTCGGGATCCTCTCCCTCGGCCGCCTCGCGGATGACTGAAACGCGGTCGTTGTGGTATTTCTCCCGCTTGTCGAAATCGGGAATCTCGGTGGGGGAATAGTGCATGCCTTCGTGTTCATATAGGCGCACGATCTCGGGATGTTCGCACAGGAAGTCGAACAACTCGCCGAGATAGGAGGGCACATCGTCACTGCGCACGACGACCTGTTCGGCGAGCTCCCCGAGCCTGGCCTCGAGGACCGCCGCGAAGAGATCCTCCTTGTTACCGAAGTAGGTATAGATCGAGGCCTTGTTGACCCCGGCGCGCTCGGCGATCTTGTCGATCCGGGCGCCCCCGATGCCGTTTTGCGCGAATTCGATGCCACTCGCCTCGAGTAAGAGCTTGGCGCTTTCCGCGCGGTCGTATCGTCTCGGCATGCTTCTTTGCTCCCGCTCAGTAATTTGTCAATTCTACGATGTTACGATGTAACCAAACATTTATTTGTGTTGCGTCTCGGAGTCGAATCGCGAGCGCCTCACCCTGGGTCATTCGCCATCCGTGACGCTGATTACCCAAGGAAGACCGAGATCTCGTGGTCCTGAACGCTCCTCTCACCGCTCCCACCTCGTTGACGAAACCCAGACCGGGGGCCTGGAAACTCGTTGCCCCCGCGATCGCGATCGCAGCGTGGGGCGGCAACCACTTCACCCCGCTGCTGCTCCTTTATCGCCAGGTCGAGGGGTACTCCGCGGTTGAGGTCGACCTGTTCCTGGCCTTCTACATTGTCGGTGTGATCCCGGGACTGCTTCTTGCCGGCCCGCTCTCCGACCGCCACGGACGCAAGAAACTCATGTTCGTGGCCCTGGTCCTCGGGACGATCGGCAGCGTGGTCCTCGGGCTCGGAGCAGCCTCGGTGCCTCTTCTCGAGATCGGTCGCTTCTTCTCCGGCGCGAGCGTCGCCGTCGCAATGGTCGTCGGGTCGAGCTGGATCAAGGAGCTCTCGAGCGCACCCTACGATCCGGATGTCCGACCGAGCACCGGAGCGCGTCGCGCGTCGCTCACCCTCACGGTCGGTTTCGGGGCCGGTGCGGGCGTCTCTGGCCTGTTGGCCCAGTGGGGTCCGCTGCCCACGCTGCTGCCCTATGCGCTTCAGATCCTGCTCACTGTTGTGGCGGTCATCGTCCTTGTCCGGGCCCCCGAGACCAGGCAGTTCGACAGCAGGGTCAAGTCCCTGCTCGCCGACCTCCGGATTCCTGCGGCATCCCGGCGCCGCTTCTTCGGCGTCATCCTCCCGATCGCACCCTGGGTCTTCTCCACCGCGGCGATCGCCTACGCCGTGATGCCCGCGCTGATCGAGAAGCAGGTCGGCCCGGACAGGATCGCCTTCGCAACACTCCTCACCGTCGTGACGCTCGGTTCGGGGGTCGGAATTCAGTTGCTGGTGCCGCGCATCACTGCCATCACCGGCGGGCGCCAGAGCCTCGTGGGCCTGGGGCTCGCGATCCTCGGGGTGATCCTCGGAGCCGTTGAAGCGTCCGCGCTGTCTCCGGCCCTTGCCATCGTGGTCGCGGTGCTTCTCGGCGGTTCCTACGGGGTGCTAATTGTTTCCGGGCTCATCGAGATCCAGCAAATGGCTGGCCCCGATGACGTCGCCGGGATTACCGGGATCTACTACAGCCTCACCTACATCGGATTCATCCTGCCTGTTGTTCTCGCGGCGCTGGCGGCGGCTGCGTCCTACAGCGTCCTCCTCGCGGTCGTCGCGGCCATCGGCGTCGTCTGCCTGCTCGTGGTTGCCCGGAACGTGCGACCTCGCGCCGGACGCTGAGCGCGCACGGGTTTCACCCTCGGCGGCGTTGGTGCTAGCATAAAAACAAATAGTTAGTTATATATGCTCGAAGGGAGCAGTCATGACAATCCAGTCGTGGTGGTTGAAAGGTCGTTCGGACGCTGTGCAGTCCATCATGGGTTCGTCGGGCGGCTGGGACCGTTCAACCGGTGGCCAACAAGACATCATGAGCGGATCGGTTCAGGCCGAAGTTTCCGCCGACCAGATGCCGTACCTCATGGGCTCGCTGGGTAGCTGGGACGCATCCCTCGGCGGTCAGCCGGACATCATGAGTGGATCGGCTCAGGCCGGGCTTTCGGCCGAGAAGACGCCGTACCTCATGAGCTCGCCCGGCCAGTGGAACCCGTCCCTCGATGGTCCACAAGACATCATGGGAGCCGGAGCACAGCCACGCTCGACCTCGTCGCGGTCGACACCCCAGACGGAAACCATTTCCGAGCTGCCAAACCTCGGTGACCGTCGGGCCGCCTGAGATCGGTTCTGGTGCGCGCGACGTATGGCCACTACTCCAGCCCGCGCGGATCCGGCCAGGGCGACGAGTGATGCTCGTGCACGATCATCCACTCGCCTTCGATCTTGCGGAGGGCGATCCTTAGTCGGCATTTGACGTCGACGACATCCAGGAGCGCGTGAGCGAAAGCGACCGAGTCGCCGGCGACCACCTCGAGTTCGCGCAATCGGAACGAACCCGGGCCGCCCGGGCTGTAGCGGAAGAACAGCTCCCACGTCTCGCGGTACTCGGCCAGGCCCCTGGCCTGAATGGGCTCGGGGACATCGGTCGGGGGAGTGGTGCGTGAGAGTGCCATCCAAGTCGCGATAGACAGTGCGCCCGCCTGTTATCGATGCGGCTGCCACCGCGAGCGCATCGATGGCAAACGGGCGCATCGTCGGCATAGACGTGCGGCATCACTCGTGGATCTTCTGCTCCTGCTGGGTGAGAACGATTGAGTTCGCATCCACTCCGACGAGTCCGAGGGTGACCCTCAGGAGGGTAGAAGGCACCTCGTTCCCGGGCGGCGGATCCTTCGCGACGCCCAGACTCAGGCCGTCTCCGCCGGGAGTCGTGCCGGTGACCGAGTCGAGGTAGGCCGTGACGTTGCCGCGGAGGGTCATCGTTCCCGCGTTGGTCACCAGCGCGGCGGACAGGTTCGCCGGTCGGACATCGAGCATGAAGTCGGTGATCGTGATGGATGCCGCGACGAGTTTGATTACGGGCGTCCGCTTGCCGTTGGCCAACGGAACAGTAACAAGGCTGACCGACTTGAGCCCGGTGAATGTCAGCGACGATCCGCCGAGCTGAGCCGCGGGAAGCGTCATCACTGGTGCGTTCTTGTCGGGCGTTGCGATGGCCGAAGCGGCTCCGCCGCCGACCGTCGAGGCGTCGCCGGTCGTGTCGCCCAGCAGCCCGCCGAGTCCGCCGAGCGGATCGGACGGCGACGCTGTGCCTGTTGGCGACGGAGTCGGGCTCGTCGGCGGCGTCGGCGTGCTGCTGCAATCCATCAGCACGGGGATGCACATTTTGGTCGGCTCGTCGCCGGTGGGCACTCGCGCCGCTCCGATTCCGCACAGCGCGAAGATCAGGCAGATGACGACCGCGGCGCTGACCGGGGCGCGGCTGTGTTTGGCGCCGGGCTTTACCGGCGTCGTCCTAAAGGGAGTGGCTCCCGTGCAGCACTTTCGAAATCGGAGGCCTGCGGGGTTACCGACTCGATCGTGACTGGTTCTGGCTCGACCGCCTTCTTCGGCATCCACGACACGATCAGGATGCCGCCGACCGCGCCCAGCAGCATCCCGATGAAGAATCCACCGAGGTTCAGCCCCACGAGCGAGTACACCGACAGCACGAGAGAGATCACGCCGTAGAAGATGCGGTGCTGCGGCATGAGCATTGCCAGGAGGCCGAGCAGCAGCATGGCGATCGGGATGATCGTCGACTGCAGTCCCTCGATCCCGAGCTGGACATGGATGTTTCCAAGGTCGAGTTGCCCTGAGAAGAACATCTCGATGCCGGCGAGCATCGTGAGCACCCCACCGATGAATGGTCGGCGCGTTGCCCACGCGCGGAACGACTGCCAGTGCGTCATGAGAAGCATCCCTTGCTTCCGTCGGTGAGCTGCACGTGCATGCCGGTCAGGTTGAAGACCGCGGCCTGGGTCGACCACGCGGTCTGCTGCAGCCCATCGATCTTGATGGTGTCGGCATCCTGGGCGAAGTCGCCCGCCGTGCCCTTCGCGCTGGTGTTGACATGGGCCGCGTCGACGCCGATGCGGATGTTGCCGAAGCTCGCGTCACCCTTGAGGTCGGTCATGCCGATCTGGAGATTCGTCGCGGTCGCCGGCTTGCCACCGCCGCCCGCGGTGATGAGCATGCCGACCTTGCCGAGCGGAGTGTCTGTGACCACCGACTGGCAGAGATCCGAGAGGCTCGCCTGCCCGATGTTGGCGATGGCGACCTGGTGGTCTTTGCCATTCGTGTCCTTCGCGACGCCCGCATACTGCGAGAAGGATGTTCCGCTGAGCTGGGTCGCGCCGATTTGAAACTGGCTGCCGGACACGTCGAACGCGACAGGTACTGCTCCGTTCGCAACGCCCGCCATCATCACGGTTGCGACAACGGCGACGGGAACTGCGGCGAGCAGGATGCGCCCGCCGTGGGTACCAGTGAGTTTGCGGAACTTCATAGATCCTCCTTGATCCAAGCCAGTGGATGCGACTGGACGCTCGTACTCCTACTAGAGGGACGCCCGACTGGTGCTTCTATGACGCGAATTGGCGAAATTTCTTCAGTGGGATGTCCTACCCGGCTTCTAGGCTGGAGAAAATGATCTCGATCGAGACAGCGGCAGCGGCCCCCTGGAGCGACGTCGAACACGCCATGACGGGCGGCGGCGACGGCGCGAGTTGCTGGTGCCAGTGGTTCATGGTGAGACGCAGCGAGTTCGACTCGATGACGCGAGACCAGCGGCGTGAACGGTTTCGCCGCGAGGTGGCCGATGCCAGTCCCGGCCTGATCGCCTACGTCGACGGATCACCGGCCGGCTGGGTTCGCGTGGCTCCACGACCGGAGCAGGGCAGGCTCGGGTTCACCCGCGTGGTGAAGTCCGGAAGCCCTGAGCCGCTGGATGCAGACGATGTGTGGGCGATCACCTGCCTCGTCGTCCGCCGGGAATTCCGTGGCCAGGGTGTCGCGCGGCGCTTGCTGGCGGCGGCGGTCGACCACGCGGAAAAGAACGGCGCGCGCGCCATTGAGGCGTATCCGTTCGACATCAGGCAGGGCACTCGGAGCAACAACGAGCTCTACGTCGGCTCGGTGCCAATGTTCGAGGAACTGGAATTCGAGGAAACGGCTCGTCCAACCGCCGCGCGCGTGGTGATGACCCGGCGGCTGGCGCAATAGCCTCATTGAATGACTTCACTGCCTATCGATCTGGCCACCGCGGGGGTGCGCGAAGTGCTCGCCGGCCTCGCCGCTGGCGACTTCACCTCTGTCGAGCTCACGACCGCCTACATCGAGCGCATCGAGCGGATCAGCAATGGCGGCCCGCGCCTGAACTCGGTCCGCGCGGTTAACCCGGACGCGCTGAAGGATGCCGCCGAGAGCGATGCGGCACGCGCATCCGGATCTCCGCTCGGGTCGCTTCACGGCGTCCCGGTCCTGCTCAAGGACAACATCGACATCGCGGGGATGCCGACCACCGGCGGGGCCCTCGCGCTCGAGCACTCCGTTCCGGCGACGGATGCGCCGGTCGCGGCCTCCCTGCGCCGGGCCGGCGCCATCCTGCTCGGCAAGACGAACCTGACCGAACTCGCCAACTACGTGACCGAGGGGATGCCGAGCGGCTACAGCTCGCTCGGTGGCCAGGTGCTCAACCCGTACGACGCGAGTGAGACGCCGAGCGGGTCGAGCGCCGGGTCGGGATCCGCGGCCGCCACCGGCCTCGCAGCCGCGACGGTTGGCACGGAAACGTTCGGCTCGATCCTCTCGCCCGCGCTCGCCAACTCGCTCGTGGGAGTCAAGCCGACGGTTGGTCTCATCAGTCGAACGGGCATCATTCCGATCTCCGGGACACAGGACACCTCCGGCCCGATGACGCGGTACGTGTATGACGCCGCGGCCATGCTGACGGCCATGGCGGGCATCGACCAGGAGGATGCGGCGACCGCCGACAACCCCCTCGTCGGCACCGATTTCCGCACCGATTTCGTGGCAGCGCTGTCTGACACCGCGCTGGCCGGATCTCGTCTCGGCTTCCTCGCGAACGATGGCGATGAGGTCTACACGCGATCGCTCGCCCTGCTCCAGGCGCGTGGCGCAACACTCGTTCCCGTGACGGTAGCCGAGCCGGTTGCGCCGCTCATCCTGAGTCGGGAGATGCGGCGGGACATGAACGCGTACCTCGCGCGCATCCCGAACGGGCCGATGAAGACTCTCGCAGATATCATCGCCTTCAACGAGGCGCACGCGGATGCCGCCCTCAAGTTCGGCCAGACGCTCCTGATCGAGTCGCAGGGCTTCGATCTCGCCGACCCGGCCACGGCATCCGTCTACGAGAAGTTGCGTGCGGGCAGCATCGAGGAGAGCCGCGGCATCATCGACACCGTGCTCAGCGAGAACCGTCTCGACGCGATCGTCTCCAACTCCGGGACGATTCAGGTCGGCGCGCAGGGTGGATATCCATCGGTGATCGTGCCGGCTGGATATCTCTCTGCGGGGCGCAAGCCGACCGGACTCCTGTTCACCGGCACGGCCTGGTCGGAGGCACGGCTCCTCGCCCTCGCCTTCGACTTCGAGCAGGCGTCGAAAGCGTGGCGGACGCCCGAGGAAATCAACCCCTCGCTCTTCCGGAGCGCGGTGTTACCCTCGATTTCATGACCCCCGAAGGCCTCGCAAACCTCGCGCACCTGCGCCGCGCGCGGGACTTGATCGACCGGGAATACGCGCGTCCACTCGACGTTCCGACCATGGCCGCGCGGGCGCTCATGTCGCCGGCGCACTTCTCGAGGCAGTTCCGCGCCGCCTACGGCGAGACGCCGTACACGTACCTCATGACCCGCCGGATCGAGCGGGCGATGGCGCTGCTTCGCGGCGGGATGTCGGTGACCGACGCCTGCATGGCCGTCGGGTCGACCTCGCTCGGCTCGTTCAGTTCGCGCTTCACTGAACTCGTCGGGGAGACGCCGAGCGCGTATCGCGCTCGCGAGCACGACTCGCTCGTCGGCATGCCATCGTGCGTCGCGAAGGTCGTCACCAAGCCGAGCAGGATTCGAGAAGTGTCGGTCGTGTCCGCTGCCTAAAGTTGGCCGCATGACCATCTCACTCCAGTACGTAAACATCACCGTCAACGACGTCGACGAGTCGCTCGCCTTCTACCGGGACGCACTCGGATTCGAGTCGCGCAACGACGTGGCCAATGGTGGATTCCGCTGGGTCACCCTCGGCAGTTCCGCCCAGCCAGGGCTTGAGATCGTTCTTTCCGAGCCGCACGCCGGCCGTTCGCAGGCCGACGGTGACGCCCTTCAGGAACTCCTGACGAAGGGCTCGCTCCCGATCGTCGTGTTCCGCACCGACGACCTGGATGCGACCTTCGAGAGGGTCCGCGCATCCGGGGCCGAAGTCCTGCAGGAGCCGATCGACCAGCCGTGGGGACCGCGCGACAGTGCCTTCCGCGACCCCTCGGGCAACACCGTGCGCATCGCCCAGGCACCCGCCGCGTAAGGCAATACGGCTAAGGAACTCGGAAGCATGCTCGGGACAACACCGCCGCGCACCAGGCAGTTGACACAACTTGTCGCCACGGCGAACCTCGGGCGACAACGAGTGTCAGCTCACCCAGCTCACTCGCCCTGTCGACGACTCCGCGTCGTCACGGCCGGATATAGCTAGGCCAGGCGGTAGTGCAGGTGCACCACGCCGTTGTCGAAGCGGTGCTGGTCGAGTAGTTCGAGGGATGCAGACACGCCATCCGGCAGGTAGCGCGTGCCGCCGCCCACGATCACGGGCGTGAGGAACAGCTGAAACTCATCCACCAGTCCGGCCTCGATCGCGTACGCGGCAAGCCTCGGGCCGCCGACGGAGATGTCCCTGGTCGCGGACTCCTTGAGTGCGCGGATGGCGGCCGGATCGAAGCTGCGCTCGAGGCGGGTGCGCGAGGTGGATGTCGCATCCAGAGTTCTCGAGAACACGATCTTGTCGGCGGCTTGCCAGAGGCTCGCGTAATCCTGCATGACCGCGGGTTCGCCCGAGAGATCCATGGTCTCCCAGACGGACATCACCTCGTACATTCGGCGGCCGTAGAGATTGGTGCCGATCGATCGTTCGAGGTCATTGACGAAGGCGTGAACTTCTTCGCTCGGCATACTCCAGTCGAAGTTGCCGTCCGCATCGTTGATGTAGCCGTCGAGGGACATGATGCCCGAATAGATGAGTTTGGCCATGATCGACCCTAGATTTGCGCTACGGCAGAACACAACCAAACTTCATCGAATGCCCTATAACTGCGGATGTCCAGTCGCCGGCATCCGCAGTTAGGGGGCATTCGATGGAAGACCAGCTACCACTCGACCCAATCCGCACTGGCGCTTTTCCAGGTGCTGGTGACCGGCGCGCCCGTGAATGCTGGGCCGAGATCGTCGTAGGTCGCCGACTCGTACCACTGGTTCATCTCGTTTTCGTCGATCCAGTAGTCGAGCCCGAGCACCTCGGTAGGGGCAGTGGCGCCGGGCATCGGGACGGGCACCCAGAGCTGGTGCGCGACCTGGCCCTTCTGGCGGCTCGCGTTGATCTTCGACGCGGAGTCGGCGTGGAAGGCATCGGCCGCAGCCTGATAGGAGCTGACCGGCGCGCGCATGATGCCGATGGATGCGACCGAACGGCCGGACGGGACCGGCAGGGTATAGCTGCCGAAGCCCACCGCGGGCATCCACAGCGTCGCTTCCCGGTCGGCGAACAACGCGGCGCCACCCTTCTCAACCTGCTTGTCGGAGAAGAACTGGCCGACCCCGGTCGGAGTGTTCCAGGTGTCGATGAAGAGGAGGCGCTTGTCGTCGTCCCCCGCTGGCAGGAACACGTTGTGGCTCAGGTCGCCCAACGATTTCGCTCCGGCAACTCCACCGGGGTCGCCGGCGGTCGCGTTGTGCAGGTCGCGCGCGTTCGCAGCGGAATCCGTATTCGGTGTCCCGAGCACGGTCAGCAGGTAGGTGTCGACGCCCGCGTCGGCGGGAAAATTCTGGTTGTTCACGATGATTCCTTTCGTCGGTCACAGTGGCTCGGTAAGTGGGAGTCACTGATCCGACGAACGGACGACACGCAATTCGACAGCCGGCCGAATATTGGGCTGCGAGCGGGACTACTCGCTGCGGTTCAACTTCGCGCGGAGCGTGTCCAGCTGGGCGACCATGGCATCCGGCAGGTGCGACCCGAACTTCGCGAAGTACTTTTCGGTGTCGTCCGCTTCGGCAAGGAGCGCCGGGCGATCGATCTCGAATAGCTGGTCCCAGTCGACGGGCGGCAGGCCCTCGAGGTTGAGTGAGGTCGGCAGGTAGCCGAGCGGGGTCTCTTTGGCTCCGACCTGGCCGTCGACGCGTTCCAGCATCCACTCGAGTACCCGCGCGTTCTCACCAAATCCGGGCCAGAGGAACTTGCCGTCGGCACCCTTGCGGAACCAGTTGACCTGGAAGATGCGCGGCACGGTGCCGGTGCTGCGGAGCCGCTTGCCGAACTCGAGCCAGTGGCTCCAGTAGTCGCCCATGTTGTATCCGCAGAAGGGCAGCATCGCGAACGGATCGCGACGCAGCTCTCCCGGTGTGCCTTCGGCGGCCGCCGTTTGCTCAGAAGAGATCGTGGCGCCCAGGAAGACACCGTGATCCCAATCGCGCGCCTCTACCACCAAGGGCACGTTGGTCGCCCGGCGACCGCCGAAGATTATTGCGTCGATGACGACGCCGTCTGGATGCTCCCAGGTGTCCGCGATGGACGGTGCCTGGGCGGCAGCAACAGTGAAACGGGAGTTCGGATGCGCGGCCGGGGTCGCCGAGTTCGGCGTCCAGTCTTCGCCGCGCCAGTCGAGAAGGTGCGGCGGGGCGGAGTCCGTGAGGCCCTCCCACCAGACGTCGCCGTCGTCGCGCAGGGCCACGTTCGTGAAGATCGAGTTGCCCCAGAGGGTCTCGACCGCGTTGGCGTTCGTGGATTCGCCGGTGCCGGGCGCGACTCCGAAGAAGCCGGCCTCCGGGTTGATCGCGCGCAGGCGTCCGTCCGCTCCGCGCCGCAGCCAGGCAATGTCGTCGCCGATCGTCTCGACGCGCCAGCCGGGGATGGTGGGCGTCATCATCGCGAAATTGGTCTTGCCACAGGCGCTCGGGAACGCTGCGACGACGTGCATGACCCGCCCGCGCGGATTCGTGACCTTGAGGATGAGCATGTGTTCCGCGAGCCAGCCCTCGTCGCGGGCCATGACCGAGGCGATGCGAAGGGCGAAGGACTTCTTGGCGAGGATGGCGTTGCCGCCGTACGCCGATCCGTACGACCAGATTTCGCGGGAGTCGGGGAAGTGGCTGATGTATTTCGTCGAGTTGCACGGCCACGCGACATCCGTGTCGCCGGGTTCGAGCGGAGCGCCGACCGTGTGCGCGGCGGCGACCCATTCGCCATCGACGGCAATCCGCTTGAGCGCTTCCGTGCCCATCCGGGTCATGATGCGCATGCTTGCCACGACGTAGGGGGAGTCGGTCACCTGCACGCCGAGTTTCGCGAAGCTCGAGCCGATCGGCCCCATCGAAAACGGCACGACGTACATTGTGCGACCGTGCATGCTTCCGGCGAAGAGGCCGTCGAGGGTCTCGCGCATCTCGGCCGGATCGCGCCAGTTGTTGGTCGGGCCGGCCTCATCCTCCGTCTCGCTGCAGATGAAGGTGCGCGCTTCGACGCGAGCGACATCGCTCGGATCGCTTCGTGCGAGAAAGCTGTAGGGGCGGTAGTCCGGATTGAGGCGGATGAGCGTGCCGCGCTCCATCATGAGCCGCGTGAGCGAATCGAATTCGGCCGCGCTCCCGTCGCACCAGACAACGTCGTCCGGTTCGGTGAGTTTTGCCATGCGTTCGACCCACTCGACGACACGGGAGTCGGCTCCCTCTGGAACGTCGCCGTTGTGGCCAGTGGAAAGGTCGTGGGGGGAGAGCGTTAGCGTCATGGCGTGCGCCTTTCGGTCATTTCTTCCACTCTGCGCCGCGAATCAGTAATCAATCTAGAAGTTTGGCTGGTAAAAATGCCGAAAGTTTCACTATTCTGATGAGATGAGCGATCTGCACACCCTTGGTCAACGCATCCGCCACTATCGGGTGGCGGGCGGGAAGACGCTCGACGAGCTGGGCACGCTGGTCGGGATCGCGGGCAGCCAGCTCTCGCTCATGGAGAACGGCAAGCGCGAACCGCGACTTTCGCTGCTGACCCGGATCGCCGAGACGCTCGGAATCCAGGTAGCCGACCTGCTCTCGGAGGAGCCACCGACCGAGCGTGCAGCACTCGAGATCCAACTCGACCGTCTGCAGCGGGGCTCGCTCTACTCCTCGCTTGGACTCCCGATTGTCCGAGTCAGCCGAGGGATGTCGGATGACGCACTTCGGGTCATCGTCGGTCTCCACGCCGAGGTCGCCCGTCGCGCTCGAGAGGCCATCGCCACCCCGGAGGAGGCCCGCCGCGCGAACACCGAGCTGCGCCAGCTCATGCGCACCAAGAACAATTACCTGCCGGACATCGAGAAGATCGCGCAGGAGATGGTGGCCAAAGTCGGGCACGTGACGGGTGCACTCACCCACCGCTCGGTGTCACGGATGGCGACAAACCTGGGCTTCGAACTCGTTCACGTTCCCGACCTCCCGCACTCGGCCCGCTCGGTCATCGACCTGGCGAACGGCCGGATCTACCTGCCGCCGGCGTCCATTCCCGGTGGCCACGGTATCCGTTCGATGGCACTGCAGGCCATGGCGCACCGCGTTCTCGGCCACCACGAGCCGCGAACCTATGCGGAATTCCTGCAGCAGCGCCTCGAGATCAACTATTTCGCGACCGCCTGCCTGATGCCGCTCAAGCAGTCGGTCGACTTTCTGCAGCAGGCCAAATCCGATCGCAATATCGCGGTCGAGGACTATCGGGATGCCTTCGGCGTGACCCACGAGGCCGCCGCGTTGCGCTTCACCAATCTCGCGACCTCGCACCTCGATATCACCGTGCACTTCCTTCGCGTCGGGGATGATGGGGCGGTCTCGAAGGCCTACGAAAATGACGGGCTGCGCCTGCCTGTCGATGTCACGGGATCCACAGAGGGCCAGCTCGTCTGTCGGCACTGGAGTGCGCGTGAAGCGTTCAATCGCACGAATCGGACCACCGAGTTCTACCAGTACACGGATACGCCGGAGGGCACCTTCTGGGACTCCACCCAAACCGGGACCAGCTCGAGTGAAGAGTTTTCGATCAGCATTGGCGTGCCCTTCGCCCAGGCCAGATGGTTTCGTGGTCGCGAGACGGAGATCCGGACGACCTCACGCTGCCCGGACGTCAACTGCTGCAAGTCACCGACCAACGACCTCGCCCAGCAGTGGGCCGGCAAGACCTGGACGAGCGCGAAGCTGCATGCCCACATCCTCTCGCCGCTGCCGAGTGGAACGTTCCCGGGTGTCGACGACCAGGAGCTCTACGCATTCCTTGAGGCTCACGCCGGTCAGAACGACGCGCACGCTGGTTGACGTGCTTCCCCCGTCAGGCTTCGACGATCGGAACCGCCGCGTGCTCGCCCGTTGTCCTGACTGTCGACCTGAGTGTCGTCCGGATTGAATCGCCACCGAACTCACCGGTAAATCGAAGACCCTCGCGCCTCAGTTCGAGCTGGGCGATGACGATCGCCGCGAGATCGTGAAGATTCGCGATTTCGTCGTCCGTGACTCTCCGCGGCCGGTAGTCGATTACGGACAGCGTTCCGAGGTTGTGTCCCTCGCTCGTGCGCAGCGGCACGGCGACGTAGAACTGCAAGCCGAAGCTGCCGGTCACGAGCGCGTTGTCCGCCGTTCGGGGATCCGTCCTCGCATCCTCCACTACCCAGGCGTCGTCGGCGAGGATGGCCGCCCCGAATAGTCCGGACGCCCGGTCGATCTGCGTTGTCGCGACCCCGTGGTGCGATTTGAACCAGATGCGATCCTGATCCACGATGCTCACGATGGAGACGGGAGCAGACAGCAGCCTTGCCGCCATCGCCGTGACGCGGTCGATGGTGGCATCGGGAGTTGTATCGAGAATGCCGAAGCTGGTGACCGCCTTGAGTCGAGCTCCCTCGGTCGGCATGAGCAGCGGGGCGTCGACGTCCTTGTGCCTCGCGCTCTCCGCGATCAGTATCTGCTTCAGCGCCGAAACGAGTTCGCGGCGTGGCGGGCGATTGGCTGGTTTGCGCGCCGTCATCGCGGTGAGCAGCCCGCGCCAGTGTTCCGGAAGTTCGGGCGGGATGACGGGATCGCGTGAGAGCCGCGCGACCGCGGATTCGACGATGGTGCCGGGAAACTCGGGCCGTCGGGTGAAGCACTCGAGCAAAACGAGTCCGAGCGAGTAGACGTCGGTCGCCTTGCCGACCTTCACGCCAGCCGCCTGCTCGGGGCTGAGATACGCGGCCGTTCCCGTCGTCGCACCCTCGCGGGTGAGGCGTTCTACCTCCTCGGACAGCGCGATCCCGAAGTCGCTCAGCTTGGCTCGCGCTCGCGGCGCTCTATCGCCGTAGTCGACCAGAAGGATGTTGGAGGGCTTGATGTCCCGGTGCACGACACCATTTGTGTGTACGTACTCGAGCGCCTCGGCAAGGTCGTAGCCGATTTCCGCGATGTGCCTCGCCGAGATCGGCCCCTGATCCAGACGCGTGCGAAGGTCTGTGCCTCGCACGAGTTCCATCACGAGGTAGCGGCGCGAAACGTTCGCGTTGTCGGTGTCGACGCCGGCATCGAACAGGTTGACGAGCCCGTGGTGGTTAAGGCTCGCGAGAACGGCGAGTTCGGATTCCTGGCGACTCGTGTCTATCGAGCTGGCGTGGTGGAAGAACTTCACCGCGACGTGGCGTCCGAGTACCTCGTCCCGCGCCTGGTACACGGTCGCCATACCGCCTTGGCCGATGACGGACTCAAGCCAGTAGCGGCCTCCGAGAATCCTGTCCGTCGCGTCTGTGGTTGGCACGGGCATGGTCCTCACTCTCGGGGGTAATTCTATTTCTCGGCTGTGAAACGGCTAATTGAAAGCTGGGGATTGGCGGAGCGCAGCCGAGATGAAAGTCGTTGAGATTCGTCACGGCATTCTTCGTTGGAGGGGAAACCCGCCCCTGACCTCCATAAACGCGCCCCCAATGGGGGGCAGAAAGCCTCATTCGGGGGACCGTTTCGTTACCAATTCGTGAGCTGGCCGTGACACGCGACCGCGCGTCCCGTATCCTCGGTACGGAACTGGTCAGGCTTCCGCGTGGGAAATTGCCCGCAAGCATCCAGTTGAATAATGCCCGGAGGTACACGCCTGTGTCCGATGAGCTGACGCCTGACCCCTTGGCGGAACTCCTCGCAAACCCCGACGCGAACCAGTCATCACCTGCTCCCCTGGTGCCGGCTACCCCTCAGTTTTCGTCCCGTCGTGAAATTCGTGATGCCGCTGGCCAGAACTCTGCCAAGGCCTCAGCCAAAGTCTCCGCCAGGAAGGCAGGCACCGGCAGGAGTGTCGCGGCGGCCAACGCATCGGCCGCCTACACGGGCCCGAAATCCCAGCGCGTCAGGCTTTCGATGAAGGATCGCGCGCTGGCTCGTCGCCTCGCCGTGACGCCCCGCGCCGCGGCAACCCCGCCACGCAGGTCCGGCGCCAAAGCCAGGCAGAATCCGCTGAAGATGATGTTCGTGCTGTTGGTCATCTCCGGATTCGTCGGTGGCATCGCTCTTCCCGCCGCTGCCCTCGGCGCAAACAATGGTGGCCAGGCGCAGTCGTATCAGACCACGGCCGAGGGCAAGCAGGCCTTCAAGTCGACGGCGACCATCGAGATTCCGGCCGTCACGCGGGACGAAATCAGCGCGACTTCCGAGGCCGAGCTCAGGGCGGAGCAGGTCACTTCGGCGAAGCTCGCCTCTAACGTGGCCTCGAACCTCGCCTCTTACCCTGGCGCTCGCCAGCCGGGCGACGACTACCCATGGCCGACAGCCGGCAATACGCTTTCTCCTCTTGGTTACTACTACCGCCAGTGCGTTGACTTCGTAGCGTGGCGCCTGAACCGGGATGCCGGCGTTACTTCCGCCCCCTGGAAGTGGACCTGGAGCAACCTCACGCCAAACGGTGGAGACGCCTCGCAGTGGAAGGCCGCCTGGGAGGCGCACGGCTGGAAGACCAGCGCGACCCCTGTTGTCGGGTCGGTCGCCTGGTTCGTCGGAAACCACGTCGCGTACGTCAACGCGATCAAGGGCAGCAGCGTCGTGATCGAGGAGTACAACGGATCGGCGAGCCGGTCCTACGCCATGCGGACGATACCGATCGACTCCGTCGGCCGCTTCCTATACCCACCTCCCTGATCAATTTCGTCGTCAATTCCGTGACGCACCCAAGCAACATGCGGCCAAGCTCCCCGATTTTGGGGAGTTTCGGCTTTAAAGTTGAGTGGTGTGGCGTGCCGGGAACCATAGTGATGAGACATTCATCGAAGACGAGCACTCGCATGCTCCTCGCCAGGTGACGGCGCCGCACGCGCTGAGCCTCGGGGATCCAACGATTGGGGCGGCAAACGTGGCAGAACCGACTTGGGCGGGCTGGCGAGCAGAGCTCGCGTCCGTCGGTGGTCTGTCCCCGTTGCTGCATTTTGTGGATAGTCCCCGTACTCGGATCGAACTCAGCGCAACCCACCCTGGTGGGCTCGCGCAGTTCATCACAGGCAAGACGACTCTCCTGTCCAACCTCATCCGCGACGAGATTGCACTGCGCGCCGCGAAGGTCGCCGCTGGCGCGATCGCGGCCAAGGGGCTCGAGCTGTCGACGGCTCGCGGCCTCGACGGCATCCACCTCGGTATCGGCGTCGTGAAATGGCGCCATGATGACACCGACTTCACTGCTCCGCTTTTGCTGCGACCGCTGGCCATCCGTCGTCACGGGCGCGACTTCGAACTCAAGCTGCGCGGCGACGCAATCCTCAACCCGCAGCTGCACCAGGCGCTTCATGAACAGTTCCAACTGGATCTCGATGCCGGCGCATTCGTCGCCCTCACCGATGAGGACGGATCGTTCAAGCCGAATCCGGTGATCGACCGTCTGCGCGGACTCACTTCCCACCTCGACCGGTTCGACGTGCAGCCGCGGCTGATCGTCTCCTCGTTCGCCGAGGTCTCGACGGCGATGCTCGCGGATGTTGCAGAGCTCGAGCATCCCGTGCTCGATGCGCTCGGTGGCAATCCCACGGCAAAGTGGGCCATCGAGGAGGGCTACTCGCCCGTCGCGGCAGGCAGCTCGGATACGCGGCCGCCGCAGACCGACAGCCTGCTCCTCGATGCCGACGCCGAGCAGGAAAACGTGATCGCGCAGATCGCCGCTGGCAACTCGCTTGTCGTGAAGACGCTGCCCGGCACCGGTGGGACACAGACGATCGTGAACGCGATCGGAAACCTCGTCGGCCAGAACAAGCGCGTGCTTGTCGTCAGCGCTCGGCGCGGAACCCTGCAGGGCATCACCCAGCGGCTCAGCGACGTTGGCCTTCCCGGCCTCGCGGTCTCGCCCAATACCCTTCGTCGCGACATCGTCCGCTCGATCTCCCGGATCGAGAAGGCGAAGAAGCCGCTCGTTTCCGAGATCGATGACGCGCTCGTCCGCCTGCGTAAGGTCCTGCTCGATTACCGCGGTGCACTCTCTCGACCGGATGCCGTTCTCGGCATCAGCGTGCAGGATTGCGTCTCAGAGCTCAGTCGGCTCGCCCTCCTTCCGACGCCGCCATCGACGACCGCGCGCCTGAGCCGTGCCACGGTCGAGGCGCTGGCGACCGACCGGCACCGGGCATCCGAGACCATGGTGACGGCGGCAGCACTCGGTGAGTTCCGCTACGGACCGGAAGACTCGCCCTGGTACGGTGCGAGCTTCGCGAGTGGTGAATCCGCATCCGACACGCACGGGATCGCGAAGAAGCTGCATGAGGAGTCGTTGCCGCGGCTGCTCGCTCGCGCGCAGGACATGATTCGAACGACCTACATGCGTCCGTTCGAAAACATCACAGAGCTCGGCATCTACCTTCGGCTGCTGGTGGATCTGCGCGACACGCTCGACAAGTTCCTGCCGATGGTCTTCGATCGGTCGCTGAGCGAGCTGATCGTCGCGACCGCGTCCCGCAAGGGCGGACCGGAGATGTCCGGCTCCAATCGCCGTCGGCTCAAGAAGCTCGCCAAGGAATACATTCGCCCGGGCGTGCATATCTTCGATCTGCACGAGCAACTGGTGCGCATCCAGCAGCAGCGGATTCTCTGGCAGCGATTTGTCGCGGAGGGCGTTCCCCCCGAGGTTCCGGTCGGCATTGCGGATGTCCAGGCATCGTTCCAGGAGGTCGCCCAGGATCTCGAGCGGCTGAACGAGCCGCTGCGACTCGTGACCCGCGAGACGCAGCTGCAGTACCTGCCGCTCGGCGTGCTGGTCGAGCGAGTTGCGGAACTGGCCGCCGAGTCAGACGTTCTGAACAACCTGCAGGAGCGATCCGCGCTCATGACGACGCTGCGCGACCTGCAGCTCGATCCGCTGATCGCCGATCTTGCATCGCGTCACGTTCCGGAGGAGCAGGTCGAGGCAGAGCTGGAGCTCGCCTGGTGGCAGTCAGCGCTCGAGTCGCTGCTCGAAAACGATCGCGCGCTTCTCGGCGCGAACACCCCGGTACTCGATCGGCTCGAGGCCGATTTCCGCCTCGTCGACGAAGCCCACGCGGCCGGAAGTGCGCAGTTGCTGTCCTGGCAGCTCGCGGAGAACTGGAAGATCGCGCTGGTCGATTGGCCCGACGAGGCCCAGCTGCTCAAGAAGGTGCTGCGACGCGCATCCATCACCGCGCTTGACCTGCAGACGACCTCTCCGCACCTGTCGCGCACGGTCGCGCCGGTCTGGCTCGCGTCACCGTACGAGGTCAGTCAAATCGTCGACACCATGGCGTTCGATACCGTGATCATCGTTGACGCCGGCGCGACGACGCTTGCCGAAAACGTCGGCGCGATCCGTCGTGCGAAGCAGGTCGTCGCCTTCGGTGACCCGGTCACGCAGAGCCCGACGGCGTTCACGACCGCAATCGCGGATGCGGATGACGAGCTGCCGATGGCGATCCCCGCCGAGGATTCGGATGACCTTCACGCCGACTCGGCGCTGGCTCGCCTCGGCAGCATCCTCACGACGCTGTCGCTGACCAGGAGCTATCGCGCCGGTGGCGAGGATCTCGCGGAGCTCGTCAATCGTCGCTTCTACGGCGGCAAGATCGAGTCCCTTCCGTGGGCTGGCAGCTTCCTCGGGCACGGCAGTATCGCGCTGGACTACATCGAGGCCGGAACCGGGATGCCGGACAACGACACCGGAGCAGTCGAGAGCGTCGACGCCGAGGTCGCACGCGTGGTCGAACTCGTGCGCGAGCACGCGGTTCAGCGTCCGCGCGAGTCGCTCATGGTCATCACCGCGAGTGAGCGTCATGCCGTCAGGGTGCAGCAGGCCGTGCTTGGCGCGCTGACGGCGAGCCCGGAGTTGACCGACTTCATTGTCGGCGATCGCCCCGAGCCGTTCACCGTCGCGACGATCGAGCACGCCGTCGCGGAAAGCCGTGATCGCGTGATCTTCTCGATCGGCTTCGGTCGCACCCCGCACGGTCGGGTGCTCTCGAACTTCGGAGCCCTCGGCGAACCCGGCGGTGACAGGCTGCTCGCGGTTGCGATGACGCGCGCGCGGCGGTCGATGGTGATTGTGAGCTGCTTCGAACCCGAGGACATCGAGGAGAGTCGGCTGCAGCACGGCGCCATCGCCCTCGCCGAGGTCCTTGGCGAGATCGGTGCACGCTCGGCCCAGATCCCTGTGCCCGATGATTCTGACCCCATGCTCGTGGACCTTGCCCGCCGTCTCGAGGCTCGCGGCCTCAGGGTCGCACTCGGGCACCGCGGCAAGCTCGGCCTCGTCGCATCCCACGGTGGAATGTGCGTGACCATCGAGACCGACGAAGTTCTCATGCGCGCCAGCCTGCGTGAGTCGCTTCGTCTGCGGCCCGAGGTTCTTCGCAGGCTCGGCTGGCACTATTTGCGGGTGCACGTCTTCGAACTTTTCAGCGACCCGGACGCGGTGGCCGGCAAGATCGTGCGGCTGCTCGGAGCGGAGTCGGCGACCCCGAACACCGAGCCGATACAGATCGTCGCTTCCTTCGACCGTGACTGATTCGTCACTCCCACCCGAGTCGGACCCGACTGCCCCTGTCGTTGGCAGGTCGCGTCGTCGTCGTCGCGTGACGACCGAGCCGCCGCCCGGCACCGATCCGGCACCGGCGTCCGAGCCCGATCGCCACACGCTCACCGAAAACGACGAGAGACTCAAGGCCGAGAAGCCGCCGCACTACTGACGCCTGCGAGCGCTATTGGGCCGTCGGCAGATCGCCCGCGTGCTGGCCGCGACCGATGGCGGGCTCGCTTCCGCTACGGGTTGCCTCGCTGCTCGCGAGCAGATTCCGGATGTCCGTGAGCAACTCGAGCTCGGTCGGCGGGGTCTCCTCGTCGACGGCGGCCACATCCGATTCCTTCTTCTGGAAGGCGCGCTTCTTGAGGAAGTTGATCGGAACTACGAGCGCGAAGTACACGACCACGGCCACGATGAGGAACTTGATGATCGCGGCGATGACCGCGCCGAAAACGAGTGTGGCGGGCTTACCGCCGGCGATGGCCGGGATCGTTACTGGAAGCGCGTTCGACAGCGTCGATGCGTTGAAGAGCACACCAATCAGCGGGTTGATGATGCTCGTGACGATCGCGCTGACGATGGCGGAAAATGCGACGCCAATCACGAAGGCGACCGCGAGGTCGATGACGTTGCCCCGGAGGACGAACTCCTTGAAACCCTTGATCATGAGATCTCCCAGTTTTCTCACGTCGGGGTGACGTGAGTTAGCCGGCGGCCGCTTTCGGCGAAGCCGCCTTACCTGATTGTGTCGGAGTCGAGGGCTTGCTGTCACTCTTCGCGGGCGAAGAAGCTGCGGGGGTTGACGAGTCGGACGACGCGGGGGACTTCGATGGGGCATCCGAAGTCTTCGTGGTGGCGCGGGAATCGTTGCGATAGAAGCCGGATCCGTTGAACGTCACACCGACGGCGCTGAAGACCTTGCGGAGTTTCCCGGCACAGTTCGGGCATTCGGTGAGGCTGGCGTCCGCGAAGTCCTGGTAGATATCAAAGGCAGTGCCGCACTCGGTGCACTTGTAGGAATATGTAGGCAAAAACGGTTTCCTTAGGAGAAGCGGAGTATGCCGCTTGGCGTAACTACGCCGTTCACGGTTTTGTCGTGCACTTCGCTGGGCACGGTGTCGACGAGTTCATCGTCGAAGATCACAGCATAGACGGGTGGGCACTTCTGCATGCTGCCGAGTGTCTTGTCGAAGTAGCCCTGGCCCCAGCCCATGCGCATCCCTGTGCGATCGACGGTCGCCGCCGGGACGATGATCAGGCCGACATTATCGATCGCCATCGGGCTGAGGATTTCGGTGGTCGGCGCTGGCATGCCGGCGATGTCCTCCATCTCATCGTTTGCGTCGTACGGTGCCCAATCGAGCAGCCCGTCGTCTCGTGACACGGGAAGGATGACCCGGATGCCTCGTTTGCACGCCCAGGCCAGGAAGTCCCGAGTGCCCGGTTCATTCGGCCTCGAAAGGTACGCCGCTATGTAATCGACACCGAGATCGGTGGTCAGCTTCTCAAGCTGTTCTGTGATCGCCGCAGCGTTGGTTTCGCGCTCGGTCGCCGTCATGGTGCGCCTGCGCTCGCGAAGTTCCGCGCGGAGGGCCCGCTTCTGGTGACTGACATCGTCGGTCATCCTGCAATTCTAGAAGCAGTTGCCCGATAGCCTGTCGGTATGGCCCCGAAGATCACCAAGGCGGTAATCCCCGCAGCCGGTCTTGGCACGCGGTTTCTCCCCGCGACCAAGGCAATGCCGAAAGAAATGTTGCCCGTCGTCGACAAGCCGGCAATCCAGTACGTGGTCGAAGAGGCCGTCGCTGCCGGACTGACCGACGTGCTGATGATCACCGGGCGAAATAAGAGCGCCCTCGAGAATCACTTCGACCGCATCGGTGAGCTCGAAGCGACTCTCGAGCGAAAGGGCGATACCGAACGGCTCGAGAAGGTCAACTACTCGACCGACCTCGCGGACGTCCACTATGTGCGCCAGGGGGACCCCAAGGGCCTCGGCCACGCGGTCCTTCGCGCGCGGATGCACGTGGGCAACGAGCCATTCGCTGTGCTGCTCGGTGACGACCTCATTGACGAGCGCGACGTGCTGCTGAGCCGCATGATCGAGGTTTCCGGCGAAAAGAATGCGAGCGTGATCGCCCTGCTCGAGGTTGACCCGTCGCAGGCATACCTGTACGGAGTCGCCACGGTCGAGCCGACCGACGAGAGCGACGTGGTCCGCATCACGGGACTCGTCGAGAAACCTCCGACCGGAACGGCCGAATCGAACCTCATCATCATTGGCCGCTATGTTCTGCAGCCTCAGATTTTCGACGTGCTCGATCACACCGAGCCGGGTGCCGGCGGTGAGATCCAGCTGACGGATGCACTTCAGGAAGTCGCCGAGAATGACATCGCCGGTGGCGTCTACGGCGTTGTCTTCCGCGGCCGTCGATACGACACCGGCGATCGTCTCGACTACATCAAGGCGATCGTGCAGCTTGCAGTCGATCGCGAGGACCTGGGTGAGGCGCTCCGTCCCTGGCTCAGGGACTTCGTCTCGACAATGGAGTAGAAATGCCCACGATTCCGCCGCTGACCAGTGGCGACGTCACGATCCGGCCGATCAGGCTGAGGGATGCGCGCGCGCTCGAGCGTGAACTTGTCGAGAACCGCGGCTGGCTGCAGCAGTGGGAGGCGACCAACCCGCACGGGCCGTTGTCGTTCGACGTGAGGTCGAGCATCCGTGCGCTGCAGACCAATGCGCGCTCGGGGCTCGGGCTTCCGTACGCCATGGAATACAAGGGCGAGTTCGCCGGCCAGCTCAACGTGTCATCCATCAGCTACGGGTCGCTCGGTTGCGCGACCATCGGCTACTGGGTGTCTGAGCGGTTCGCGGGCAAGAACGTCACGCCAACGGCCGTCGCGCTCGCGACCGACCACTGCTTCTTCGGGCTCGGGCTCCACCGCATGGAAATTTGCATTCGCCCAGAGAACATCCCGAGCCTGCGGGTCGTCCAAAAATTGGGGTTCCGGTATGAGGGGCTTCGTCGGCGATACATCCACATCAACGGTGACTGGCGTGACCATTTCTGCTTTGCGCTGACGGTCGATGAGCTTCCGCAGGGAGTGTTGCTCCGCTGGCAGAACGGCGAGGCGCGCGAGGAGGATGCCGCGGTCCCGGCCGCAGACCTCGCGAAGGCCGCGATGCCGCTGCGGATCATCACTCGCCGCTGACCTTGTTGTTGGTCGAGTAGCGAGCGCCCTCTGGGGCGCACGCTTATCGAAACCTACCGCGTGCCGTCATAAGTTTTGCCCGGTGCGCTCGTACCGTAGTGCCATGGGGATCACTGGTCTTGGCGGCGGCATCATGGTCGTGCTCGCGGCCGGCCTTTGGCTCGTATATCTAATGCCCTCGATGTTCAAGCGTCGCGAGTACGTGGCAGTCGAGCGCACCCAGGTCAGAAGGCAGCAGGCACTCCGAGTTCTGCAGGAAACCGCCCCAATCCCGGCGGTCGTGCGGGCGAAGGCCATCGTGTCACCGGACGGCGAGGTGACCGATCGCGACAAGCTCGCGGAGGCGATCAAGCGTTCGAAGGATGCCCAGGTCGCTCGCGAGGCAAGCCGACGGTTCGCGGTCGCATCGGCCGGGCCCGGTCACGCGGCATCCGCTCGGGCGAGGACGATGCGCAGGCTCCGTCGCACTCGTTCCATCGCAGCCCTGGTTCTCCTGGCTTCGATTGCGACTTTCGTCGTGCAGGCCTCACTCATGATTTCGACCGGCATTGCTCCCGCGGCCTGGGGCATCCTCGGATTCTCTTCTGTCGTTGGAGTCATCTCCGTTGCAGCCCTCGCCCGGCTCGCGAGCATGGCCCGTCGCCGCACGGTGGTGCCGGTTGCGGAACCGGTCGCACGCCCGGTGCGCAGCCGTGTCATCGAGGAGCCCGAGGCCGTTCGTCCGCCGGTCGCCACCTGGACTCCCGTCGCCATTCCGAAGCCCGTTTACCTCTCGCGCACGGAGGCTCCCGCCCGGCCGGTTGCCCCGGCTGTCGCAGACCCGCAGCTGCAGTTGCTCGCGGCCGCAGTCGAAGCGGACCGTGCGCTTCGCAAGGCCCAGGAGTCGCCAGAGGTCACGCCCATCCCGCAGCGCCCGGTCGAAGCCCCGGTCGAAGCCCCGAGTCGTTTCGCGACCATGGGCATCGTGGCTGGCGATGGGGTCGCTGCTCCCGATATCGATGAGGTTCTTCGTCGACGTCGTCGTTCCGCGTAGCGGTTTCGACTTCTCTGCTGTTCTCGACGTCCCTGCTGGTCTCAACGTCTGTACTCAACCTGATATCGTTGCTACGCAGTAAACGGGCCCTTGGCGCAGTTGGTAGCGCGCCTCGTTCGCATCGAGGAGGTCAGGAGTTCGAATCTCCTAGGGTCCACTGCACGGACGCGCGATCGGAAGAATTTCCGGTCACGCGTCCTTTTTCTTTGCCGGCTTCATTTGCTTGTGGGTCGTGGGGCGCGGCGCCGGAAGGTCCTCGCTGATCGCTGGTTGCTAGCATTGATTGATGGCCAGGCCCCGAATTGCACCGAAGAGGATCGTGGCACTTCCGCCCTCGTTGACACAGTGGCCCGGCTACGTGATGAAGTACGTGTTCGAAGCGTGGTACACGTCGTACGAGCAGGAGATCGCACGGGTCGGATTGTCGGTCAGCGGATTTCTCGTACTCGTCGTTCTAGATGACGAAGGCCCCGACACGCAGACGCGACTTGCCGAACGTCTCAGCATCGATCGGAGCGCAATGGTGGCTGTCATCGATGAGCTCGAAGAGAACGGCTACGTAGAGCGGCGTCGGAGCAAGGGTGACCGGCGAACGGTTCCGGTACACGTAACAAAACGGGGCTCCAGGATTGCCGCACAGGCCCGCGCTGCGACCGATGCGAGCAATCACAGGATATTTGCAGGATTCTCCCCGAAGGATGAAGAGGTGTTCTACGACCTCCTCGTCCGGATGGCGGATTCGGCTGCTCCAGCCCCCGAGATCCCCGGAAATGCGGCCGGAATCGAGCTCGGAGACGAGCCTCGAAAAACGAGCGGAACCAGCGAATCCTGAGGGCGTTCCCGGCCCCGGAGATTTATCCGCTTGTTCAGAAATCGTTTATTCAAACAACGGTTATTTCAACGTTGGAACTGCTATATAGTTGGTCCGTGCCCACGGGGAGCGGAACGCACCCAGGCACCGCGGTAGCGATCTGACCAACGTTGGCCGAACTCCTTCGGGAGTACAGTTCATGCCGG
>JAODMY010000092.1 GCA_025465535.1 Glaciihabitans sp.
AAGAAGATGCCTTCTGCGATGAAGGCCAGATTGATGGCCCAATTCGTCAGACGGCGAAGTGACAGTGACACATAACGCTGGCGGCTCCCGATGACTGCGGTGCTCGCGCGAACCTGAAAAAACAGCTCAATGATAATCAGCCCGAGGATCAGGTAAAACATGGTGTTACCAACAGTATGTTCGACGCCGGGGCTCCGGCTGAACGTCCACAATGAAAATCATGAAAGCCGCAAACCGCTTGGCTGAGGGGACCCCTCAAACCCAGCATGAGACGACGCCTTGAGGCAGTGCACGTTTAGAACCGACAACTATTGAGTGCGGGGACGCGAACGCCGGGCCCGGCGGGGTGTCCCGTCAGGCCCGGCGCGTGCAGGCGATCAGCGGGGGTGATCAGCCGTCGTTGTGGTCGGTCGAGCCTGCTGGGATGCCGGGGACGTTGTTAGGACCGTAGATCTTGGTGTCGCCCGGGTATGGGGTCGTCCAGTGGTGGGCCTGGTACCACGTCCAGCGGTTCATCAGTTCCGGGTTGTCGACGTCGGGCACTGCGTTCTGTTTCGCCGTTCCGGTGAAGTGCTGCTTCTCCGACCATGTCTGCCACTGGGCGGCTACGGCCTTTTCTGACGACGGAATCGCGGCGGCCTTGGCAGCGGCGGCGTTGACCGCCTTCGCCGCAGCGCCGGTCGCGCCGAGCGTGTCGTAGCCGCAGGCTGGTGCGGTAACCACGCCCTCGGTCAGCGGCACCTGGTTTGGCACCGCGTTGTATGGCGTCAGGTCCGCTTTGTTGGTGAACGCGTCGGTCATCGGCGTCGCCGCGGCGAGCTTCTGGTTCAACGGTTGGGCGCCGAGGATCTGCTCGATGGTGCGGACCATGTTGATCTGCGAGTAGAACGTGCTGACCGTCTTGCCGTGCACCGCGTACGGGCTGATGACCTGGACGGGTGCGCGGTGCCCGTCGACGTGGTCGGCGCCGTTCTGCGTGTCGTCTTCGGTGATGAAGATCGCCGAGTCCTTCCAGTACGGCGAGTGCGAGATCTCATCGACGATCTTCCCGACCGCGAGGTCGTTGTCGGCAACCTGGGCCTCCGGGTCGGCGGTGCCGCCCGTGTGGTCGCTCGACAGCCAGACCATGTTGAAGTTGGACGGGCCGTTCTTCACGAAGTTCTGCTTCCAGGTTTCGTAGCGGTAGGTGTCTGGTATCGCGAGATCGAACGGCGCCGCGTTCGGGTCCGTAATCGCGTTGAGCGACGGGATGGCGGAGCTGGCGTGCAGTTGGAGCGATGGGGAGAACAGCTGGGCTGGGTCACCCCCGGCCATGACGTCCTTCGCAGTGCAGTAGTACTGCTGCCAGGTCGCATCGACCGGCTTGCCCTCGCCGTACTCGAACTCGCCGAAGTTCTTCGCGGTCTTGCCTGCGGACTGGATCGAGTTCCAGAGGAAGCCTGAGCGCTGGTGGCCCAGTACGTCCTCCTCCGTGTCGTACGAGCGGGTGTACTCGCCCGCGCTGGTCTGGGTGTATGCCGGGTTGTCCCCCTGCATAAGCCAGTTGTGACCCTCGGCCGAGTTCGTCCCGATGTCGTAGATGTTGTCGTACAGGCCGAACTGGGTGGCAAGCGCGTGCTGGTTCGGGGTGACCTTCTCGCCGAACTGGGCAAGCGACGCGTCGCCGTTGCCCTGCTTCATGTCGCCGTAGATCTGGTCGTAGCTGCGGTTCTCCTTGACTATGAGGAACACGTGCTTGATGGTCGACGGGTCCCCGATGCGCTTCGGGATGGCGACGACTGGCTGCTTCGCGGCCTGGTTGCCCTCGGCCTCCTTGACCGAGGTGGCGTCCCATCCGTTCTGGACGAATACCGTTGGGGTGTACTTCTGGATCTGCTTGTCGCTTGGCAGCGTGAACCGGGTGAGCGAGGCGGTGGTCGAGTGGGTGCCGTGGCCCGTGGCCGGGGTGGTTCCCTGCCCCTTGTCGAAGGTCAGTTCCGGGCCGCGCGCGTCGATTCCGCGCGTGTTGGTAACCACGATCTGGCCGTTGACCGCGCTGACGTTCTCCGGGAAATAGTCCGTCGGCAGGAGGCCGATGTAGCTGGCCGGATCGCGCGGATCCTTCGTGTTGACCGTGTACACCGCGATCGCGTTGGCGCTGGCAAGGGAGACCAGCAGGTGGTCGCCCTGCATGGTGATCGCGGTCGGCTCGTAGCCGGTCTTCGACGAGGCCCACGGTTGGGTCGCGATGGTCTGTTTGACCGTGTCGGTCTTCGTGTCGATCACCGAGACGGTGTCGCTGTTCGTATTGGCGACGTACAGGGTGGCACCGGCGAGGTACATCGCTGTCGGGTGGAGCTGGACCGGAATCGAGGAGACCGGTGTCGATGGGTTCGCCGTGTCGATGACGCTGACTGTTCCCGTCGTGGAGGTACCCAGAGTGGTGTTGGCAGGCACCTGCGTACCGTAGGAGCCCATCGTTGTGTCACCCGCGACGGCCCGACGGCCGCCCTCGTTCGAGACATAGAGCGTGTTGCCCACGAACTTCAACTGGCGCGGAGCGATGCCCACGGCGAAGGTCTGCTTGATCGTGCCCACGGCCGGGTCGATCGCGACCACCGTGTTCTGGCCGTTGACGGCGGCGTAAAGGGTCGAGCCGTCGGCGGAGAAGGCCATCCCGGCGGTCAGCGCCTCGAGGCCACCCACGGTCGGGATGCTGATCTTCGTGCCGGCGCCGAGCGAGCCGTCGGCATTGAATGGGTACCGGACGATGCCGGTGGCGTCCGGAGCGAAGAGAAACTTCCCGTCTGGGGAAAAGGCCGGCCCCTCCTGGCCGACAGTGCCGTCGGAGATCTTGAGGTAGGCCATGTTCCCGTAGCCGGCTTTGGTCGCCGCGGTCGCGAACGATGCGGCCGCGAGGGTGCCCGCGGCTGCCACCGGCTTGTAGGTGCTCAGGTCAAAGACCTGTAGATCGACCGATCCATCGGTGCTGGTTCCGACAAGGTAGCGGCCGTTGGGGCTGACAACCGACCCCATGATCTTGCCGAATGGCGTCATCACACGGTCGCCGATGGGCTTGATCATCTGGCCAGATGCGATCTGCTCCCCGCCACTGTACTGGGATCCGACCTGCTGGTCGCCGAGCGCAATCGTCGATGCGGTAGCGATCCCACCGCCAAGCAGAGCAAGTGTGCAGCCTGCAGCGGTGATCGCGAGAATACGGTGCCTATTGGCCAGCGAAGAGAGCCGACGTAGGCCGGATTGCCAGCGCCGAGGTGAATTGTTGGGCATCTACATACCTTTCAGAGGTTTGTGTTGCTGAGAACGCAGACCCGCGATGACGTTCGCCGGGCACTTGCGGTGGTGGTGCAGCCTCACTGGTGAGGCACAAGAAACACACTGGCAGTGCCCCCGAATGGGGGGCAAACAAACAGTGGATGAATGGCTCGTTACCGTTAACAGCGCCTTGGCCAGGCGCGTGGCAGTTCAGCCACATCCGTTACGTTGCGGCCAGGCGAATGTCGAACGGCTCTCCGAGCGGGAGCTCAGCTGCAGTCGAAGCTCACGGACACGCAAGCATGAGTGCAGCAATCGGGTGCGTCATGGTGCTCTTCGAGGAGCGGGATGCCGCGGGAAAGGGTTCCACGAGCAATCGAACACGCAGTCCGAACGGTCAGGTGTGAACGCGCCCGCAGGGTGATGCCCAGGTCGTCGCACGCAACCAGCTGCCTTCCCGATGCATCCTCACCAGGAGTCCCAAGAAGAGACTCTGGCGTACCCCATGCTGGGGCAACCAAACAGTTGATGAACGGCTGATTACACTGCCCCGGTCAAGCGCTCGTCGGCCGCCGGTTCCTCGCTGGCATCGACGTGCTGGTCGGTTTTTCGGCATCATTGGTCGTACAAGCGATGAAGAGGAATCGAAATGACCGAGGAAAATGTCGTCGTGGCTACCTTCGACGGGTTCTGTAGGTCCGCTGGATATGTAAAGCGTTCAGGTTCGTGGTATTCGCGAAGCGATGAAACAATCTGCTTGCTGAACCTCCAAAAGTCGCGGTATGGGCCGAGCTACTACATGAATTACGGAATCTGGATTCTTGAACTGGCGGACGCCACCTTCCCAAAACCAAATACGTCTCATATCATCGGCCGACTCGATGACTTCGTCACTGACGAGGATCCGGATATTGCCGCAATTCTGGATCTGAGCGTCGACCTTTCCGACGAGCACCGGCAAAGCGCATTATTGAAGGCACTCGTCGTGGATGTTCTTCCTCTTCTAAACGCGGCTGCCACCTTGCAAGGGCTCCAGACAGGATTCGCTCGCCCGCTTGTAGATCGCGGCTGGGCTTACGAGCCAGCAGACGAGCTTTTCGCAGACTAACTAATCGCCGAGTTTTTTCGCGATCAAGCAGTCGCGCCGATAGCGGAACGTTGAGCGGTCGGCTCACCGAAAGAGGGAGCTCGGGGCGCCCCTTGTGTATTGCTAATTGTATTGCTTATATGCGACAATCAGGCATACACAATGGAGGTATCAAGGTGAATTTCGTTGCAGACATGCTCGCTGAAGTGCGGTTCTCGACGTGGCTGGTGTGTGGCGTCCTTCTCCTCCTTTCGGGCGCGATGATTGTGTGCGCGACGGTATCTGGTGCGCGACGAGCAACGACCTCCAGGCTTGCTGCCGCCGTAGGCCTTGCTGTCGACGAGAGTGATCGCCGATCAATCGAAACCGCACAGCGTCGCCGTCTCATCGGCGCAGCAGCAGGCGGAGCAGTCGGAGCAATCGCGGCAACCTGGTTTGCATTCTTCGTGGGCGCGGATCGAGGCGGGCCAGCACCGCTCTTTCTCATTGGGGCATACGCCGTCGGGGCCGCAGTGGGCCGTGCCGCGGCCTCCGCTACGGGAGAAGTTGCCAAACCAATCGACGGTATCCACCTGGCCAATGCCCGGCATCGGGAACTTGGCGATTACATTCCGCGATGGGAACGAATCGTGACGCGCACCGCGGCGGTAATGTCCCTGGTTGCCCTCGCATTTGAGATGGTCCTCCCCCTGCTCGCAACCCAGGACATCGGGCGGGTTTTCCCGGAGATACCCAGCGTCGCTGCGCTAATCACTATGGTCGCGATCGTGGCCCTGATCGGATTCGAGGTGTCCGGCAGGCTTATCGTGCGCGCGCACCAGATCCAAGGGTCCGCAACGAGCCTGGCTTGGGACGACATTTTGCGCTCTGCAGCGGTCCGGGATCTTGCTGCCGGAGCCTTCCTGTTGGGGGTGTTTGGAACGTTCTTTGGCATCCAAGAAATCACGGAAGCCTTGAGCCCTCTGAGCCAAACGTTGATTCCGACTGTCGTGGGATTCAACGTCGTGGGCGGGATCGCGGTAGCCGCGGCGGCAGTCGAGGTATTTCTTCCCCGTCCACGCAGCCACATCCTTCGCCATCGCTACCCCGAACTTGTCAAGATCGGGGCGCAATGATTCTTCGGATAGATGCCGCGTCGGCAACACCACCGTTCGAACAGCTTCGGGTGCAGATCATTGCCATGATTAACAACGGCGACCTCGTTGCTGGAACCCGTCTGCCCACCGTGCGAGCTCTCGCGGCCGACCTACAGCTCGCGCCCAATACGGTGGCGCGCGCCTACAAAGAACTTGAGGAAGCGGAGCTTCTGCACACCCGCGGACGGGCGGGTACCTTCGTCAAGGCAAGTCCGAATTCGGCAAGCACGCACGCCGTTCAAGCCGCTCGCGAGTACGCCGATCGAATGAGGAAACTTGGGGTCTCCAGCGAGGAGGCCATTTCCTATGTCGCAGCCGCCATGAAGACGCGCGCCTGAATCTCGTCGTCAG
>JAODMY010000122.1 GCA_025465535.1 Glaciihabitans sp.
GCCTGGGTGAACCTCAAGGCCGCGGTCGCCGACCTCCGACCGTTGCAAATTCAGGATGGCAGCATCCCCGCGGAAGCCGATCACGCGGAAGCACGCGGGCTGGTCACCACCATCCGCGCCGAACTCCTGAATTTCCGTGACCTGCTCCCGCACGACTCCGCGTACCTCGATGCTTCGGCGCGCGACTTCGAGCGCTGGGCGAACGCCGGCTTCGGCGTCCCGGATTTCCTTGATTCGCTTAACGCCTTCCAGCCGCAGAAGAATCGCGTCGACGGTCTGCGCCACCTCGTCCTGTTCCCGATGTACACGCAGAACGGTTCCACCGATCGCCTGGTCGAGGCGGTGCTGATCGAGGTCCTGTGGCCGCAGTTCGTGGCAGATCTCGAAGCTGGCGACTACTCGAACAAGCTGTTCGTCCCCATCCGATTCGTGGATTTCACGGACGGCTACGACACCAACTCTGCCGTGCTGTTCCCCGAGACGGTCGCAATGCGCGAGATCCCGACGTTCACCTGGGGCGCCATCTTCGCCGATCGCGAGGCCGCGCGTTTCCGTCGCGTCGTCCGTGCCGCGGCGGAGATCACGAAGCTCGAGCTCCCGGCGGATGCGGAGCGCCTGCTCGACGACCAGAAGCTCACGGAGGAGACCTTCGTGATGTGGGATCTCATCCACGACCGCACCCACATGCGCGGCGACCTGCCGTTCGATCCGTTCATGATCAAGCAGCGGATGCCGTACTTCCTGTACTCGCTCGAAGAGCTGCGCTGCGATCTGACGGCGTTCCGCGAGTCGGTGCGGCTCGCGCGCGACGAGGACACCGACCCCATCATTCGCGACCACGCGAGGCTCGTGCAGTATGCCGTCATCTTCGACCGGATCTTCCGCTTCGCGATCACCGGATCGCGCGTCCGCAACTACGACGGACTCGGCGGCCAGCTGCTCTTCGCCTGGCTGCACCAGCACCACGTGCTGCACTGGACCGACACCGCCCTCACGATCGACTGGGACGAGGTTCCGGATGTCGTGATCGCCCTCTCCGACGCCATCAACGACCTCTACTGGCACTCGATCGACCGCCCGAAGATGGCGCACTGGCTTGCGGCGTACGACCTCGTGTCGGAGACCCTCACGCCGAACCCGGCGTCGCACTGGGCCGTGCGAGATCTTCCACTCGAGGGTCCGCCGAAGGGCCTGACGGATGCCGTGCTTGACGACGAGTTCCCGCTGTCGATGTTCTACGAGGCGCTGGGCAAGAAGATGGCCGGCGTGATCGAATCGACCTCAGGCATCACGGCCGAGTCGGCGGTCTTCGAAGAGGTGGCTGGGTGATCATCGTCGTCACCGGCGCGACCGGCGAGTCCGGTCGCGCCGTGTGCGCGGCGCTTCTGGCTGCGGGCAACGTCGTCGTTGCGGTCGGCTCCGATCCTGGCCGGCTCGCTACCGTCGACGCGTCAGAGCGGTACGTCTGTGACCTCACGGATGCCGCCGCCACGGTCGACCTCGCAGCGAAAGTCCGCGAGGAGGTCGGCCGCGTCGACGGTCTCGTGCACCTGGTCGGCGGCTGGCGCGGCGGCCACGAGAACGACGACTGGGAGTGGCTCGAGCCTCGGCTTCTCACCAGCCTGCGCCTTGCGACGCTGGCCTTCCACGACGACCTGACGGCATCCGCTGCCGGGCGACTGGTCGTCGTGGGGTCGACGAGTGCAGCGAAGCCGACCTGGGGCGGGGCAAACTACGCCACCCTGAAGACGGCGGCGGATGCGTGGGTCGCTGCCGTGGCATCCGGATGGCGCAAGGCAGGGACAGCCGCCGCGGTCACGCTCGTCGTGACCTCGCTCACCGCGAATCAGAGTGGGGGCGGCACCCCCGTTGCCGATCTCGCCGCCGCGATCGTCCCGCTCTGGACCATGGATGCCGCCGCCCTCAACGGCCAGCACATCGATCTCTGAACTGCGCCATCCTCGTCACGGAGACGCCACTCGATAGGCAAGACTTACAGTATGAAACTGCACGACTCTAACTACCGTGGCTTCGCGAGTGACAACTACGCCGGAGCGCATCCAGAAGTCATCGCCGCTATCGCCGAGGCCAATGGCGGCCACCAGATCTCCTACGGCGAAGACGACTACACCAAGCAGTTGCAGAAGCTCATGCGCGCGCAGTTCGGCGAGCAGGCCGAGACGTTCCCGGTGTTCAACGGGACGGGCGCGAATGTCACCGCGCTGACCAGCCTCATGCCGCGCTGGGGTGCCGTGATTTCGACCAGCACCGCCCACATCCACACGGACGAGGCCGGCGCCCCCGAGCGCATCAGCGGACTGAAGCTGCTGACCGTCGACAGCCCCGACGGCAAGCTGACGCCCGAGCTCATCGAGACCCAGGCGTGGGGGTGGGGCGACGAGCACCGTGTCCAGCCCGCCGCGGTCAGCATCGCGCAGACGACCGAGCTTGGAACCCTTTACTCGATCGCCGAGATCCGCGCGATCGCCGACTACTGCCACGCCCGCGGCATGGCGCTGCACATGGACGGTGCACGCATCTCCAACGCGGCGGCGGCCCTCGGCGTTCCGTTCCGCGACTTCACGACGGATGCCGGTGTCGACATCCTGAGCTTCGGAGGCACCAAGAATGGCCTGCTCTTCGGCGAGGCGATCGTGGTGCTGGATCCCAGCAGGAGCGAGGGGCTCATCTACCTGCGCAAGCTCAACATGCAACTCGCCTCGAAGATGCGGTTCGTGAGCGCGCAGCTGATCGCGCTGTTGACGGACGAGTTGTATCTCACGTCGGCCGCGCACTCCAACGCGATGGCGGCCCGGCTGCGCTCCTCGCTCGAGGCCGGCATCTCGGATGGCTCGATCACCGGGCTGTCGTTCAGCCAGAAGACACAGGCCAACGCCGTGTTCGGTGTGCTGGCGAACGATGTTGCCGACCGGATCCGCGAGCGCGTGCGCTTCTACGACTGGAATCGCGCTGGCGGCGAGGTGCGCTGGATGTGCGCGTTCGACACCACGGAGGCCGACGTCGACGCGTTCGTCGCCGCAATCACCGAGGAGCTCGCGCGGTAGAACGCTCGCGCGTGTAAATACTGGGTAAAACCGTCATGATTGCGATGAATTAGCTTTCGGGCGGGTTAGCGCTGCACCTAGGCTCTGGCCATGGCAATCACAGACGCTCCCCCTCGCCCCCGCGCTACCACCGTCGAACCCGGCGGAATCGAAGCGATCCCCGCCTCCCGGCGTCACGGTTCGCCGTGGCAGCTGCTCGCCACCTGGTCGGCACCCAACCTCGAGTTCGCCACCATTTTTGTGGGCGTGATTGCCGTTGCGTTTTTTGGTCTCGGGTTCTGGCAGGCGATGGCGGCCCTCGTCATCGGTAACGCGCTCGGCGCCGCATCCCAGGGCATCCTGTCCACGTGGGGTCCGCGCGAGGGCCTCGCTCAGCTGGTCCTGAGCCGCACCGCGTTTGGAAACCGCGGCAACATCCTGCCTGCAGGCATCAACGCCCTCGTCGCCGGTCTCGGCTGGTTCGCCGTCAACTCCGTGAGCGGCGCGCTCGCACTGTCCGCGCTCATTCCGGGGCTGCCGTCCTGGGCATCGCTCATCATCATCGTCGCCCTCGAGATCATCGTGGCGTTCATCGGACACGACCTCGTCCAGTTCTTCGAGCGCTATGCGACCTACGTCCTCGGCATTATTTTCATCATCGCCACGATCACGATCTTCACTCACGCCAAGCTCGATTTCGTCCAGCCCGGTGGAAGCAACTTCAGCTTCGGCGGGTTCACGCTGGCCGTCGGTGCGGCGTTCGGATACGCGGCCGGCTGGAATCCGTACGCCTCCGACTACAGTCGCTACCTTCCGAAGAGTTCGAGCGTCAAGAAGGTTGCCTGGGCCGCTGGACTCGGCAACTTCATCTCCTGCACGGTCCTCATGGCGGCGGGCGCTGCCGCGGCGACCATCGTCGGTTACAACGCGGACAACCCAACGATCTCATTCGTTTCCAGCATGCCGACCTGGGTGCGCGACATCACCCTCATCGCCATCGCAGTGGGTGCCATCGCGGCAAACGCGCTCAACGTGTACTCGGGAGCGATGTCCTTCCTCGCCGCCGGCGTGAAGCTCGCGTTCTCGCTTCGACGCGCAATCGTCGCCGCGGTGTTCGGCATCATCGGCTTCTTCATCGCGCTCACCGCCATCCCGAACGCCGGCGACGAATACACGAACTTCCTCCTCGTGATCGCCTACTGGATCGCGCCGTGGCTCGGGATCGTGTTCGTCGACCGCTGGTTGCGTCGCGGCACCGAGATCGGCTCGATCGTGCCTGAGACGGCAAAGTACCGCAATCCCGCCGGCATCATCTCGTTCGTCATTGCCGTCGCCGTCTCGGTGCTGCTGTTCGCAAACCAGACGGTCTTCCACGGGATCATCACCACGGCGACCACGGGCTCAGCCAAGTTCGCCATCTCGACCATCGGAGACCTCACGCCGCTCGTCGGATTCGTGCTCGCCGCGGTGCTCTACTTCGTCCTCTTCAAGGCCTTCAGGCCGAAGCTGGGTGGGCCGCTGACCGATTCGCCCGACCTCGTCGTGGGCGTCGACGCTGCGGACTCCGTCGCATGAGTTCGGACATCCTGTACACAACCGACGCGGAGAAAATGTCCGTCGCCGTAGACGAAGCCATCAAGGGTCTCGCCGAGGGCGGCATCCCGATCGGCGCTGCACTCTTCGACGAGGACGGCCGCCTCCTCGGCAGCGGCCACAACCAGCGCGTCCAGGGCGACAATCCTGCGCTGCACGGCGAGACGGCCGCGTTCCTGAACGCCGGTCGGCAGAAGAGCTACCGCAGGACCACCATGGTCACGACGCTCTCGCCGTGCTGGTACTGCTCTGGCCTGGTCCGCCAGTTCGGGATCGGGCGCGTCGTCGTCGGCGACACCGTGAACTTCTACGGCGGCCAGGACTGGCTCGAAGAGAACGGCACCGCGGTGACGACGCTCAACGATCCGGAACTCATCAAGATCATGGGCGATTTCATCGCAGCCAACCCCGAGCTCTGGAACGAGGACATCGGCGAGGAGTAGCAACTCCCCATTTGTCGAGTCGGGGCTTATGAACCTTCCCAACCGTGCGGAAGGTGCATAAGCCCCGACTCGACAGGGTGGAGAGCAGTTACGGGCGCAGCAGCACCTTCGTCGCACGCCGCTCATCCATCGCCGCGTAGGCCTCGGCGACCTCAGAAAGCGGAAGCGTCAGGTCGAACACGCGACCCGGGTTGATGCGGTGATCGAGAACCTCGGCCAGCAGCTCGTGGATGTAGTTGCGCACGGGAGCGACCCCACCGTTGACGCCGACGTTTCGGCCGAACAGGGTGCGGATCGGCAGCTCGGCGCCGCCGTTCGGGACGCCGACGTAGCCGACCATCCCGCCCGGACGCACCGACTTGATGGCCTGGTCCATCGACTCGGCCGTGCCAACGCACTCGAGCACGATGTCGGGGCCGATGCCGTCGAACATCTCGAGGATGTGCTTGATGCCGGCCTCGCCGCGCTCCTCGACGACATCCGTCGCGCCGAACTCCCAGGCGATCGCCTGCCGGTCGGCGTGCCGCGACATCGCGACGATGCGGGATGCGCCGAGACGCTTAGCCGCGAGCACCGCGCACAGGCCGACCGCGCCATCGCCAACGACGGCGACGGTGCTGCCGTGAGTGACGCCGCCAGACAGGGCGGCGTGATGTCCGGTTCCCATGACGTCGGCGAGCGTGAGCAGGCTCGGGATGAGCGCGGGATCCGGCTGACCCGGCGTTGCGACCAGCGTGCCATCCGCGTGAGGCACCCGGATGAGCTCGCCCTGGCCGCCATCCGCCAAGTGTCCGGAGCGGTCATTCGCGCCCCACCATCCACCGTGCAGGCACGAGGTGCTGACGCCGTTGATGCAGTTGCTGCAGGTCATGTCGCAGTCGTAGAACGGTGCGATTACAAAGTCACCGACTTTGATCTTGCTGACGTCGTCGCCGATCGACTCGACGATTCCGACGAACTCGTGACCGATCCGCTTGGGTTCGGCGATCGGGACTACGCCGCGATATCCCCACAGGTCGGAGCCGCAGACACAGGCCGCGACCACGCGCACGATGGCGTCGCCCCCGGTGGAGAGAACCGGATCGGGTACCTCTTCGAGTCGGATATCACGTTCGCCATAAATCAGAGTTGCAAGCATGACTTAAGCCTATGGTCCCCACCTGAATGCCAACACCCGCCAAGCTCCCGCGAGGTGCCCACACCCCTCCCGTGCCGCTGCCACGCCCGCGCGCATGCCCAGGCCCATGCCCATGCCCATGCCCATGCCCATGCCAGCGTCGAGTCTGGGGTTATGGACCTTCCGGGGGCTCGGGAAGGTCCAAATGCCCCGACTCGAGAACGGGGGGGGATGGCTAGAGGGCTCGGATGCTGTTGTTGCGAGCGTCGTGCGTCAGCTCGGCGAGGCCAAGGGCCTCGAGCAGCGGCGGCAGGTACATCCCGAAGCGGCCGCGATACCCCTTGCGGGTTCCGTACCAGCCGCCGACCGGATTGGATTCCGACCGGCCCCACGCCTCGACGGTTCCGTCGGCCGCGGCCTTCTGCTCGTCGGCGGCACCGAGCGGAACCCAGTCGCCCTGCTCCTTGAGCCAGGCGTGCAGGTCATCGATCGCGTTGGCCAGGTACGTGAGCCTGGTCGACCCGACCTGGCAGACGATGACCGGCGGATCCGCGGACTCGTCACGATACATCGTGTAGTCGGAGCTCCCGGGCGGCGTCTTCAGTTGCCACGGGTCGTCCTTGGTGCCTGCGGCCATGAGTCGCTCCCTTGCTCCGATGCGGCCGAGCCTATGCCTTAACCTCGGTGCTGAGTAGCACTAGCAATTACGCGTCGAAGCGGGATACCCCCAGGCCATCACCGGCCAGGTCAACGCGAACGGTGTCCCCGTCGGCGATCTCCCCGGCGATGAGGGCGCGCGCGAGCTTGTCGTCGATCTCGTGCTGCATCAGGCGCCGCAGCGGCCGCGCGCCATAGATCGGGTCGTAGCCGCGTTCGGCAAGCCAGGTCCGGGCATCCGGGGTCACCGCAAGTTCGAGTCGGCGATCCGCGAGGCGCCTGGCCAGCCGATCGACGTAGAGCGACACGATCTGTCCGAGATCGTCGGTGGTCAGCGGTGCGAACACCACGATGTCGTCGAGCCGGTTCACGAATTCCGGTTTGAAGGCCTGCCGCACGAGATCCTGCACGGCCTGCTCGCGGTCCTGCCAGTCGATCGTCTGGTCGGTCAGGATGTGGCTGCCGAGGTTCGAGGTCAGGATGAGGATGGTGTTGCGGAAGTCCACGGTGCGGCCCTGGCCATCCGTCAGTCGGCCGTCATCCAGAACCTGCAGCAGAACATCGAATACCTCGGGGTGCGCCTTCTCGATCTCGTCAAGGAGGACCACCGAGTACGGACGCCGACGCACGGCCTCCGTCAGCTGCCCGCCCTGCTCGTAGCCGATGTATCCGGGGGGAGCACCGACGAGCCGCGACACCGAAAACTTCTCGCCGTACTCACTCATGTCGATGCGCACGAGCGCCTTCTCGTCATCGAAAAGGTACTCGGCGAGCGCCTTCGCAAGCTCGGTCTTGCCGACGCCGGTCGGGCCGAGGAACATGAAGGATCCGGTCGGGCGGTCGGGATCCGAGATGCCGGCTCGGGTGCGACGAACCGCATCGGAAACGGCCTTGACCGCCTGCTTCTGCCCGATCAGCCGACGCCCGAGTTCGCCCTCGAGGCCGAGCAGCTTGTCGGTCTCACCCTGCTTGAGGCGGGCGACCGGGATGCCGGTCCAGGCCGCGACGACCGCCGCGATATCCTCGTCGGTCACCTGGTCATTGACCATCCGCGGACCGAGCTGCTCGACGCTCTCGGCGTCGGCAATCGACTTCTCGATCGACGGAATCGTCTCGTAGTTCAGCTTGGACGCATCCTGGTAGCGCTGGTCGCGCATGGCACGGTCGAGGTCGATGCGCGCATCGTTCAGCTTGTTGCGCAGGTCACCGACGGAGTGCAGCGACGCCTTCTCGGCCTGCCAGCGCTTCTCGAGTTTGCCGAGCGCCTCCTGGCGCTCGGCCATGTCGGCGCGGAGCTTTTCGAGACGGACCTTGGACGCTTCATCCTTTTCCTTCTTGAGCGCCAGTTCCTCGATCTTCAGCCGGTCGACCGCACGCTTGAGCTCGTCGATCTCGACGGGCGAGGAGTCGATCTCCATCTTCAGCCGACTCGCGGCCTCGTCGACGAGGTCGATGGCCTTATCCGGAAGCTGGCGAGCCGTGATGTACCGGTTGGACAGGGATGCCGCGGCCACGAGCGCGGAGTCGGCGATCGTCACCTTGTGGTGGGCTTCGTACCGCTCCTTCAACCCGCGCAGGATGGCGACGGTGTCTTCGACGCTCGGCTCGCCAACGAACACCTGCTGGAAGCGGCGCTCGAGGGCGGCATCCTTCTCGATGTATTCGCGGTATTCGTTGAGCGTCGTCGCGCCGATCATGCGCAGCTCGCCACGGGCCAGCATGGGTTTCAGCATGTTCGCCGCGGCGACGGAGCCCTCACCACCGCCTGCGCCCATCAGCGTGTGCAACTCGTCGATAAAGGTGATGATGCGTCCGTCGGAGTCGTTGATCTCCTTCAGCACCGCCTTCAGGCGCTCCTCGAACTCGCCACGGTATTTCGCGCCGGCGACGAGAGCCGCGAGATCGAGCGAGACGAGCTGCTTGTCCTTGAGCGAGTCGGCGACATCCCCGGCGACGATGCGCTGGGCCAGGCCCTCGACCACGGCCGTCTTACCGACGCCGGGCTCGCCGATGAGCACGGGGTTGTTCTTGGTGCGCCTGGTCAGGACCTGACTGACGCGACGAATTTCGGCATCCCGGCCGATCACGGGGTCGAGCTTGCCGCTCTTGGCGATCTCGGTGAGATTGATGCCGTACTGCTCGAGGGCCGTCAGCTGACGTTCCTCGGAGGCTGCTGGTGCACCCTGCATGTTGGCCATTGGTTCTCCTGATGAGTGGTCGTGTGTTGCTAAGACTGTTTTGTCGACGCGGTTACCGTGAACTTGGGCGTTCGCGAGATTTCGGCGGTCGGCCCGACGGCGCGAGTCAGCGCGGGCTTGTAGGCGAGGTGCGAGTTCCAGACGGTCCAGAGCTGGCCGCCGGGGCGGAGCACCCGCGCTGCATCCTCGAAGAGGCGCAGCGCGATGTCTGTCGTCACCGCGCCGCCATCGTGGAACGGCGGGTTGAGCACGATGAGGTCGACGGATGCGTCAGCCTGGCTTTCAAGCCCCGCGTCGCGGACGACCTCGACATCCAGTTCATTTGCGGCCATGGTCTCGGTCGCGGAGGCGACGGCAAGGGCCGAGGCATCACTCGCGATCACCCGAGCGGCGGGGCGGCGACGCTTCAGCTCCGCCGCGAGGATGCCCGTCCCGCAGCCGAGATCGATGGCCGTTTCGTAGGCGGGCAGCCTGCCGAACGCGGCCAGCATCGCTCGCGTGCCGATGTCGAGTCCCGTCCCGGCGAACACGCCGCCGACGGCCCCGACCCAGAGTCCGAGATCGGACTGGAATACGCGCCGCGGCGCCGGATGCTCGATTGGCCGCGGGTCACGCGCAATGAGCACACGCGACTTCTGCCGAGCGAGTGAGACATCGAGGCGATCGAACGACTTCGCGAGGATCTCGTTCATCCCGACCGTCATGTACTTGAGGCGCGCGCCAGCGAACACCACAACATCCGGCGCCGCATGCGAGGCGATCAGCCGCGCAATGTGGTCGAGGGATTCGAGCGACTTCGGCAACCGCAACAGCACGACCCGGGCGTCGGCCAGAAGCGAGGCGTCGAGGTCTCGCGTCTGCCCCGAGTCATCGACGTGCAGCTCGACCTCGCGCGCACCGGCTGCCAGCGCACCGTCGGCGAGCGCCGCGGAGCCGATCACGACGACATCCGCACCGGTCAGTACGGCTGCTGCCTCATCGAGAATGAGCCGGTCGGCCGCGTCGGCCAGTCGTTCGTTCTGCATCGTCGTCATCAGCTATTGCCGCGCTCGAGTGGTCGCCAGACGACGACCTGTGTGTTGCGCTGCGCGCGCGTCCCGGCTCGGAGCGGCACGACGTCACCCGATCCTCCCGCCGCGAAGATGCGACGCCCCGGACGATTGAGAAGCTCGTCCGCGAGCGCCGCCTCGAGTTCGCGAACTCGGGACTGCAGCGCGGCGACCTGGTTCTCGAGCTCCAGCATGCGCCGGATGCCCTCGAGGTTCAGGCCCTCCGCGCTCAGTCGCGCAATCTCCCGCAGTTGAACAACATCCCGCATCGAGTACCGCCGGGACTTGCCCGCCGTGCGCGTTGGACTCACGAGACCCAATCGGTCGTACTGGCGAAGCGTCTGCGGGTGCATGGCCGCCAGCTCCGCCGCGATCGCGATCGCGAAGATCGGGCTCTGTTCGTCCATCAGTGCATCGCCCCCGCCTTATCAATAAGGTCGGCGCGCGGGTTCTCGTCGGGCATCGCCTTCGCGAACTCCTCGAGGTGCTTCTTCGCGGCTTCTGTCAGGTGACTCGGCACGGCAACCTCGACGGTCGCGAGCAGATCGCCGGTGCCCTTTGGGGTCGTCACACCGCGCCCCTTGACCCGCAGCACGCGTCCGCTCGGGGTACCCGGCGCGACTCGAAGTCGCACCGGATCCCCACCGAGGGTCGGCACCTCGACCGTTGCACCGAGGGTCGCCTCGACGAAGGTCACCGGGACATTCACCCGCAGGTTCAGGCCGTCACGCTCGAACACGGGATGCTTGCGCACCGTCACCGTCAACACCAGGTCGCCGGGCTCGCCGCCATCCCGGCTCGGTCGCCCCTTGCCCTTCAGCCGAATCTTCTGGCCGTCGCTCACGCCGGCCGGAATCTTGACGCGGATCGACTTGCCACCCTGGGGCTGAAGCGTGATCGTGTCGCCGTTGATGGCCGTGATGAAGTCGAGCGTCGTGCTCGCGGTCAGATCCTGGCCACGGGTCGGTCCACCGCTTCCACGGAATCCACCAGAGGACGAGCCGAACCCGCCGCCACCGAACATCCCGCCGAGCAGATCCTCAAATCCGCCCTGCTGGAAGCCGCCCGCACGACGCCCGCCGCCGCCACTGTTGAACATGCTGCCGAAGACATCATCAAAGCCGCCCTGCTGGCCGCCGCCACCCGAGGTGAATCGTGCCCCCGATCCCATCGCGCGCAGCTGGTCGTACTCTGCGCGCTGCTCGGGATCGGAGAGCACAGAGTACGCCTCGCTGATCTCCTTGAACCGCGCCTCGGCCTTCGCGTCCCCCGCGTTGGAGTCGGGATGGTGCTGCCGAGCGAGCTTGCGATACGTCTTCTTCAACTCGGAGTCCGAGACGCCTTTTGAGACGCCGAGCACCGCGTAGAAGTCCTTATCGAACCAGTCCTGGCTTGCCATCGGGCTCCCTACTGGCCGTCGGGAACTGACACTGCAACCTTCGCGGCGCGCAGCAGTCGGTCGCCGAGCGCGTAGCCGGGTTCGATCACGTCGGCCACGGTGTTGACCGTGACGTCGGGAGACGGAAGCTGGACGAGCGCCTCGTGCAGGTGGGGATCGAACGCCTCACCCTTCTCGCCGACCTGGCGGAGTCCGTAGCGGGCGAACGCGCCGTGCAACTTCTGCGCGACGAGTTCGAGCGGGCTGCCGGCGAGGTCGCCGTGCCCCTCTGCCCGATCGAGGTCATCGACGGCGGGCAGCAGGGTACGGATGACCTCGGCGATGACGGCCTCACGGTTGGCCTGGCGGTCACGCTCGACACGCTTGCGGAAGTTGACCAGCTCGGCCTGAGCGCGGGCGAGATCGTTGCGCATGTCTGCGACCAGATCGCGCTCGCCAGCCTCGAGGAACGAAATCTCCTCCTGGGTCAGCGAGTCCGTGTCGGGCGTTTCGGTACCGGGCGTGTCGGTACCGGACGCGTCGGTACCAGACGTCTCGACATCCGGCCCCTCGGCCTCGATGAGATCATCGATCGAGTCCACAAGGTCGGGGCCGCCATCGTCCGATTGAGCCTCGGACCCCGTCGGCTTCTTCGAACCCCTCTTGGGCTTGATGACCGGTTCCTGCTCGGGTTCTGAGTCCTTCTTCTCCGTCATGGCCTACTTCTTCGAGTCGGGGGCTGGCTCGTCCTCGACGACCTCGGCATCGACGATGTCCTCGTCGTCCGACGTCGCGCTCTCGCCTTCGGTTGCGCCACCGTCGGCTTCGGAGGCACCATCGGTCGGGTTAGCGTAGATCGCTTCGCCGAGCTTCTGCTGTGACGCGTTGAGCTTGTCGAACGCGACCTTCACGGCCGCCTCGTCATCGCCCTGAAGCGCACTCTGGAGCGCGTCGACGTCGGCCTGGACCTCGGTTTTGACGTCAGCGGGAAGCTTCTCGTCGTTGTCCTTGATCAGCTTGTCGATCGAGTACGCGAGCTGCTCGGCGCTGTTGCGAACCTCGGCCGCGTCGCGACGCGCCTTGTCCTCTGCGGCGTGCTCTTCGCCCTCGCGGACCATGCGCTCGATGTCTTCCTTCGCGAGCGAGGATCCGCCCGTGATGGTGATCGACTGCTCCTTGCCGGTTCCCTTGTCGCGAGCGTGCACCTGCACGATGCCGTTCGCGTCGATGTCGAAGGTGACCTCGACCTGCGGAACTCCGCGCGGCGCGGGAGCGATGCCCTGCAGCTCGAAGGTGCCGAGCGGCTTGTTGTCGCGGGTGAACTCGCGCTCGCCCTGGAAGACCTGGATGGCGACGGACGGCTGGTTGTCATCCGCTGTCGTGAAGGTCTCGCTCCGCTTTGTCGGGATGGCCGTGTTGCGCTCGATGAGCTTGGTCATGATGCCACCCTTGGTCTCGATTCCGAGGCTCAGTGGGGTGACGTCGATGAGCAGGACATCCTTGCGCTCGCCCTTGAGGACACCGGCCTGGAGGGCCGCGCCAACGGCGACGACCTCATCCGGGTTGACGCCCTTGTTCGGCTCCTTGCCACCGGTGAGCTTCTTGACGAGATCCTGGACGGCGGGCATGCGAGTCGATCCACCGACGAGAACAACGTGGGCGACATCGGCGACCTTGACACCGGCCTCCTTGATGACGTCCTGGAAGGGCTTGCGTGTGCGCTCGACGAGATCCTTCGTCAGGTCCTCGAACTTCGCGCGGCTGAGGGTCTCGTCGAGGTTGGCCGGGCCGTTCTCGGTGAGCGAGAGGTACGGAAGCTGGATGCTGGCGCTCATGGACGAGGACAGCTCCTTCTTCGCCTGCTCCGCAGCCTCCTTGAGGCGCTGGAGCGCGATCTTGTCCTTGGACACGTCGACGCCGGTGGTCTCCTTGAACTTGGCGACGAGGTGGTCGACGATGCGCTGGTCCCAGTCGTCTCCACCGAGGCGGTTATCCCCTGCGGTAGAGCGGACCTGGATGGTCGAGAAGTCGTCATCCTTGCCCACTTCGAGCAGCGAGACGTCGAAGGTTCCGCCACCGAGGTCGAAGACGAGGATGAGCTCGTCTTCCTTGCCCTTGTCGAGGCCGTAGGCCAGCGCTGCCGCGGTCGGCTCGTTGATGATGCGGAGCACGTTGAGGCCGGCGATCTCACCGGCATCCTTCGTGGCCTGGCGCTCGGCGTCGTTGAAGTACGCGGGAACGGTGACGACGGCGTCGGTCACCGGCTCGCCGAGATACTGCTCGGCGTCGCGCTTGAGCTTGGCGAGGATGCGCGCCGAGATCTCCTGCGGCGTGTACTTCTTGCCGTCGATGTCGACGGTCCAGTCGGTGCCCATGTGGCGCTTGACGGACGAGATCGTGCGATCGACGTTGGTGACGGCCTGGCGCTTGGCGGTCTCGCCGACCAGCACCTCGCCATCCTTGGTGAAGGCCACGACGGACGGGGTCGTGCGGAAACCTTCTGCGTTTGCGATGACCGTCGGTTCTCCACCTTCGAGAACCGCGACCACCGAGTTGGTGGTTCCGAGGTCAATTCCTACTGCTCGAGCCATGGCTCAGTACTCCTTTTGTTGCGGGGGGTCTTGCGAGGTCGGTGCGGGAACTTGAGTCCCGCTATGTCAAGTTTGCTAGGGCGCCGGATGCTTGTCAAGTCGATTTGCAAGAACTTGAGTCGGGGAGACTCAAGTGCGTCTCTCGCCACGAATGCATCGAAACTCGACAGGGGCGGTTTGCCTATTCGTTGCCAGTGAACACTAGGGTTTCGACCATGACCGATGCGTTACGCGACGAAGGCGTCGCAACCTCGTCCGCGGCAGCAAATCTCATTGCCGCGGGCCTTTCGCTCTCCGATGAACTCGTGGTCCCCCGGCGACGGATCGTCGCCTGGGCGTTCTGGGACTGGGGCTCGTCTGCCTTCAACGCGATCACGACAACCTTCGTGTTCACGGTCTATCTCACATCCAAAGGCTTCGGGGATCCTGACCACTCGACCGCGCTCCTCGGTGTCGCGGGAATCATCGGTGGCGCACTCGTCTTTCTCATTGCACCCGTCACCGGGCAGCGTTCAGACGGCACGGGCCGCAGGAAACTCTGGCTCGGCATCAACACCGCGGTCGTCGTCGTCACCATCGCCGGCGCCTTCTTCGTCAAGGAGCAGGCGGCCTACCTTCCGCTCGGGCTGCTGATCGTCATTGTCGGAACCCTGTTTTTCGAGATCGCCAGCGTCAACTACAACGCGATGCTGTCGCAGGTCTCCTCCGCCCGAACCGTTGGCCGGGTGAGCGGGTTCGGCTGGTCGATGGGCTACTTCGGCGGGATCGTCCTCCTGCTCATCCTCTACTTCGGCTTCATCCATCCGGATGTCGGACTCTTCGGTGTCACCGACAAGGACGGCCTGTCGGTGCGAGTCTCCATGGTGATCGCGGCGCTCTGGATGGCCGGCTTCTCGATCCCCGTGCTGCTCTCCGTTCCCGAACCGCCCATCACCGTGAAGAAGCAGGAGCGCGGCAACATCGTCGCGTTCATCCTGCGCATCGCCGGGTCGTACGCTCGCGTGGGCGCCGACATCGCCGGGCTCTGGAAGGTCAGCAGGCGCACCGTCTGGTTCCTTGTCGCAAGCGCCGTCTTTCGCGACGGCCTGACGGGCGTGTTCACCTATGGCGGAGTCCTCGCGGCGGTCGCCTTCGGCTTTTCGGCCGGCGACGTGATCATCTTTGCGATCGCCGCCAACGTGGTCGCCGGGGTATCCACGGTGCTGATCGGTCGACTCGATGACGTCTTCGGGCCGAAGCCGGTCATGGTCGGTGCCCTGATCGGAGCCGTGATCGCGGGCCTCTGCGTGTTCGCCTTCCACTCCGGCGGGACGACGATCTTCTGGATCTTCGGACTTCTCATGTGCGTCTTCGTCGGACCGGCCCAGTCGGCAAGTCGCAGCTTCCTCGCTCGGGTCATCCCAGCGGGTCACGAGGGCGAGGTCTTCGGCCTGTACCAAACCACGGGGAAGGCCGCGACCATCCTCGCGCCGGCGCTGTTCACGCTATTCGTGACGCTCTTCCACGGGAGCATCTACGGAATCATCGGAATTGTCATCGTTCTTGCGGCGGGGCTCGGCCTGCTCATCCCGATCAAGGGCAAGCCGGAGTTGTCGCAGCGCGCCTGACGATCGCCCAACCGGGATGGCGGAAAGTCAGTGGTGATGGCAGCGCCGGGATGCCACGCTGAAGCATGATCGCCGAACCAGACGCCGCCACCGCCACCAGCGTCAGCGCCACCGCGGCACAATCCGCCAGGGCCACACTCCTGAATTCGTTGCACGTTCCGGGCGACCCGCTGATCGTCAGCAATGTGTGGGATGCAGTGACGGCCCGCATCGTGGCCGGCGTTCCCGGAGTGAAGGCGATCGCGAGCGCGAGCCACTCGGTTTCCTTCGCGCACGGCGTTCCCGACGGCGGCGGCCTGAGCCTCGACGCCGCCCTCGAGGCCGCGCGGCTGATTGTCGACGCCGTCGACCTTCCGGTGACGATCGACTTCGAGAACGGCTACGCGGCGGATGCGGCCGGCGTCGAAATCAACGTCGGCCGCCTGATCGAGACTGGCGCGGTCGGCCTGAACCTCGAGGACAGTATCGACTCGTCGACCCTGTTCGATCTTTCGGATGCGGCGGCGCGGGTTGCGGCGGCCAGGTCGTCCGCCGACACAGCCGGGGTTCCCCTCGTGATCAACGCCCGCGCCGACTCACTCGTGCGCGGAGGCGACTGGGCCGACATGGTCACCCGGGCGAACTCGTATCTCGCCGCGGGGGCGGACTGTGCCTTCGTGCTCGGGCTGCGAACTGCGGCCGACGTGGAGCGGGCCGTGCACGATATCGACGGGAGGGTTTCGGTGATCGCCGGGGCGACATCCATTCCGCTTCGAACACTGGCCGAGCTCGGGGTAGCCCGCGTGAGCTTCGGTCCGGGGCTGCTCGGACTCACCCTGTCGCACCTTCGAGATGCCGCGGAGCAGTTGACCGCGTGGGGCGAATATCCGCCGGAACTCGATTTCCCCTACTGACCGCATCGGAAAACGAAGGAGATTTCACCATTTCGGACGGGTCAAGAGGTGTTCGGGGCTTTTCAGCGCGAAATGTCCTTCGTTTTCGGTAGTGGGCACGGGTAGCCTGACGACATGG
>JAODMY010000146.1 GCA_025465535.1 Glaciihabitans sp.
TGGTGCGGTCGTAGTGTTTGGCGACGCCGTCGAACATGTCGGCAACCTCATCCGGTTGCTTGCCGAGATCCGCCTTACTCACATAATCCAGTGTACTGAGAAAGGCTTGATGTTCCCCCGCGTACTAATCTGGAGGAGTGGATATCGTCGCGGGCAATGCGCCCGTGCTGCGGGTTGTTACCGAAGCAGTGAACGATGCAGGGCCGCTCATTCCTCTCACCGATTCCCGCCATCCGCTGGTCTTCGTTCGTCGTGGCCAGGGCATCGCGGGCATGGGTGAAGCGCTGCGGCTTCAGTTCAGCGGACCGAATCGGATGCGGGATGCCGCCGCCGCCTGGAAGCGCGTCGCGTCGGCCGCGCAAGTCACCGACCCGCTTTCGCTTCCCGGCACCGGACTCGTGGCGCTCGGCGCCTTCACGTTCGCCGACGATTCTGCGAAGACGAGCGTGCTGATCGTTCCGTCGATCATCGTTGGCAGGCGAGACGGCGTGAGCTGGATCACCCGGGTGGACTGCGTGGATCCGCTCCCCCCGCTGGAGCCACTCGGCCCGGACTTCACGATGAAGTTCGACTTCGGACCACTCGACCGCCCCGGATACGTTGCCGCCGTGAAATCCGCGCTCGGGCACCTGCGCTCCGGCGAACTGAGCAAGGTGGTGCTCGCGCGGTCCATGGTCGCGGAGCTTCCGGACGGCGCCGACCTCCGCGTCATCCTCGACCGACTCGCCAGCGGGTATCCGGACACCTACACTTTCGCCGTCGACGGGCTGATCGGATCGAGCCCGGAGACGCTAGTGACGGCCGATCACGGAGCGGTGACCGCCCGCGTTTTGGCCGGCAGTGCGCCCCGAGGAGCCGACGTTCACGCGGACGAGGAGGCGGCATCCACGCTCGCCAGCTCGACCAAAGATCTCGACGAGCACGAGTACGCCCTCCGCAGCCTGCTCGCCTCGCTCGCTCCGCACAGCCGCAACGTGATGGCGAGCGAGCAGCCGTTCACGCTCAAACTGCCGAACCTGTGGCATCTCGCCAGCGATGTCGAAGGCGAGCTGACCGATGGGTCGTCGTCGCTCGACCTGATCGCCGCCCTACACCCGACGGCCGCCGTGGCCGGGACGCCAACCGATCGGGCACTCGCGCTGATCCACGAGCTCGAGCCGTTCGACCGTGGACGCTACGCCGGACCGGTCGGCTGGGTCGGAGCGGATGGCGACGGCGAGTGGGCGATCGCGCTGCGCAGCGCTGAGGTGGACGACGACTGCACGGTCAGGGCCTACGCCGGCGCCGGCATCGTCGCCGACTCCGATCCGGACACCGAACTCGCCGAGACCCGGATGAAGTTCCGCCCGGTCGTCGACGCCTTCGGGCAGGCCACGGGCGCGCGCGGCTGACGCCTCGCGGCAACTGCCCGCCCGCGCGACTAGATCGTGCTCGAGACGACGCGCGCCCTCTGCTCGGCGACGTCGTAGGTCGGCGAGGGCCACTGCGCGTGCAGCGCGCGAAGGTGCGCCAACAGGATGTGTTGCACCGCGAGCCGCGCGTACCATTTGTGGTCGGCGGGGACGACGTACCAGGGCGCGGCATCCGTCGAGGTCCTGCGGATCGCCACCTCGTAGGCATCCTGGTATCCCGACCAGAGTTCGCGCTCATCCACGTCTTCCGGGTTGAACTTCCACTGCTTCGTCGGGTCGTCGAGGCGCGCCAACAGCCGTGACCTCTGCTCGTCCGGACTGATGTGCAGCATGACCTTGATCACGGTCGTCCCGGCGGCGTGCAGCTCGGCCTCAAAGTCGACGATGGCACCGTAGCGCCGCTCGATCTCCTCCGCGGGAGAGAGGGCGTGCACCCTCGCGATGAGCACGTCTTCGTAGTGCGAGCGGTCGAAAACGCCGAGATCCCCGGGCGACGGCAGCTGGGCGCGAACCCGCCACAGGAAGTCGTGGGCCTTCTCCTCCGGAGTCGGTGCCTTAAACGCGTGGATCTTCAGCCCGTGGGGGTCGACCCCGTCGAGAACGTGCTCGATCGTTCCACCCTTGCCGGAGGTGTCCATGCCCTGCAACACCAGCAAAACACTGCGCGTGCCACCGCTCAGGCTCTCGGCGAACAGTCGCTCCTGATGCTCACCGACCTCGGCCGCGCCCTTCGCCAGCAGCTTCACACCCGCCTTCTTGCCCCAGTGCTTATCCCCACCCTTCCTGCCGCCGCGCTGCTCACGGTCGAAACCGGGCGTGGATGCGGGGTCGATCTTCCCGAGGACGATATCGTCCCCGCCGCGCAACAGGTCGTGGATACTCACGGTCTCACGCTACTCCCGTGCATAACTCCTCCTGGTTTTCCACGGGGTGCGAGCAATCCGCGGAATCCCGCGGGTCGCCTACCGCCGCGCGCGAATCCAGGCTGAGTTATGAACGGCGCACGGCGGCAAGGCACGCCGACGTTGCGGGACCGTGGCCTCGCCGACTTCCCGCCGTCACCAGGCACGCCGACCTTGCAAGTGCGCGGGCTAACGCTCGAGCGGAACCTCGATGAGGGTCGGCACGGTGGATGCCGTCAGCGCCTGGTCGAGCTCGCCGCGGTTGGCCGCGCGCAGGTAGGTCCAGCCGTAGGCGGCCGCGAGTGCCTCGAACGAGACCGACTGCGGTGTCAGCAGCACCCGATCGAGCGCGTCCTCCGGGGCCGTGGCCGCGACCTCCAACCCGTCGAAGATCGTGCCGCCGCCGTCGTTGCCGACGATGACCTGGATGCGCGGCCGCGGCTCGCCAACACC